>JBEISV010000371.1:0-4893 GCA_040375265.1 Verrucomicrobiales bacterium
GCGGCGAGGGGAATCACTGATCCGGCAGCGTGAGGAACGCGCCGTGCGCCGCGTAGGCGGCGAACCGCCGCGGCGAAGACAGGATGACCCGCGAATCACCCGTCCGACGCCCCGGGGACTTGTCCGCCTGCTGGAAACGTCGGGCGCCATTGACCACGCCGGCTTCGCGGGCGTCGAACACCTCGTCAAACGCCCAAAGCACCTGCGGCATCGGGCAACCCACGAGCTTGAACTGCCAGCCCACCGCGAGCGGAGGGTAGGTCTCGTAGCGGGTCAGCCGGCAGAACAGCACGCCGTCACACTGGTGCTGCTCCTGGAGCCGTTTGAGGAAATCCGCCGGCAGGACGGAGTCGGCCGCCCAGTCAGACCGGCCGGAGAGCGTCACCAATTCCGACCGGGTAAGCCAGACGAGCTCGAACCGCTGGGTCCGCTTCAGCTCCGCACGAACGGTCGTCTCGAGGGATTCCAAGGCATCGGCCGCCGGCGAGCCCACGGCTTCGCTGGTCAGGGGGAGCACCAGCACGCGCCGTAACTGGGGATTGAGGCGTCGGGTTTCGACGTGGTAGTTGGCCGGTTTGAACTCCGGCCCGAGGACCAGGTCGTCGGGGTCGGGCAACGCACAGCCGCCGATGAGGCCGGCCGCGGTCAGGAGGCGCGCCAGGGGGCGAAGCAATCGGAGGTAGGGAGTGGTCTTCAAACGGCTTGGGGGTAAGCCTCTGTCAGCTATTTCGTTGAGGTGGTGCCGAGCTGTTTCTGGAGGAACTGCAACTGCTGGTTGACCCGCTGCTGGATCGTCTCCATCGCGATGAAGCTGTCGATCATCCGCTGGCGGTTCTGCTGCACCACCCGTTCGAGGTTCTCGATGTCCACATCGATGGCCCCGGCCTGAGAGGTGAGGGTGCTTTGCTTTTCGACCAGGGAGCCGTCGTCGCCGACGGTGTCTTCAAGGAAGGACTCGAGCTTCACGGCCAATCCGTTGGTCGAGTTCGTGAAAAGCTCGCTGACCGAGGTCAGGTTGTTGGCCAGCGCGTCGTCCAGCGCGGTCTCGTCCGAAAGGGTCAGGCTGTTGTTGTCGCCGCTGGTGGAGATGCCCAGGTCGGCCAACGCATCAAACACGCCGGTCAGGCCCGTGAGCTGCCCGAAGGCGCGGCTGCGCAGCCCGGAGGCGATGTCAAAGGGGTCCCGCTCATTCGCGAGGAGTCCCGCGGTGACCTTGCCCTTGGAATCCGTGGTGCTGGCCGTCTGGGTGTCGATGACGGACTGCGCCTTGTTGTAGTCGGCAATGAAGTCCGTGATCGCGGTCTTGATCTTGGCGGTGTCGGATGCCACCACGACGTCAAAGGTGGCGCCTTCGTCGAGGGCCGTGACCGACAACCCGGCGATGCCCGAGCTGGCGTCCGTGATGATGTTGGACTGGCTGGTGAGCTGCCCGCCGCCGTTCACCGTGTAGAGCAGGTTCTTGCCCCGCTCGATGCTGCCCGCGCTGAGGCCGGTCGCGGCCAGGAAATTGCCGGTGACGTCCTCCAGCCCGATCCCGACGTCGCCGGTCGTCTTGTTGGTCAGGACGAACCGGTCGTTCACCGAATCGTAGCTCGCCGAGACGCCAGCGGCGGACTCGTTGATGCGGTCCAGGACATTGCTGATGCTGTCGCTGGCGGTGTCGAAGGAAATGGAGACGCCGTTGATCTTGAACTCCCCCGCCCCGCCGCCGGTGATGGCGGTCGCCAGGTTGGCGTTGGCCAGGGTGACCCCGGTGCGGACGGTGCCCAGCGCGCTGGTGCTCTCGATCGTGCCCGTGCCGTTGTTCTGCAGCCGGGCAGCCTGGAGGAAGTTGCTCGTGTCGGTGGCGCTACCGAGGATGATTTCGCCGGATCCGGAGGTCAGGGTAATCGTGTCATCCACCGAACTGTAGCTGGCCACGACGTCGCCGGCGGTCGCCGTGGAAATCGCATCGAAGACGCCCTGCAGGCTGTCACCGGTCGTGATGGTGATCTGCTTGCCGTTGACGGTGAAGGTGCCGCCCGAAACGGCGGTGCTGAAACCCGCCTCGCTCAGCAGCAGGCCGGACACGTCGTCCGTCGCGCTGAGGGCGGCTCCCGCATTGGCGGCCCCGCGCTGGGCGGCGCTGGTGGCCAGTTGGGTGACATTGAAGGCGTAGCTGCCCAGCGGCGTGCCGGCGGAGACGGTGGCCGACGCCGCGGCGGTGTCGGAGACGGTGGCGGCGCGGCTGCCGAAGAGTGTGCCGTCGGTCAGCGCCTTGACCCGGTTCATCAGGACATCGAGCTGGGTCTTGATGCTGCCGTAGGCGTTGTTGCGCTGCTCGAGCTTGTTCTGGTCCGAAAGGAGGCGCGCCTGCGGCTGCCGTTCCACTTCGGACAGCTGGTCCACCAGGGCCTTCCAGTCAAAGCCTGAAGCCAGACCTGCGACACCTAGATCCATGGGTTTCCTATCGGCACGGTTACGGGGCGGCTTTAGTTCGGCCGGATTCGGCCGATTTCAAAAGGTCCTGGCGGCACTCGCCGCCAGGACCAGGGACTTCGCGATCCTGCCTTGGCTGCTTACTGGAGCAGACGAAGCGCGGACTGCGAAGTGGAGTTCGCCTGGGCGAGCATCGCGGTGCCTGCCTGGACCAGGATGTTCAATTTGGCGAAACTGGTGCTCTCCTCCGCCACGTCCACGTCCTTGATGCGGCTGTTGGCGGCGGCGAGGTTGTCCTTCAGCACGGAATTCTGTTCCGAGTAGCTGTTCAGGACGGAGATGTTGGCGCCAACGGTTGCGCGGTCGGTGGACAGCGTGTCGATGGCGGTCTTGATGTTGCCGAGGGCGGTGGCCGCGTTGGCCGCGCTGGTGAGGTCGTCGCCGGTGAGGTCGTAGGCGGTGCCGTCAATGCCGGTCGCCGTGGTGGTGTTGCCATCGCTGTCCACGGTGACGCTCAGGTCGGTCCCATCGAAGAGGGTCACGCCGTTGAAGTCCTTGGTCGCGAGGTCGTTGATGTAGGTCGCCAGCTTCTGGAACTCCGTGTCATAGAGGCCACGGTCGGTATCCGTCTTGGTGACGTCCTGGGCCAGCACGCTCAGCTCGCTCATGCGATCCATCGCCTTGCTGACCTTCTGGAGGAACCCGTCCTGGGTTTGGGCGAACGAAACGGCGTTGCCGATGTTCGAACTGACCGCCTTGATGCGGCTGATCTGTGAGTCGAAACGCGTCGAGACCGCCAAACCAGCAGCATCATCCTCCGGCGAGATAATCTTCGATCCGGAGGACAAACGTGACAGCGATTTGCTGAGGGCTGTGGACGATTCCGACAGGAGGCGGGAACTGGTGAGCGCCGCCGTATTGGTATTGATGACCATATGAGACTCCTTCCTTGAGTCACCCCTTGCGGGGGTTTGATTCGCGGCATCCTTGCCGCCGGTGGATTTATTTGGGCTCCACCTTTTTCCCTGTCGGCTTTTTTGGCTGCCGACCGCCCGTCTTGCGACAACTGGGTCATCGGAAGCCCTCGGAAATACTTTAGCACCCCACGGACACCACGCCGGCCACGACACCGCGCTTGTTTCCCGCGCGGGCCGGCGGCACGGTGAACCTCGCCGTCACCAACCCGCCGCTCGCCCGTCATGGAAAACGTCGCCGAACTGGGAAACATTCAATCCGCCCAAGCCCGACTGGACGCCGGTGACCTTACGGAAGCCGAGCAGCTGGCCCGCGCTGCGTTGGAGGTGCGCCCGTTCCACCCGGCGGCAGCCTTATTACTCGGTCACGTCGCGCAAGCCGCTGGCGACACCGCGCAAGCGCGCCAGTGGGCCTCCTTGGCGGCCACCTGGGCGCCTCGCTGGACTACGCCTCGCGAACTCCTCACTTCACTGAACGCGGAACACCGTCCCGAGGTGCCGCCGCACCAAAACACGCCCCGTCTGACGATCTGCCTCATTGCCAAGAACGAGGAACGATTCCTCGGGCAATGCCTTGCCTCCGTGCGGGGTTTGGCCAACCAGATCGTGGTGGTCGACACCGGTTCCACTGATCGGACGGTGGACCTCGCCCGAGAGTTCGGCGCCGAAGTTCACCACTTCGCCTGGACTGACGACTTCAGTGCGGCGCGCAACGTGGCCCTGAGCCATGCCCGCGGTTCGTGGGTGCTCGTGTTGGATGCGGACGAGGAACTCCCGCCGGACCAACACGCCCACCTGCTCCGCGACCTGGATGACACCGAGGCGGCCGCGTTCCGCCTACCCATCATCAACGTGGGGGACGACCAACCCGGCGCGAACTACGTCCCGCGGCTGTTCCGCAATGTCCCCGGCGCCCATTTTGTCGGGCGGATCCACGAACAGGTCTTTTCCAGTGTCCTGGCCGTCACCAAACCATGGGGCCTCAGCGCGAAGCTCGGCATAGCCCGCCTTTGGCATCACGGCTACACCGCCGAGGTCACTCGCGAACGCGGCAAAGTCGAACGCAACCTCCGCCTGCTGCGCCAGGCCACCGGGGAGCGCCCCGCGGATGCCAACCTGCGGCTGAATCTCGGGCTGGAACTGGTTCGCTCCGGTGAACTGGAGGCTGGACTGGATGCCTACCGCGCCACGCTTGAGCTGCTCTCGGCCCAACCGCCAGGCGAAGTGGTCCCGGAGCTGCGGGAAACCTTGCTCAGCCAGTTCACGACCCACCTCTTCAAGGCCGGGCGGTCCTGCGAAGTGGTGGCGTTGCTGCGGTCACCGCTCGCCACCACTGGCGGACTCACGGCCTCGCTCGACTTCGCGCTGGGACTGGCCCATTTCGAACGCCGGGAGTTCCGGGAAGCAGCCCGGCATTTGCGCCGGTGCATCGCCCACCGGCACGAACCGGGGCTCACTCCCGGAAACCCGGACATCCACACGGCGGTTCCCAGCCACTGCC
>JBEISV010000199.1:0-8043 GCA_040375265.1 Verrucomicrobiales bacterium
CCGTAGATCATGTAGCTGCACCGGTGGCGGAACAGCCGGGTGCCCAGCTCGAAGTCCTTCAGTGAAATCCCGTCCACGGACCGGCGGTGGCGAAGGAAGTCGTCCTTGAACTCTTCGCTGTCCTGGACTCCACCGACGGGCAACGGCACTTCGTCGGCGAACAGTAGATAACGTGTTAGTAGGCGGGCCTGCTCATCCAATTCCGCCGAGTGGGCCGGAGTCAGGCCGCCCTGATCGTGATGCAAATAGGTTCGCGCCCGGTAGCTGGCCTCGACCGCCCGGTTGACGAACCCGGCCTGATGTTCGTGCAAAAGCTGGGGCAGCAAATCGCTCGTGGCGGCCGGATAGCGATCGAAGCGGAAACGGGAGCCCGGTGGATTGGGCACCTTCGAAAGCACCCCGCCGACCTGTTGCCCGAGGGCGTTGCCCCAGTGATTCGTGAAGCTGTCCGCACCGGTCACGTGCCAGCCGCCGAAGCGCTCGGCGAGCGGGATTCCGTGGCCGGTGAGACCGCGGCGGAACGAATCCAAGCTGCCTCCAGCAAGCCCCGGGGCGACCGATTTCACGACCAAGCCCGGCACGAACCCGGTGTCCTCGCCCGCATGGCAGTTCATGCAACGCTGTGACCGCTCCACCTTGGCCGGCGTGTCGCCGCGCGGGATATCGAAGATGTAGAAAACCCCGCCGAGTTCCTGGTCGATCGAAACGATTTCGAGCCGCCCGCCCGGAATGTAGCCGACGTAGATGTCCTCGTTGAAGTAGAGCGACCGCGGATTCTCCGGCGAGATGAACCGCAGTTGCAGGCTCGTCGTGGAGAAGACCAGCATCTGCGACGAAACGGGCACGTCTAGCCGTCGCAGGAGACTCAGGAGGAAGGCCTTTTCGCCGCTGCGATCCAACTGGAGCTCGCCCGATTCGAGTGCCGATTTCAGCTGCGTGAAGCGGTCCGTGGGCGTCCGTTCGAAGTAGCGGTGGGGCGGTTGGTCCCAATCGCTGTAGGCGGGCTCGCCGAGGGTGGTTAGCGCGGCTCCGGCCAGGCCGAATCCGATGGCCCAGGCTCGCAGTGAAGTCAGATTGCGCGGAAGGAGGCGAAACATCGGAGCGGGCGCCTTAGCAGCAGTGGTTGATGCCTTCGAAGCGCTGTTCCGCGGCGGCGACATAGGCGCGCTGGCGGTCCTCAAATTCCACCGCCGCGCGAACCTCCGGCAGGTTCACCAGCACTGCCGGGCCGGCGCATTCGCAGGCTTGGGCCTGGGCGCGGTCCACGCCGGCTTCCCCAGACCATTCCTTGGCCAAGGCGAGCGCGAGGGCGGCCGTGCCGCCAATGGTTCCGAGCGGTTTGCCTTCGCGGAGGGCGTGATCGGGCAGCCACACGGGCTCCGTTTCCCGCAGGTCGGGTCGCCGGGCGCCAGTCAGCAGGCGAATCCAGATGCCGACACTCACGAGGACAACGGCGGCCGCCAGCGTCAGGAACACCCCCGTCACGCCGAGATCGAGGGCGTTGTTGAAACGCAGGGTCTCGGCGGTCTGCAGTGCCTTTTCCGCGGCGGCAGGAGCACTGCTCTGCGAGCTGTAGAGGGAGTCATTCAAGGCAGCCTTCAGGGCGGGCAGTTTCCGGTCGTAGTCCCGTAGCGCGGCGAGGAACCCGATGCGCGGAGATTCGTGGAACATCTTCTGCCAGCCGGCGGTGAACGTGACCGACAGCAGCCAGAGCAGGGGAACGAGCGTGATCAAGGCCAGGGCCGGCGACTTCCGATTTCCCGCTGCTGCCGCCCGGCTTTGCAGCGCCATCTTCAGCAGGACGGTGGTGCCCAAACACAGCGCGATGGCGGCCAGCAACTGGTTGGCGATGCCGAAGAGCGGCCAGAGCGAGTTGATGCCGCCGAGCGGGTCGCGCACGCCCTGGATCAGGAAGTAGCCCCAGCCGGCCACGACCAGCACGCTCGCCAAGGTGTTGGCTCCGAGCGAGCGCGTGTCCCCGAGCGGTTTCCAGGCATGCCCGAGGAAGTCCTGGAGCAGGTAGCGTCCTACGCGGGTGCCGGCGTCGAGCGTGGTCAGGATGAACAGCGCCTCGAACATGATCGCGAAGTGATACCAGAGGTCGAGCCAGCGCCCGTGCGTGACCTTGCTGAAGATGTTGGCCATGCCCACCGCCAACGTCGCGGCACCGCCCGTGCGGCCGTAGAGCGAGCCTTCGCCGACTTCCTTCGCCAACCGGTCCATCTCGGCGGTGCTGACGGTGAAGCCAGTGGCGTTGACCTTGGCAACCGTGTCGAGCGCGATGGCCGCGGCGTCGGGACCGGAACCCTTCACGTTCATCGCAAGATAGACACCGGGTTCGAGTGTGCAGGCCGCGACCATGGCCATGATGGCCACTAGCGATTCGAGGCACATCGCGCCGTAGCCGATGGGCCGCGCGTAGCTTTCCCGCGTGATGATCTTCGGCGTGATGCCGCTGGAAATCAGCGTGTGAAAGCCACTGATCGCGCCACACGCGATGGTGATGAAACAGAAGGGGAACAGCTTGCCGGCGACGACCAGCCCGGAGCCGTCCACGAACTTCGTCACCGCGGGCATCTTGATTTCCGGCAGCACCAGCAGCACCCCGGCGGCGAGGGCGATGATCGTGCCGAGCTTCATGAAGGTGCTCAGGTAATCGCGCGGCGCGAGCAGCAGCCACACGGGCAGGATGCTGGCGGCGATGCCATAGACGATGATCGTCCAGGCCAGCGGTTCCGCTCGCAGGGTGAAGGCACTCGCTGCGGCTTCATGGCTGTGGATCCATTGGCCGCCCCACACGGCGGCGAGCAGCAGCACGACCCCGATGATCGAACCTTCCAGCGTCTTGCCCGGCCGGAGCCACCGCAGGTAGCCGCCCATGAACAGCGCGATGGGAATCGTGGCGCCGACCGTGAAGACGCCCCACGGACTTTCGGCCAGTGCCTTGACCACCACGAGTCCGAGCACTGCCAGCAGGATGATCATGATCCCCAGGATCGCGACCAACGCGAGGCCGCCCGCGAACCCGTTGAGTTCGTCCTTCACCATTTGCCCGAGCGATTGGCCGTTCCGCCGCATGGATGCGACGAGGATCACGAAGTCCTGCACCGCGCCGCCGAGCACCACGCCAATCAGGATCCAGAGCGTGCCGGGCAGATAACCGAACTGCGCGGCGAGCACCGGCCCGACGAGCGGTCCCGGCCCGGAGATGGCGGCAAAGTGATGGCCGAAGACGATCCACTTGTTCGTGCGCACGAAGTCGCGACCGTCCTCGTTCACTTCGCAGGGTGTCGCCCGGCGGTCGTCGAGCAGGAGCGCCTTCGTCGCGAGCCACTTTGAATAGAACCGGTAGCCGATGGCATAGGTGCACACGGCCGCGATGACGAGGAAGGCGGAGTTGATCGTCTCGCCGCGATGGGTCGCGAGCGTCCAGTAGGCGAACGCGCCGAGGCCGGCGGTGGCCAGCCATAGGAGCGTGCGGAACGGTGACTTCATGCGCCGAGCCTAGGCAGCGGCCGCCGGGGCGGGAAGCACCGGTTGCGGCGTTGTCGACCGACGCCTTTGGGTCCACCCTCCGCCCATGCGTTATCGTCGCTTTGGCCGCACCAACTTGCAGATGCCCGTCTTTTCCTGCGGCGGGATGCGTTACCAGCAGTCTTGGTCCGACGTGCCCTGGGACCAGGTGGACCGGGCGGGGCAAGCCAACCTAGAAGCCACGATCCATCGGAGCGTCGAGGTCGGCATCAACCACATCGAGACCGCCCGCGGTTATGGCTCGTCGGAGATGCAGCTTGGCCCGGTGCTGAAGCAGTTCCCGCGCGAGAAGCTGATCGTCCAGACCAAGGTGATGCCGAAGCCGACGGCGCGGGAGTTCCGGGAAACCTTCGAGACCTCGATGAAGTATCTCGGGCTGGACCACGTGGAACTGCTGTCACTCCACGGCATCAACCACCTAGGACACCTGGACGAGGTGCTGCGCCCGGGCGGCTGCCTCGAAGTGTGCCGCGAGCTCCAGCGCGACGGCCGGGTCCGGTCGGTGGGCTTCAGCACCCACGCGACACCCGACGTGATTTCCGCCGCGATCCGCAGCGACGAGTTCGATTACGTGAACCTGCACTGGTATTTCGTGAACGACCTCAACCGCGCCTGCATTGCCGAGGCGGCCCAGCGCGATATGGGCGTGTTCATCATCAGCCCCAACGACAAGGGCGGGAAACTCTACCTGGAACTGCCGAAGCTGCGCGGGCTGTGCGCGCCGCTGACCCCGATGCAGTTCAACGACCTCTACTGCCTGGCCCGGCCGGAAATCCACACGCTGTCGCTGGGCGCCGCAAAGCCCTCCGATTTCGACGAACACCTGGCCGGCTTGGAACACTACGACCGGGCGGCCGAGGTGACCGCCCCCATCGAGTGCCGGCTCCGCGACGAACTGGAACAGGCCCACGGTGCCGACTGGATGCGCCGGTGGTTCACGCGGCTGCCCGAGTTCGTGGAGGTGCCGGGGCAGGTGAACATCCTCGAGATTCTCCGGCTCTGGACCTACGCGAAACCGCTGGAACTCACCGCGTGGGCCAAGTTCCGCTACAACATGCTGGGCAACGCCGACCACTGGTTCCCCGGCGAACACGTCGAGAAGCTCGACTGGAACCAGGTCCGCGCCGCCATCTCGAAAAGTCCCTTCGCCGACCGGATTCCCGCGATTCTCGAAGAGGCGCACCGACTGTTCCACGACGCGCCGGTGAAACGCCTGAGCCAGAGCTAGGGCGCGACCGATGAAGGCTTATTGGTTCATTGTGTTGCTCTTCGTCGCGGGATGCCGGACTTCCGTCCCGGCGAACACCGCGTTGGCCAAACTCAACGCGTCCGGACGAGCCGCGCATGATCTTCGCCGCTTAAACGAGGCGAGCGCCGCCTACGGGAAACTGCTGGCGGCCGAGCCACCGCGTCCGCCGGATGCCGCGGAGATTGAGCTGATTCGCCGCTGCTGTCCGCGTCTTCGGCAGCACGGACACGAATACTTCGCCTTGGAAGACTTCGTGGCGTTGTTGCATCCGCGGCGGCCTTGGATCGGCTACCACTTGTTCTGGGACGACGACATAGATTTTCCCGAGGACAATGATCCCACCGACCACGAAGTCATCTGGGTCGAAAATGATCCCGTCCGCCGCGAACCGGTTCGGGTGGTGACGTATTTTCACGGACGCCTTATTTCCACGACGGTGACTGGCGGCGCCCGCCCGGTCATCGCCTGCGAATGGGGCAAACACGGCAGCGTCCCGTCTGGTCCGGACGGCCAATTGGCGGAGACGGCCGGTCTCCGGCTGAACTGGTCGCGCCTGCATGAACGCGGCACCCGGCTGCCGGAACACCCCTTGGCGAAGGGCTGGCCGAAGCGGTTCCCCGGCGACTTCACGGACTACCTCCGTTTGGATCACGAGGAGGACCCGTTGACGCTGCTGGAGCGGAAACAGAGGTGGCTCGTGACCCCCTGGGCCAATGCCGCGCTCAACCAGCACTTCCTGCCTTACTGCTTCGCGCCGAAGACCGAGTGGCCGCCCAAGTAGTTTGCGCTGCTCGCCCCGTCAGTTCTTCATTACCTTGGGCACTGCCACCGTTTCGACCATCAGGCGCCAGTCGGCGAAGGCCGGCGCCAGCTTCAGGGTGGTGGCGGTCGCGAAATCAAAGCCGCAGCCTTGGCCGTAGATGCTGTCCGGCGTGACGTTCAGGGTCCAAACGGAGCCTTCGGGCACGGGACGTTCGGCGGCCGTTTCGAGCTGATTCGCCAGGGCCGCGGGTTCGGCGACCTGCGCGGCCACCGTGGCCATTTCCTGCCAGTGCCGGAAGGCGCCCTGGCTGGCCACCAGCCGTTGCATCATCGGGTTGGCGACGCCGGAATGCTGATGCGCGCGGATGACCCCGTGGACCTTGGCGGTGCCCCGGCTGGCTTCGCGGAGCAGGTAGGCGACCGCCGGCTGACCGTAGATTTCCGCCCGCTCCGGATTGTGCGCGAAGGCCGGTTCGTCGCGGAAGACGGTGAAGTCATTCCACATGAAACCGATCACCGTGGGCATGGTGGGGGCCATGGGCGCGAAGTCGCGGAACTGTTCCTTGGCGTCCGCCAGCGCGTCGCGTTGGCCCGCGAGGAAGTCGGGATGCTGGCGGAGGAAGTCCGCCTGGCGCAGCCGGCCGAGCAACTGGAAGCGCTGGGGTCCTTCCGCCCCGAGGAGCGTCGTCGGATCAAATCCGGGTTCCATCCCGCCGTGGCACAGTTGGACGAAATCCTGGCCGGTGCCGAGATAGAGCGCGCACGGCAGGAAATCGTAGGCCCGGAGAATTTTCTCCGCGTCGAAGGCCCGCCCGTATTTGCCCCGGCCTTCGGCGAGGAAGCCGTAGCGGGCGATCAGGCTCAGGTCCTCGTGGTTGCCGCGGACAAAATGGACGCGGCCGGGATTCGCCAACCGGAGACGCAGCAGCGTGTAGAGCACCTCGGTGCCGAACATGCCTCGGTCCGTGTAATCGCCGAGGAACACCACGTGCAGGTCCGGGTCGCGCACGGTGAAGCCGTCGAGCGCGGCGGTGGCGTTCAGGTGGCCCAGGATGGCGAGCAGTGAATGGATGTCGCCGTGGAGGTCGCCTTGGAGATGCACCTTGGCATTGGCCGGGAGCGCAAGTTTTGCGACGAACGGCTCGAACGGAATTTCGGACTTCGCGAACCAGTTCCGGGTCACGTCGAAAAACGCGCCGACCCGCGGGCCGCCGCCGATCCAATTTGTGGCCTGGGCCAGCGGACCATTGGTGGACACGGCAAGGAACGCATCGAGCACCCGGCCCAATTCGTCGAACGTGGCCAGCGGCAACGAATCCTTGGGCGGCAGGCGTCCGCCCAGCGCGCGGTTGGTCGGCAGTTTGGCACAAGCGGCCCGCCATTCGGCGAAGGTGGGCTCTGCGGAAGCCGTTCGACTGAGGAGGCCGGCCAACAGGAAGGCGTTGAGCCACCACAGAAGCAGTCGGCGGGGAAACAGGCGAGGCACGGGCTGTGGGTGCCAGAGAATGCGACGTTTGGCGAGTGCCGGCCTTGGGCGACAGCCGGCGGTCGGGATTTGTTCCGGCTGCGCGACTCGGGTAGCCTTGGCCGATGACGAAGTTGAGCTGGATAAGCGGCCTCCTACTGGTGCTGGCGGTAAGCGGCTGCGAATCGATCCGGGGCCCGGGCATTGAGTTTACGGCGCCCCGCGTGACCGGCCGGGTGGTTGCCGCGGCCACGGGCGAACCGTTGCCGGGTGTCCGGGTGGGGCGCGAGTTGTTCGCGTGGAAAGCGCCGCTCGGCGGGTTGCGGAAGGGCGCCGAGGAACTGCAACTGCTCCAGCGGGAGACCCGGACGGCGGCCGACGGCGGCTTTGTCCTGCCGTCCGAGCGGGTCGCCTTGCTGTTCGGTTTCGGCGACGGCGGCTTTGATCTACGCTTGGCGGTTCAGGGCGCCGGCTTCCGCGAATGGCAGACGAATTACTCTTTCCGCGATTTGGGAACCAACGGCGGTCCGACAGAGCCGCGGCTGGAGGCCGGCGAGATCCGGTTGGAGCGGCGCTAGTCGCCGCCAGGGGAAGCGGCGATCGTGGGAGCGTCCCGGGTGTTTGCGACTTGCCCAGGGCCGTCCGCTGGCTTTCCCTCTCGGCCGTTCCCCACTTGCGCATGAAGCCACGCCCGCACTCCCTGCCTGCCTTCGCCCTTGCGGCGATTCTGTCCACCACCGCCGCGCTGTTCGCGCAGGACGCCCAACCATCGCCCGTCCAGCCGGGCGGCAAGCTGCCCGGCAAAGTCGCCATCATGCTCGTCAAGATCGCCGACGGCCTCGTGGACCCCGTGCATGTCTCGGCGCCAAACGACGGTTCGGGTCGCCTGTTCGTCTGCGAACGGCCGGGCGTTGTGCAGATCATCAAGGACGGCAAGGCGCTCAAGAAGCCGTTCCTCGACCTCAAGGACAAGACGCTCAGCTCCTTCTTGGAGGAAGGGCTCTACTGCCTGGAGTTCCATCCCAAGTTCAAG
>JBEISV010000052.1:0-16830 GCA_040375265.1 Verrucomicrobiales bacterium
AACACCCGCCAGTAAACCCACCACTTCGTCTCGTTCCCGGCGCCGTAGGTGTCGCGAAAGATGGCGCGGATCTCCGGCTCGTGCGTGTCCATATTCTGGAGCCAATGTTCGGCAGTTTGACCGTAGTGGCGGCCGCACACGTTCCAGTGGTTCACCGGTTCCACGTCGCGCTGGAAGTAGAGCAGCAGGTCGTCGCTGGGCATGATGCCACCGGTGAAGAAGTAGCGGCTCATCCAGTCGGTCTCGTCGCGGGCGACGAAGTGGTAGGCGAAGTCCTTGTGCGTGAAGATGTGGACGAACAGGCGGCCGTCGGGCTTGAGCCAGCGGGCGATGTTCCCGAGCAGCCGCTCGTAGTTCTTCATGTGCTCGAACATCTCAACCGAAACCACGCGGTCGAAGCGGCCGACGCACCGTCCCGATTCCGCATTCCGCACTCCGCATTCCACATTCGGGGGCGGTTCAAACCGGTTCATGTCGCACGTGATGATCGTGACGTTCGTGAGTCCGCGGCGGGCGCATTCGGCGTCGATGTGCAGTTTCTGCGTCGCGGAGTTGGAGACGCCGGTGATGCGGGCCTGCGGATACTTCTCGGCCATCCAGAGCGTCAGCGAACCCCAGCCGCAGCCGAGTTCGAGGATTTCCTGTCCGTCGGCGAGCTGCGCGCGTTCGCAGGTGAGCGCCAGCATGATCTCCTCGGCCTGGGCGAGCGTCTCGCGGCCCGTCGGGTAATATCCGGACGAGTATTTCAGGCGCGGCCCGAGGCAGAGCTGGTAGAAACGCGTGGGCACCTCGTAATGCTGCTCGTTGGCCGCCGCGGTCTCGATGGCGATGGGCGAACGGCGCAGCTCCTCGACGAGCGCGAGCAGATGGGCGCGGTTCGGTTCAAGCCCGCCCTTGTCTTCCTCGCGCAACCGCTGGCGCAGCAGCCGGCGGATGCCGAAGCGGAGCAGGAGATCGGGAAAGACGTCGCGGGTGAGGAGGGAGTCGAGCATGCAGATGCGGAAGGCACTGAAGTTACTGATTCTCCAACCACTCTAGAAACTGATTCGCGGTCGCTGGGTCCAGTTCTAGGTTCGCTTTGGCGACCAAATGAAAGCCTTTTGCTGCCGCGACCGCAGCGAGCGCAGAACAAAGCAAGTCGTCGCTCCATGGCCGGGTTGAAGCAGCCCCGACAAGCTTCGGCACGCTGTGCAACGCGGTGAAATAGTCGTCGGAGAGTTCCCGCGGGATCGGTGTCTTGTTCTGATCGCGTGCGATCTCGATGCAGGCTGGCAACTGAAAGAAACTCGGAGTCGCCCGTTCAGGCTCGGTGGCTAAGATTCGGATAATATGGGGAACCGCCGCGAACGAAGCGTCAAAGACATCGCCTTGGTGACAAAGGGAACTCCATAACGTGAACCACGGCTCCCGCTCGCCACCTTCGGCGGGGAAGTTTTCCAGTCGACGAAGCAGAGCGGGGATATCGGCGGCATTGCCGTAAGCATGTTGCAGTTCTGACCAACGCGAGTGTTCGAGAGGGATCATGTTTGCTATGGTAGAGAATCAGTCGCGAGAGCGCGATTCGGCATCCACACCCGCAGAGCTTGTCCGCTTTAGCCACGGCACAAACGCGCTCGTGGTCCTCTGGTAATCCCGGTAGGCGTCGCCCTTGGACTTCACGGACAGCTCCTCGGTCATCGGGATTCCGGTCACGTTCACGAGGAAGTGCCACATCAGCGCGGGCGCAAGCAGGCCCAGCCAGCCCCACGGCGCGCTGAGCGCGAACACCGCGTAGCCAACCCAGACCAGCCATTCGAAGAAGTAGTTCGGATGCCGCGAGTAGTTCCACAGGCCAAGCTGGCACACCTTGCCCTTGTTCGCCGGGTTCGCCCGGAACGCCGCGAGTTGCCGGTCGGCGATCGCTTCACCCACCAGTCCGGCCAGCCAGATTCCGGCGCCCAGCCAGGCGAGCGGACTCAGCGCGAACTGGTGCGTCGGTTCGGTGTCGAGGATGACGAGCAGCCACGGCAGCGAGAGCACGACTTGCAACGCACCTTGAAGCAGGAAGAAGCCGAACATCTTCCGGTCGGTCTGTGCGCCCCATTCCTGGCGCAGCTTGGCGTAACGCACGTCCTCGACGGGGTGATGGGACTTCACGCGCACGAACAGGTGGCCTCCGAGGCGCAGGCTCCACGCCGTCACCAGCCCGGCGATGGTCAGGGCGGCGGGCCAGTTCCACTCGGGATGCGCGTCGAGCTTGGCGTCATAGGTGCGCCACGCGGCGAGGCCGACGTAGAGCCAGACGATGGGCGTGAAGCCGAAGGACCAGACGACGTCGACGATGCCGAAGTTCCTCACCCGGCGAGCGGCCAGGAAGGTCGCGGCCATCTCGACGATAACGAACACGAACGCCGCGAGAACAAGGAAGCCAAAGAGATTCACGCGTTCCTCGTGGTGAGCAGTTGTTCCAAAGACGCGGTCTTCGGCAGGCGGAAGAGCTGGATCAGCAAGTAGACCGCCATGGCGATGTTGCCGAGCAGCAGGATCGCCACGAGCCAGCCTATTCGGCGCGGCCAAGTGCGCTCCTTCCAGGCGAGCCAGAGCCAGAACGTGAGGAACGCGAAGTAGGTGTCGAACAGCGTGGCGATGAACCACGGATGCAGCGCGACCTCGCGCGGCGTGTTCCACAAGGCAACGACGGAACTGGCCCACGACGTGACCGCCAGCATCGCCACCAGGACGAGCGAGAACGCGAGGCGCAAGAAGACGATCATCGGCTCACATCAGCGAACGGTTGTTCGGCCCGGTCCACGTCGCCTGCACCACGCTGATGTTGCGCCAGGCGAAGGCGGCCTCGCAGTAGGCGAGGTAGTAGTTCCAGGTGCGGATGAAGCGCTCGTCGAAGCCCAGCGCCCGCACGGCGTCGAGCCGGCCATTGAAGCGTCCGCGCCAGAGCCGGAGCGTCTGGGCGTAGTCGAGTCCGAGGTCGTGGAGGTTGTGCAGCGACAGCCGGCCGGTCTTCTGGATGGCCTCACCCACGCGGTTCAGCGAGAGCAGCAGCGAGCCAGGGAACACATGCTTCTGAATCCAGTCCACGCCGTCCCGGAGCCGGGCGTAACGGCTGTCGGGATAGGTGATGAACTGCGCGGCGAACAGGCCATGCGGCGCGAGCAACGACTGCACTTTCCCAAAGTAGGCTTCGAGGTATTGATCGCCGACCGCTTCCAGCATCTCGATGCTCACGATCTTGTCGAACTGCCCCGTGAGCAGCCGGTAGTCCTGCAACTTCACCTCCGCGCGGTCCGCGATGCCGGCGCGGGCGAACCGTTCGCCGGCGAACTTCCGCTGCTCCTCGCTGATCGTCACCGTGGTGACCCGGCAGCCGTAGTTCCGGACGGCGTGTTCGGTGAAGCCGCCCCAACCGGAACCGATTTCGAGGACATGGTCGGCGGGCTTCAGGCGCAACTCGCGGCAGAGGCGGTCGTATTTGGCAGTCTGGGCGGCGGCGAGGTCCTGGTCGGGAAACTCGAACAACGCGGCCGAGTAGGTCATCGTCGGGTCGAGCCAGAGCGAGTAGAAGGCGTTCCCAAGGTCGTAGTGCGCGTGGATGTTCGCCTTCGAGCCGGCGAGCGAATTGCGGTTCAGCGCGTGGCGCAGGCGGTTGGCCAGCCCGCCGAGCACGGCAAACCAGCCGCGGTTCTGCGAGCCGCTCAGCGTGGGCGCCTGCTCGACGTTGGCGCAGAACCAAGCGATGACCGCGCAGAGATCGGGCGAATCCCACTCGCCGGCCTGATACGACTCGCCGAAGCCGATGTCGCCATCCACGACGCAGCGACGGAAGAAATGCGACGAGCGAACGCTCACCTCCGCCAGCGGACCGTCTTCGCCCGTGCCGAACTCACGCAGGGAGCCATCGGGCAGGCGCATCGTCAGCCGGCCGCGCCGCATCGGGGCGAATGCGCGGAAGATCAGCGCCTGGCAGGCCCGATCGGTCAGCGAGGCGCGGGGTGGTGCGGAAGTTTCCACGGCCTCCTGAACGGTGGAGGTCGCGAAGGCGAGGGGATTGGATTCGATTTCGTTCACGGGACAAGAAGGTCAGAGTTGGGCCGTCTGCTTCGCACCGACGTCGAGGCACACGAGTTCGCCCTTGGCGTTGCGGAGGTAGATCCTGCCGTTGGCGAGGACTGGCGCGGTCCAGCATTTGCCGCCGATGGCCTGGGTGCGGGCGAGCAGCTCGAACTTCGCCGGGTTCGCCTTCACGATGCTGAGCTCGCCCTTTTCGCTCAGCACGATGAGCCGGTCGCCGGCCGCGATGATGGAGCCCTGGCCGAAGCCGCCCTCGCCCCACTTCACCTCGCCGGTCGCGAAGTCCACGCAGCGAAGTTGCTGGTTGGCCGACTTGTAGCCGCCAGTTTCGTGGCCGTAGAGATGGCCGCCGAGCAGCACCGCCGTGCCGGTGAAGGTGGACAGGTTCTTGTTCTTCCAGACGCGTTCGGCGGATTTAGCGGTGACGCGGAGGAGTTCGCCGCCGTCGTCGCCCGAGCTGATGAAGACGAGGTCACCGCTGACGACGGGGTCGGAGCAGTGCGTGCGGTAGCCCTGGCCAAACTTGGATTCCCACAGCTTGGCGCCGGTGCGCGGATTCACGGCCACCAAGGCCTCGGACATGTGGAAGAGGGCGGCCGGTTCCGCGCCGAACTGCGTCACCACCGGCGCAGTGAAGCTCATGTCCTTCTTGGTGCCGGATTTCCAAAGCACCTGGCCGGTCGCGGGATCAACTGCGACGCCGTGGGGTCCGTAGTTGACCAGCAGCGTCTGGGAGTCTGCGAGCACCGGCGCACCGGACACGCCCCAGTCGGCGATCTTCGCATCAATGTCCTGCTTGAGATTGCGGTTCCAGAGCACCTTGCCGGTGGCGGCCTCGAAGCAGTGGAGGTTACCTGTCTTGCTGGCGGTGAAGACGCGTTCGCCGCTCACCAGCGGCGTGGAGTTGGGCCCGCCCTCATACATCTTGTCGGCGAGCTTCTCGGCGTAGCGGAAGGTCCAGTTGGTCTTCCCGGTGGCAGCGTTCAGGCTGACAACCGTGTCCTGGTCGGCAGCCCAGCCCATCGTGAAAAGGCTGCCGGCGGCGACAACCATAGACGAGAAGCCCGTGCCGACGTTGGCCTTCCAAAGCTGTTTCGGACCTTCGGCCGGCCAGTCGTGTGACCACGCAGTTTCCGGCGAGATGCCGTTGCGGTCCACGCCGCGCCAAGAAGGCCAGTCGGTGGCGCCTACTTCGGCGGCCAACGTTGCGGACAGGACGAGGAGGAGCAGGTGCTTCATGCGCTGGGTCACTTGATAGGCAGCGGGGAAATGGGTGGGGCGGCGCGGAGGCTGGCGTGGGGCCGTAACACGCCGCGCTGGAGTTCGGTCTTTTCCGCCTTGCGATGCAAGGGCAGGCGTTTCCACCAGAGCTTGAACGCGTGCCAGTGGATCAGGGCAATGACGTGCAGCGTGACCAGCGGATACCGGGCGGTGAGCCGCAGAAGCTGGCCATCGGTCAGCGGCCGGCGTTCACCCGTGAGGGTGCTGATGAGCACCGGCTGGCCATCGGTCCCCACGTCGTTCACGCCGATCTGGAGCTGCCCGCCCGGCGTGCGCAACCGGAAGTCAAAGTTCAGCTCCAGGTCACTGAACGGGGAGACGTAGAAATGTTTCGGCGCCACGAGACGGAACGCGGCCGGATCGTCTTTGCCG
The DNA here is from genome assembly GCA_040375265.1 of Verrucomicrobiales bacterium. Taxonomy (GTDB): domain Bacteria; phylum Verrucomicrobiota; class Verrucomicrobiia; order Limisphaerales; family UBA9464; genus CAIWAH01. The sequence goes on from JBEISV010000052.1 coordinate 5,719, forward strand.
GCCGGTTCGCGGGAAAGGGGGACGAGATACGGCTTCAACTCGCCGAAGGTGTTGCCCACTTCGGCGATGGCGCAGACAGCTTCGCCGGCCGCCGTCTCGATGAAGTAGAAGCTGACCGGGTTGAACACGTAGCCGAACACCCGCGGCAGCGTGAGCAGGCGAATTCGGCAATCCGGATCGGTGGGGACACCCTGTTCCGCCAGCCAGGCGCGGATCTCCCTCTTGAGTCCGGCCGGTTCGTTCCGCGTTGCGTCGTCCGTTTTCCGCAATTGGAGGTGGTCGTCGTCACGAAAGTTGTAGGGCCGCCGCCGGTTTCGACCGAAGAGGTGGAGCTGCTCGGTGAGCGTATCCAGTTCGTCCAAGTCGAGCAGCACCATGAAGATGCCGTATTCGAACCGGTGCCGCTTCGGCGCCAGGCGATGATGCAGCACGCGGCACTCGTAAAGACACGAGCTCCGGGACGCAGGCGCGGGATTCTGAGGGTCGGCAACGGACATCAGGCAGATTCGGGCGGGGTCAACCGCGGTGAAGAGTGCCACAGTTCGACCGGATTACCAAACTTCGAAGACCCGTGGACTGCCGTGTGCGTCGCACGTCTCAAAAGCCCGCCGGCACCGGTCACCCCCGGAGCACAGCGCCCGGATACTTGCGTCCCAGCCGGGCTTCCACGAATGCTCCCCGCACCGGATGATGGTTTTGCCACGACATATCCTTTTGCGGTGCCTTTGGGCCGTTTGGCTGGCGGCCGGTTTGGCGGTCGCCGCCGACTGGGGACCGCTGGGCACCCGCTCGGCCACCGTGCGCGAACCCGGGGAACGCCATGAAGCGCTCGGTCCGCTGCTGTCCGGCGAAGTGCATGGCAGCCAGCAATGGTGGGCGTTGGCGCCGTTGGTCGTGGATCTGGAGGACCCCGAGATTGGCCGGCGCCACTTCGATCTGCTCTACCCGCTGCTCACTTACAATCGGTTCGAGACCGAATCGCGGTGGCAATTGCTGCAATGGCTGAACTTCGCGACCAGCCAGCCGATGGGAGATGGCACCAACAGCGATACCAAAATTCGCCGCAACCTGTTCCCGTTCGTTTTCTCCCAGAAGTCTCCGTCCGGCACCAACGACTACCTGGCGGTGGTGCCGTTCTACGGGCGCATGGACAACCACCTGTTCCGCGACCGAATCGAGTTCGTCGCGGTGCCGTTGTGGGTGGTCACCGAGAAGCGGGGCGTGGAAACCATCAACGTGCCCGCGCCGTTTTTCCACCTGCGTCGCGGGGCCGGGGTCACCGGTTGGCAGCTTTGGCCGCTGCTGGGCCATGAGACGAAAGACATTACGTTCAAGACCAACCTGCTCGACGAACCGGTCCTGATTCCCGGCCACGAAAAATGGTTTCTGGGGTGGCCCTTCGCCTTCGCCAGCCAGTTCGGTCTGGGCACAACCAACCCGGTCACCGAACGCATGTTGCTGCCGTTGTTCTCCGTGACCCGCTCCCCGGCGCGCGACAACACCACGGTGCTCTGGCCCTTCTTCGCCCGCACCGAGGACCGCGAGAAGGGCTTCACGGAATGGGGCGCACCGTGGCCGTTCCTGGTGTGGGCCGACGGGCCCGGAAAAACCGCCCGCCGCGTTTGGCCGCTCTTCGGCACCGAGCAGACCCCGACCCGCACCCGCGAATTCATCGGCTGGCCCTTCTACAAACACCGCCGCATCACCAAGCCGGCATTGGTCAGCGATCGCTGGCAGAGCGTCTTTTTCCTCTACGATCAATCGCGCGACGTGAGCGTGGCAACGGGCGCGCGCAACGAACGTCGCGACCTGTGGCCGCTGTTCTACTGGAAACGCGACTTTGAGGGCCGCGAACGGTTCCAGGCCATCGCGCTGCTGGAAACCCTGCTCAAGAACAACGACGCGGTTGAACGGGCCTACAGCCCGCTGTGGTCCGTATATCGCAGCGAACGCAACCCCAACCGCGGAATGGCCAGCCAATCCCTGCTCTGGAACCTGTGGCGCCGAGACACCTCTACCAGCGCGGTCACCACCTCGGGCCTGTTCGGCGCAATCCGCAGCCGCCGTGACGAGGGCGGCCGGCAGTGGCGCTTCTTCTGGCGGCCGTTTGAACCCGCCGCGTCGCCGTCGCCCCGCCCCGTCGCCCGGAATACCCCAGTGACGCGACAGCGCGGCGACTTCCTGCGTGATTGGTTGCCAGCGTCAAACCGCCCGGCCTTCGCCGCCGCGCCGGTCGAAGACTGAGGACGCGCGGCGTCGGGTCCTCGTCCTGAACCGGGTCCCATTGGCCTGATCGATCCGTGCCGTTACCCTCCGTCCATGGCATGGCTATGGTTGGTGCTCGCCGGGATTCTTGAGGTCGGCTGGGCGGTGGGACTGAAATTCACCGACGGGTTCACGCGACTGTGGCCCGGCGTCGGAACGGGTCTGGCCATGTTCGCCAGCTTCGGATTGCTTTCGCTCGCACTGAGAACCCTGCCGATGGGCACCGCCTACGCCGTCTGGACCGGCATCGGCGCGGCGGGAACCGCCGTGGTCGGAATGATCTTCCTCGGTGAACCCCGCGACTGGGCCCGGATCGGTTGCTTGGCGCTGATTGTTGCGGGCGTCGTGGGGTTGAAACTGTTCTCCCCGTCCACTTCCACGGGTTGAGAATTGGCGGTCCGGTGCCGGAACCAACGGCTCAAACTTCGGCTTGAACTCTTTTGTCCACGTCTGTCCAGTAGCCAAAGTCAGGTATTTCCAAGGAGACTCGGGGGGAGCGCCTGGCGAACAAATCCTATGAAAACATTTCAGATCATTCCTTTACTGGCATTGTCTGCGCTGACCGGGGGGTCGGCGTTGGGCCAGATTACCTATACCTACCAGAACCGTTTCGTCGATACGTATGCCGAAGTTCCTGACGGCGACGGTTGGGCCTCGAACTCGGACTATAGACCGGCATCTGGATTCGTGGCGTTTAACGACCAAGCGGAGGTTTCCGTCGGCAATGCCGAGGCGCCGCCCTTCGACTATGGCTCCGCTTTGGCCTGGCAAACGTCGTCGCTGGAGCTGAACGGCTTCTCGTTTTCCGGAGGTGCCTCCGCGTCCGCCCAGGAAGCCGGGTTCGCCGATGGTAGTTCCTTTTTCTCGATCGAATTTACGGTTGAGGCGCCAATGACCTTCACCCTGGAGGGAGGGTCGGGCAGTAATCTCGCCGCCCAACGCTTCGCCCGGATGGGGCTAAGGCCGAAGGGTTCCGGTTTCAGCTTTTATGGGGGCGACTTCGATGCATTTTGGGGGCCGGGCGAGTCGTTCTCCCTGAGCGGTCTTTTGGAGCCCGGCATCACCTACTCCTTCGCCGCAAGTTTACTCAGCTTCGCGCCTGATTTTATCAACCAGCAGGTGGGTGGTGGCGGGATTCAACCGGCTAGGGTAGTTAACACGTCCAACGATTCCATTTCGGGCGGCTTCTCCTTCTCCGCGGCCAACGTGACAGCGGTGCCGGAAGCCAATACCACGATGGCCGGCCTCGCCGTGGGTGGTCTCGCCGTGTGGCAATGGCGCCGTCGCCGGGCCTGATCGGAATTTACCCAAATGGTCCGACGCCTGCCTTAATCCGGCGGGCGTTTTTTTGGCTGCCTCAGACGCCTCCAGCGTTTTGGACCCAACACCAAACAAAACGGCGCCCGCAGCGGGCGCCGTTCGTCGGGTAAATTGGAGCTGCCTGCCTCTCAGGGTTGGGCGAGCAGTTCGACGTCGCGGAACTGCACGATCATCGGCGGGCCGACGTGGATCTGGAACGCTAATATCCCTTCCTTGGCTGCCTTGGCCGTCTGGAAATCCACTACATCCACGGTCATGCGGTCGTTGATGAAGTGCATGAGGTGGTTGTCCTTGGCGACGATGCGATACTCGTTCCAATCCTCATGGCGGATCACCGCCTGGAGATTGGCGGACTCGTCCAGCTTGCCGACCACCTGGACCTTGGTCTGGCCGTTGTTGTCCTTGATGAACGTGCGCTGTCCACGCTCCGCCAGGATGCCCCGGCCGCGTTCCTCATAGAGGATGCCGCTGTAGGTCTTGCCGGCCTCGAAATCCGCCTGGTAGCCGCCCACGATGAACTTCTCGGCATCCATCAGCTGACTCCGGTATTGGATGCCGGAATTGCCGTTGAAGATGCGATACTTCAGCCGCAGCTCGAAGTTGCCCACCGTTCCGTTGGTCCACACGAGGAACGTGTTGTTCTTCAGCGGATTGTTGCGGGTGGTGACGCCGGTGATCGCGCCGCCCTCGACCTTCCAGTGATCGGCCAGCCCTGACCAGCCGGCCAGCGTCTTGCCGTCGAACAGTTTCTGCCACTTGGGTTTCGCGACCTTGGCCGCGGCATTCGTGCTGCCGGGCGCGGCGGCGGCCCCGTCCTTCCGGGGCTTGAGCTGCATTGCGGGGCCGGCGACCAAGGTGGTCGCAGCGAGGAGCCCCAGGGCCAGGGCGAGAGCAGAGGACTTCATGCGGGAAATCGGGTTCATTTCTTGCCGAACAGTTTGCGGAGGTTCTGGAGGCCCACGACGGCGATGTCATCGCGCTTGGGCTCAATCTTACGCCAGATGGCGGCGGCACGGGCGATCACCTTCACGTCGGTGGTGAAGGACTCGATCACGACGTCGCCCTTGTAGCCCACGGCCTTGAGGGCACCGACAATCTCCTTCCAGTTCAACGAATCGCCGCCCGGGGTGCCGCGGTCGGTGCCACAGGCGTGGAAGTGGGCGAGGTGCTTGCCTGCCTTCTTGATCGAGGCGGCCTGGTTCTTTTCCTCGATGTTCATGTGGAACGTGTCGAGGTGCAGCTTGAGCGCCTTGGAGCCGACCGCCTTGATCAGCTTGAGGCCCTGGTCGCAGGTGTTGAGGAAATCGGTCTCGAAGCGGTTCAGGGGCTCGACGCAGATCTGGACGCCCTGGGCCTCGGCGTATTTGCAGAGCTCCTTCAGGTTCTTGACCACGAGCTGCCACTCGACCTTCTGCTGCGCCGGTTCAACGGCGTCGGCCTTACCGACGACCGAGTAGACCGGTCCGATGATGCTGGGGCAGCCGAGGACCACCGCTTGGTCGATCAGGGCCTTGCAGTAGGTCATGGCCGTTACCTGTTCCTCGGCGGTGCCGCGGAAATCGCGTCCGGGTCCCATGCACGCGCAGATGCTGCCAATGGCCAGCCCTGCCTTGTCGGCCGCGGCGCGGACCTTAGCCGCATCAATGTGGCTGGGGTCCTCGATGGGCAGTTCGACGGTGTCGAAACCCCATTTCTTGAACTTGGGGAAGAGCTTCACGCTGTCCGTAGTAAACGGAGAGGTGAACAGGAACGAGTTGATGCCGAATCTCATGGTGACGGTGGGAAGAGCTTAGAAACGGACGGCCGGGCGGGAAGTTCTTTCTGGGCTGACGGGTCAGGGAACATTTTCCGGCCCGATCACGATGCGCTGCATGCGCTTGAGGTCCTCGAGGCTGTTGCCGCCCTTGCTGGATGCGGCCGGAACGTCGAGATCCTGATCCACCTGGAGCACGCGCCAGCGGTAAACCTCCGAATGTCCGTCGGCGAAGGAGAGGGCGGCTGATTTGCCGTGCCGTGCGGTGGGGGAATTCTGCCAAGTTTTGCTGGTTGGGCCCTGAGTGGCGTAATAGCCGTCGTCCACGGTCTCCTTGCTTTCGTCCACAAAGACGAGGCAACCGGACGGCGAGGGCGAGATGATGTCGGCGAACTTGTTGAAGAACGGGAACTTGGCGCCAAGGATGCCCTCGAGGCCGGTCTGCGAAGCCAGACGGCCGTTCATCGAATAGGTGCGCACAATGCCCTTGGGAATCCTGGCCCGCTGCGACTTCAGGTCATTGGGCAACTCCAGCGCGGCCGGATCGCGGTAGATGGCGACCGAGGAATTGTAGGGGAACAGCTTGCCATTGCGGAGCTCCAATTCGTTGGTGGCGCCGGGCATGGCGGCGACGTTGCCGCCGATCCACGCGTTGGTCGTTCCGAGGTGATTCAGGATCAGGCGGTCGTTGAAATCACCGGAATACATGGTCCAAGCCAACGTGAGCTGCTTCAGGTTGCTCAGGCATTGGATGCCCTGGGCCTTAGCTTTCGCCTTGCTCAGGGCCGGCAACAGCATGCCGGCGAGAATCGCGATGATCGCGATGACCACCAGCAATTCGATGAGGGTGAACCCAAGCCGGGCCCGTCGCGGAGAAATGATTCGGTTCATGGCTGATTGCTGCACCGTGTGGGAAGCGAGCCGATTTGTATCGGGCAATCGGGCCAAATCCAGCGTGAATGTTGGCTGCGGCCAAAAATGGGGAACGCACGCCGGCGTTTGCGGCGCCAAACCGGCCCCAAAAACAAAAAGCGGGCTTGGGGGAGACACACGGATTACTCCGCCCAAGCCCGCCAATCCAACCACACGGCTGGATTTAGTTAGGGAGACGCCGCATCTGTTGCCAGCCGAGCCGCGGTTTGACAAGTCCTTAGAAGAAAAAGTTCTCATCCTTTTCCGGCGAATTTTCGCAATTAGTTCACACTTGTAACCTTTTAGCGGTTTCGAACTGCCTTTTTGCCCAGTCTTGATCCGAGACTTTGCCGCCTTCCCTCGGAAAAGAAGAGCCTAACGAGCAAGCCCGTGGGTTGATCCAAGGGGTTCATCCGACGCGATTTACATCGATTCCGGACCGGGCTGCGCTGCCCCGCGCACCAAGGGCAACTCTCCCGGGTGACGAGCCACTTCGGGTGGGCCGAGGCGGCTCACACCGGTGTCACCAAGCGTAGTCGATGCGGTAGGGACGATCCACTCAGCTCCTTTTTGCCGGCTCCTACAGTCGCCGGCCGGCACGACTCGGCGCGAATTCCCGGTTCCGCCAGAGTCCGAGTTTGAGCCAGCGGCTAGGCCTTCTTTTGCCCACGCCGCATCGACACCAGCAACAGACTGATGTCAGCCGGGGAAACGCCGGAAATCCGCGCCGCCTGGCCGATGGTTCGGGGTTGAATCTTGGTCAGCTTCTGCCGGGCCTCCAAACGCATGCTCGGAATGCCGGCAAAGTCGAAACCTTCCGGGATGAGTCGCTCGTCGAGTTCCTTCACCTTGGCCACTTCGGTCGCCTGCCGGTTCAGGTAACCCTCGTATTTGACGAGAATCTCCACCTGCTCGGTCACCTCCGGGGGCAGGTCCATCCGTGCGCCGGGCAGGGTGGCGTAGGTAATCTCGGGGCGCCGCAGTAGTTGGGACAGCAACTCGGTTCCCTCCCGCTGTTGCTGCAACCGCGCCAATTCTGCCGCTACCGCAGCGCGTTTGTCGCTGAACTTGCGGTAGTTGCGTTCCGGCAGCAGCCCAATCCGGTAACCCAGTTCCGAGAGCCGGAAGTCCGCGTTGTCCTGCCGGAGCAGGAGCCGGTATTCCGCGCGGCTGGTGAACATCCGGTAAGGTTCTGCCGTGCCCTTGGTCACGAGGTCATCGATCAGAACGCCGATGTAGGCTTCGTCGCGGCCCAGGACCACCGCCGGTTCACCCTGCACGCTCCGGGCGGCATTGATGCCGGCCATCAATCCCTGCGCCCCCGCCTCCTCGTAGCCCGAGGTGCCATTGATCTGGCCGGCGAGGAACAGGTTCCGGCACACCTGCGTCTCCAGGCTCGGCTTGAGTTGCGTCGGCAGGCTGAAGTCATATTCCACCGCGTAGGCCGGGCGCAGGATCTCCGCCTGTTCACAGCCGACGATGCTTTGCACCATCCCGACCTGGACCTCGAAGGGCAGGGAGGTGGAGAAGCCGTTCACGTAAATCTCGTCCGTGGCAATGCCCTCCGGTTCGAGGAAGATCTGATGCCGCTCCTTTTCCGCGAACCGCACAAACTTGTCCTCGATGCTCGGGCAGTAGCGCGGACCGATGCCCTCGATCACGCCGGAATACATGGGCGACTTGTGGAGGTTCGCCAGGATCAGTTCCCGCGTGCGGTCGGTCGTTTGCGTGAGCCAGCACGGGAGTTGGCCACCGTGTCGTGCCAAGATCGATCCCGGCGGATACTTGCCCTCCCACCGGCGCCGCTCCTCCGGGGAATGCCCGCCGTGTTCCACGTGGAACAATTCGTCGGCCCACACGTCGTCCTTCCAGTAGGAAAACCACGGCACCGGTTCGTCCCCGGGCTGAACTTCGCACTTTGTGAAATCAATGGACTGCCGCACCAACCGCGGCGGGGTGCCCGTTTTCAGTCGACCCAACTCCAATCCCAGCTCCGCCAAGGAGCCCGACAATCCCAAGGCCGCCGCCTCGCCGGCCCGCCCGCCGCTCTGCTGGTTGGAACCCACGTGCATGAGCCCCCGCAGAAACGTGCCGGTGGTCACCACCACCGCCTTGGCGAGAAACCGCACCTCCAGCGACGTCTCCACCCCGCACACCGCTCCGTCCTCCGTCACCAACCGAGTCGTCTGACCCTGCTTGCAATCCAACCGGGGCTGCCGCTCGCACACCCACTTCAGGCGAAACTGATACGCCTTCTTGTCGCACTGTGCCCGGGGCGCCCACACCGAAGGCCCCTTGCGGGTATTCAACATGCGAAACTGCAATCCCGTCAGGTCGGTCACCTTGCCCATCTCACCACCCAGGGCGTCGATCTCCCGCGCCAAATGCCCCTTGGCCAAGCCGCCGATGGCCGGATTGCACGACATCTGGCCGATCGTATCGAGGTTGATGGTCAGTAGCAGGGTCTCACAACCCATGCGTGCCGCCGCCAGGGCTGCTTCCACCCCGGCATGGCCCGCCCCCACGACAATCACGTCGTAACGCTTTGGATAAACGAACATGTAACGCTCGCAGGGTAATCAACCTCCCCGCCAAGCCAAGCCAGTGTTCCACGTGGAACAACGGAAAGGAGCTCAGAGCAGGGAGCAGGGAGTGGAAAGGGTCGGGAACCTACGGTTCCAGCACTAGAACGGTGCGGTGAACGGGCTGGTCTGCGAAATCATCAAGGTTCAATGGGCGAACTCAGCACCCACCTAGTTCCTCTCGGGCTCCCAGCTCCCAGCTCCGCGCTTTAGGCCGCCGCCAGCACGCCGAGCAAGGCACCAATCGCCAGCAATACCCCCGCCGCCACCAACGCGATGGTCTGACCCGCCAGCGGACTCGCTGCACCGAGCCAGAAACCTACGCCGACCAAAGCGATATCCGCCGCCCACAAGCTCCGGCGAACGCCCACCGACCATGCCGGAGCCGCCGCCATTGCTGCTCCCCGCACCTCGGGCTTCGTGACCGGAGCCGCGACCGACGGCGGAGTCGATACCCGTTCCGGCGCGGACGTCGCCTCCGGCTTCAGCAGGCGGCCCACGCCCGGCCCGGGACTCGGCACCCCGCGGGTGCCGTTCTCCGCGAGCAAGGATCCCAATCCGCGACCTAACGCCGAACGTGACATGACGGCACCACCCTGCCCCTGCCCTTGCCCGGACTCAATCCATTCTTACTCACAACCCTTGGGGGTCCATCGTCCGCCACCACCCATTAGTGGGGCCCCAAACGCGGCGTGGAGCAGGGAGCAGGGAGCGGGGAGCTAGGGGCTAGTAGGGAAGGGGAAAGCGGGTAGCGGGGGATGCGGTTGCGGCCGGGGATTTGGTGGAGAGCGAAACTCCACGGCCCGCTCATCTTCGCTCCCTGCTCCGTGCTCCCTGCTCCGTCAATCCAGCGGGCTCCGCACACTCAACCCCGGGCGTGCCAGCACATGCGTATAAATCTGCGTCGTCGCCACGTCCTGGTGGCCCAGCAACTCCTGCAAGGTGCGGATGTCCGTGCCGGCCTCCAGCAAGTGGGTGGCAAACGAATGGCGCAACGTGTGGGGTGTCGCCCGCTTGGGGATCCCCGCCTGCAACACCGCCGCCCGCATTGCCCGCTGCAGATTCTCCGGCGTCTGATGATGCCGCCACAGCCCCTGCCCGCGGTCCGGCGCCTCCGGCTCCGCCGTCCCGGCCGTCAGGCTCCAACCCGGGAACAACCACTGCCACGCCCACTCCCGCGGCGCCGCCGGATACTTCCGGGCCAGGGCGTCCGGCAACCACACCCCGGCGTAACCCGTCGCCACATCCGCCTGCCACTGCGCCTGCACCGACTCCCGCTGCCGCCGCAACGCCTCCACCAACGACTCCGGCACCATCGTCACCCGGTCCTGCCCGCCCTTGCCATCCCGCACGGTGATCCGGCGCCGCTCCAGGTCCACGTCCTTGATCCGCAGCCGCAGCAGTTCCATCAGCCGCAACCCGCTGCCGTAGAGCAACTGCAGCGGCAGCCGATACGCCGGCTCCACCGCCGCCAGCACCCGCGTCACCTCGTCCCGCGTCAACACCTCCGGCAGGCGCCTGGGCCGCTGGGCCCGGGCAAACTCCCCGAGCTCACCCACCGGCTGATGCAGGACGTCCGTGTAGAGAAACATCAACGCATTCAGCGCCTGATTCTGCGTCGCCACCGCCACCCGGTCGGCGACGGCCAGATGCGTCAAATAGGCCACGATCGCCTCGGCGCCCAACTCGCGCGGATGCCGCCATCCGCCCGCTTCCTGGCCGACCGGTGCACCGGGCTGGCGATGAAAGCGCAGGTAACGGACGATCCACTGCCAATACGTCTCCTCCGTGCGGGGCGAATAATGGAAAAACCGCATGACTTCCCGCAGTTGTTGGCGGAGCGGCAGCGAGGGATTGGGCGTAAACCGCCCCCGCGGTTTGGCCCTGGATCGGTTTCCGCGGAATTCGGCCGACACAATTTCCGGCTTCGCTTGGGAAATCATTGCTGGACAAGGGATTTCACAAACAGCGATTAATTGCCTTACCAACATGGCGATAAAGCAGCCTCAAACTTGTCGCTCACTTAACTGTTAGGCAAAATGAAAACCAAATCCATATCAATTATTGCATTAGTGATATTCGTTCTGTCTTTTTTTCTTCCCGCCTACACTGGCGATTGGGCACCCACGTCTGGATGGGGATGCCTTAAATTTTGCTATAGCACCTTATCAGACAAAACGATGTCCATATTATGGAAGTCTTATTACTTTGCCTTTATCCCAATTAATATCGTATTTTTATTGTTAGTAATTCGAAAGATTACAGTAACCCGAGTCGATT
>JBEISV010000330.1:0-5409 GCA_040375265.1 Verrucomicrobiales bacterium
CAGCCGGCCAAGACCGCGGGGGAAATCAGCGTCCGGTTCGCGGCCCCGCTGCGACTACCCGGGGACGGCGTCCGCTTCGCCCATCGCCTGGCGGGCCACGGCGACGACGCCTGGCATGAAACCGAGGTTCCCCTAGCCAGCTATGAGGGACTGTCCCCCGGCCAATACATCTTCGAAGTCCGCGCCCGGTCCGCCCGCGGCGCCTGGAGCCCTTCCCGCACGCTGGTCTTCGAGCTGGAACCCGGGTTCCTCGGCTCGTCCGCGTTCCGCGTCCTGCTGGCCATTCTCGGCAGCGGCGCGCTCGCCGCCTCCGCGTGGTGGCGTCTGCGGTGGCGTCAGCGCCACCCATCCCGCCGACAAAGCGCCCTCCTGTCCACCGAACGGGAGCGCATTGCCCGGGACCTGCACGACGACATCGGGTCCCAGCTCACCGCCCTGGCTCTGCAGGCCGAGTTGCTGCTCCGGCGGGCCGATCCCGAGCTGGCCAACGAGCTGGAGAAGATTGCCCACCAAGCCCGCGGCGCGGCCGGCCGCATGAGCGAGATCGTCTGGGAGCTCAACCCGGCCTGCGACACGGTCGCCAGCTTCGGCAACTTCCTCGCCGCGCACACCGAGCAGTGGGCCCAGCTCACCGGCACGGCCTTCAAGGTCGAGATTCCCCCGGAGCTGCCCGCCGATCCGATGTCGCCCAGCGCCCGGCGGCACCTGTCGCTCGTGATCCAGGAAGCCCTCGCCAACGTGGCCAAACACGCCGGCGCCACGGAAGCCAAGCTGGTTGTCCGCTACGGTCCCGACCAGTTGTTCCTAAGCGTCCAGGACAACGGCAAGGGCTTCGACCCCGCCGAAACCGAGGCCACGCCGGTCGGCCATTCCCGGAACGGCATCCGCAACCAACGCAGCCGGGTCGCGGAACTCGGCGGGACGATTGAACTGCGCAGCCGCTTCGGCGGCGGCACCCGGTTGGACGTCACCGTGCCGCTGGAGGCCCTGTCCCGCGGCGAACAGCCAGCGGGCTAAAGTGCTGCCGGGAGGATCAGCGGTCGGATTTTCCGGACCGCTTCAGCTAGGCGGAGCTCGGGAGAACCTCGCAGAAGTGCCCACGGCACTTTCTGGGCTGCCAACTCCGACTCAAACCATCGGTGCATCCCGTGCCGGACGTGCTCGCCGTCCCTCAGCCCATCCTGGATGAAGGGAATCTCATCCCCTGTCAGCAGGTAGAGATCACATCGGCCCCTTAAGCCGATGTCCCTGACTTCAGGGCTGTCGAATCCCATGTAACGTCGATGCCATAGGGCCGTAGCGAAGGCGTTCGTGTCACAGACCAAAACCTGGTTGCACTCCCGGGCCGCCGCCTCTTCCCGATCCGCCTGAGTCTGCGCGATATGGACGAATTCCTCGCTCCTCCAGATAAGGTCACCCGAGGACAGCTTTCGTTCGGAATACTCGCGGCCATACTCAGGAACCGACTCGGTTTCAAAATGGGCGGCCAATGCCCGGGCGAGGGTCGTTGTGCCCGTGGATTCCGCGCCCAACACGCAGATCCGGCGCGCGAACCAACCGCGCACTGGGTGCGACAGGAACCGCCAGTTCGAATACGGGTCATGCCGGACCGCGGTGCCCGAGACTCGAACCTGTTCCCGGTTCCGGTCCACCGAGACGTGGCGCGCACCCATCAGCCGCGCATAGGGCTCACCGTAATCCTCGGAAGTGAACACCGCGTCCGGCGCACGTCCCAGCCACTCCACCGTGTTCCTGGCCCAAACCCTAGAGTCGTTTTCGTCGTAGCGATCATCGATGACCATGACGCGGGCGGTTGGGTGGACCTCCGCCAACCAGCGTCCGCGGAGGTCACCGGGAATCGTGTCGGCAGGCTTGGCACAGACGATCACTACGACTCGTTCCGATTGACGAATCGCGGTTTCAATCAGGAATTGGTGCCCGAGGTGAGGCGGGTAAAATTTCCCGATAACAAGACCCAGGCCGAATTTCATGCGTGTTCCCGTCCTCCCGTAGGCGGGCAACGCCAAGCCCTCAGCCCAATCACGCACATCACCAGGAACACTGCGTAGAGCACCGCCGTCAGCGGCAAGTCTCGGCTTAGGTAGAGCGGCACATATAGCAGATCGGCCGCGATCCAGAACCACCAGTTCTCAAGGCGTTTCCGGCAAAGCAGATATTGGGCAACCAAGCTCAGCGCGGTCGTAGCCGCGTCGCCCCACGGCGCGGCGCCGTTGACCCACAGCAATGCTCGTTGCAACCCGACCGTCATCACCGGCAACAAAACTGTGATGGCGATGGCTTCCCGGCGGGCCGTCCGGCTCACCGTCAGCCCGGACTTCCCGGGGCCGCCCAGCGCCCAGTTCAACCAGCCGTAAATACCAAGGCCGAAATATACGACCTGCAAAGCCATGTCGGCATAGAGCCGGCTTTTCAGGAACAGAGCGAAGAACGCGACATTATTGGCCAAGCCGATCGGCCAGTTCCAAGGGTGTTCGCGCACCACCAGCCACACACAAACACCACCCGACGCGAAGCCCCAGGCCTCGGCTACGGCAATTGGCCACCAGGCGAAATGCGACGCGGCCACTACCAGTGCGGAAACAAGCAGGAGCATGGCTGACTCACCCCAGCGCAGCGGAGTGCCGGTAACCGCAAATAGCCGGTGAACAATGGATCGGTTGCCTTCCAAGTTCCGGGACACTGTGAACTTCTGGAATTGTTGCCAAGACCCGTCCGTCCGCCCCAATCCCGGCACTTGCCGGCGGGCGTCCGGCTTCGCAGCCTTGCCGCCCGCATGAGTTCGCTTGCCCCGTTCCTTGTCCCGCCCCGCCTGGTCCCTGAGCTGGATCCCGGCTTCCGGCCCGCCGCCCTGGCCCACCGCGCCTTTGCCGCGGCGGCGACCGAACCCGTCACCCTGGCCCTCGAACAGGCCGACGGTTCCGTGTTCCACCATCCGTTCCGCCTCCTCGCCTCCACCCATCCGGCCGCCGCGGAGGCCAATGCCTATTTCGTCGAGCGCTGCGTCAAGTTCCTGCTCTGGGGCTACGGCGGCTGGCGGGTTCACGTCGCCGGCCCCGAGGCGATCGTGACCGCGCTGCGGGCCCACTATGCCGACGACACCGCCGGCCGTTTTGATTCGGAGATCATCGGCCAACGCATCTACGACCGGCCGATTGAGGTCCTCCACGCGCGGTCGGCCGCCGACCTGCCGCCGGCCCGGGCCACCACCGCGCCGCTCGGCCGCAACTGGAACGGCTGCCGCATCGGCTTCGACCTCGGTGGATCCGACCGGAAGGTCGCCGCGGTCATCGACGGCAAGTGCGTGTTCAGCGAGGAGACCGTGTGGGATCCCTACTTCCAGCCCGACATCAACTACCACCTTGAGGGCGTCCGCGACTCCCTGCGCAAGGCGGCGGCGCATCTGCCGCGCGTGGACGGCATCGGCGGGAGCGCGGCGGGCGTTTACGTGAACAACCGGGTGAAGGTCGCCTCGCTGTTCCGCGGCGTGGCGCCCGACGTGTTCGAGACGCGCGCGAAGGAGCTGTTCACCGAGCTGCGCCGCGAATGGGGCGGCATCCCGTTCGACGTAGTGAACGACGGCGAGGTCACCGCGCTGGCCGCCTCGATGTCGCTCGGCGTCAACTCGGTGCTCGGGCTCGCGATGGGCACCAGCACCGCCGCCGGCTTCGTCAACGCGGAGGGCAACATCACGTCCTGGCTCAATGAACTGGCCTTCACGCCATTCGACTACAGCCCGACCGCCCCGCGGGAGGAGTGGTCGAAGGACGTCGGCGTGGGCGCATCCTACTTCTCGCAGCAGGCCGTCGGCCGGCTCCTGGCTCCGGCCGGCATCGAGGCCGACGCCGCGCTGCCGTTGCCGGAAAAGCTCAAGCTGGTCCAGGCCCTCATGAAGGCCGGCGACCCGCGCGCCGCGAAGATTTACGACACGCTCGGAATCTTCCTCGGCTACGGGCTCGCCCACGCGGCTGAATTCTACGACTTCCGGCACGTCCTGGTGCTGGGCCGGGTCACCACCGGGGCGGGCGGCGACCGCATGCTGGAAGGCGCCCGCCAGGTGCTGGACCTCGAATTCCCCGAACTCTCGGCCCGCGTGAAGTTCCAGGTGCCCGACGAGAAGGAGAAGCGCCACGGCCAAGCCATCGCGGCGGCGAGCCTGCCGGTGATCTAAACGGCGCTCGGCAATAGCGCCCAACCCGGCGGAGCCGAGGACCGGGTCCGGAGTCAACGCGGAGGCGATCCGACAGTAGGCCGGGAGCGCGACTCTCCGAGTCGCGAGTCCTGTTGCCTTCGGAAAATTGCCCCGACACGCGGCTCAGAGAGCCGCGCTCCGGCTGGCCGACTTCAGTCCGCCTTGGCCACGTAGCCGGCGATGGCGGTGCCAATCACGATCTGGAAGATCGAGCCAAACACGGTCGGCCCGCCGTCACCGCCGACCGCTCCCGCGACCCACACGCTGAACAACAGCCCGACCAAGGCGGAGGCCGCCGCGCCGCCAACCAGCAGCCACGAATCGTAGCCGCGCGACACCCGGCTCACGGTGAAACCCACCAGCCAGCCCAGGCCCGCCAGCAACCAGCCCAGAATCCGCCGCGCTCCCCGGGTCGCGTCGCCCAGCTTGGCTTCGATGACGCCGAAGATGACCCCGGCGACCAACGCGACGACCAACCCGCAGGCAAGGGCCTTCAACACCACGCTCAGCTCGGATGGCCCGTCGGCGTTGGCTGCCGCTGCCGGGGTTGCAACGGCCGCAGGCACTGCGGGTGCGGGAAGCTGCTGCAGGAACTCATTCACCGGAACCCAGTCGGGCAACCCCTCATGCCAGACGCTGGCATCGGGACCGAGCGTGCCGAGGCGGACCATCTCGGCGACGGCCTCGGGTGTGAAGGGGCCGATCTGGTTGCCCTGATGGTGAACGTGGAGTTGCATGCTTGGAGGGAATCCCGGCCGATTGTTGCCCGTCAAGTTCCAGCCGGAAACTGGTTGCGGTCGGCTACTGGTCGATGAAGGCAGCCGGTCCCCGGTGTGCGCTCCAAGTCAGTCGACCTTCGTCTCCGCCAGCAGGTGCTGCTGCCAGAACTGGATCGTGCTCAGGAACTGGAAGTCTGCGTTCTTCTTCTTCTGGAAGCCGTGGCCTTCGTCCTTGGCCATCAGATACCAGCAGGCGCCACCGTTGGCGCGGACTGCCTTCACCATCTGCTCGGCTTCGGTCACGGGCACGCGCGGGTCGTTCTTTCCCTGCACGACGAACAACGGCACGCCGATGCGCTTCACGTTGGTTGTCGGTGAGATCTTCTCCAGGTGGGCGCGCATCGCAGGGTCGCGTTCGTCGCCGTATTCCACGCGGCGCAGGTCGCGGCGGTAATCCTGCGTGTTCTCCAGGAAGGTCAC
>JBEISV010000022.1:0-22828 GCA_040375265.1 Verrucomicrobiales bacterium
GTTTTCGAATTGCGTGCGCCCATCACCATCGACGCCACCGGTCGCGAGGCGCTGGCCGCCACGACCAACCTTTGGCGCCGCGGCGATCCGAAGCTGAGCAAGATCGCCGTGTGGACCTATTACAAGGGTCCAAGCGCGACGACGGCATCGACGAAGGGCAGACGACCGTGGCGTTCATCCCCAACAAGGGCTGGTTCTGGCACATCCCGCAGCACGGCAACATGGTCAGCGTGGGCGTGGTTTCGGATGCCAAATACCTCACCCGAGACGGTGTGAAGGACCCCAAGGCCATTCTCGCCCGCGAGATCCCCAACAACCGCTGGATCGCCGACCGCCTCGCGACCGGCACCGACACCGGCGAATACTGGATCACCAACGAATACACCTTCCGGTCCGAATTCTCTGCCGCCGACGGTTTGGTGCTCGTCGGCGATGCGTATGGTTTTCTGGACCCCGTGTTTTCCAGCGGGCTGATGCTTGCGCTCAAGAGCGGGGTCGCGGCGGCCGACGCGGTCCACGGGGCCTTGATGGACCAGGACTATGGCGCCCACCGGTTTGCGGATTACAGCGCGGTGATGCGCGAGGGCATCGAGAACATGCGCAAGCTCGTGTATGCGTTCTACGACCCGAACGTCAGTTTTCGCACCGTGACCGACAAGTCGCCCGAACTCGCTGGCGACCTGACCGATTGTCTCTCAGGCGACGTGAACAAGGACTTTTCCCGGCTCTTCGCGGCCTTCGCCGAGATCACGGAAGTTCCCGAACCGCTGCCCTACGGAGTGCCCCGGACGACCTCCCCGGCCACGCTGCTTGTCGCCGCCTGACCGGCGATTACCGTCCCAACGTTGAAACTGGTCCAACTCACGCCCGGCGCCGGGGGGATGTATTGCGGGAATTGCTTCCGCGACAACGCGCTGGTGGCCGCCCTCCGCCGCCAAGGCCATGACACGCTCATGGTCCCGCTGTATCTGCCGCTGACGCTCGACGAAGCGCCGACGGTCAGCACCCAGACGTTCTTCGGCGGCATCAATGTTTACCTCGACCAGGTCCTGCCGTTTCACCGTCACCTGCCGCAGTGGTTCCGCCACTTGCTGGACGCACCTGCCTTGCTGCGGATGGCTTCGGGCCGCGCCGCCAAGACCAAGGCGGAGGACGTCGCCGATCTCACCCTCTCGATGCTGCGCGGCGAGGAAGGCAACCAAAGCCGTGACCTCGACGAATTGGTCAACTGGCTCACCACCCAGCCGCCGCCGGACGCGGTATTCCTTTCCAATGCCCTGCTCGTCGGGCTCGCCCGGCGCCTCAAGGAACGGCTGCGGACGCAGGTGATCGTCTTCCTCCAGAGCGAGGAGACGTTCCTCGATTCCATTCCCGACCCCAGCGGGCGCGACTGCTGGCAGCTCCTCGCGGAGCGGGCGGCCGACGTGGATGGCTGGATCGCGCCCACCCGCTATTTCGCCGACCGCATGGCCCAAAGGCTTAGCCTGCCGTCCGAGCTCGTCCGGGTCGTGCCCAACGGCATCAGCCTCGCAGGCTACGATCAGCTCCCGGTCCGATCCGCCAAACGGCCCGGCGACCCGCTGACGTTGGGCTTCTTCGCACGGATGTGTCCGGAAAAGGGCCTCGATCTGGTAGTGGACTCGTTCATTGACCTGCGCCGCCGCGGCCGGGTCCTGAATCTCCGGCTCAAGGTTGGCGGCGGCTGCGGGCCGGCGGATGAACCCTACGTTGCCCAGCAGCGGGAGAAGCTCGCCGCGGCCGGATTGGCGGACGCCGCCAGCTTCCATCCCAACGTCTCGCGGGAGGAAAAGATCGCCTTCTACGCGACCTGCGACGTGCTTTCCGTGCCCGCCCGAATCAGCGAGGCGTTCGGGCTTTACCTGATCGAGTCGCTGGCCGCCGGCACGCCGCTAGTCCAACCGGACCTCGCCGGTTTCGCCGAAATTCTCGACGACACGGGCGGCGGCGTCATCTGCGGTCCCAACACGGTGGACGCGCTGGTCGGCGAACTGGAACCACTGCTGTTGAATCCGGTCCAACTCCACGAACTAGGCCAAGGCGGCCGCGAAACCGTCTTCGCGCGCTACGCCGATTCCCACATGGCCGCCGGCGTAATCCGGGCAACGGAATCGCTGCGGCCCTTCGTCTGAGTCAGCGCGACCACCGGCGCCGCAGATAGGCAAACAGCGCGGTAGCCCCGCCCACAAGCACCAGCAGCCGGAGCACGCGCAGCAGGCTGAAGACCCAGGCCAGGCCGATACCCAGCGCGGGCCACTTCACCCACCAATGGCCGGGCGAAGTCATCGCATTCAGGATCACGAGGAACCCGAGGATAACCGGACCCGTGAAGAGAAACCGCACCGACTCCATCGTCTTGGACATGAACATAAGCCTGATCTCCGAAACGTTCGGCGGCGGACCCCGGCCCCATGCCAGCGATCGCCACCGTGCAAACGCAGGCGGCAGACTATCGCGGCGAAGGCCGGTGCCGATTGGGAAATGAGGACTCCGTCTCCACGTCCGGCGATTCCCGGTTCGACTTCCCGCCGCCGCTTCTGCTTGGGTTCGCACCGACAATGCCCGCCGTCCTTGCCCTGTTCGCCCACCCGGATGACATCGAGTTCCGCGCCGCCGGCACGCTCCTGCAGCTGGGCGCGCGCGGCTGGGACCTGCATTACTGCAACGTCTCCCGTGGCAACCTCGGCAGCTCCACGATGTCGTCGGCCCGCACGGCGACCGTCCGACGGAAGGAAGCCCAGGCCGCCGCAAAGTCCCTCGGCGCCACCTGGCACCCGCCGTTCTGCGACGACCTCGCCATCTTCTACAACGCCGCCAACCTCGCCCGCGTTGGCGCACTTATTCGCGAAGTCCGCCCGACCATTTTGCTCACGCATCCGCCGGTGGATTACATGGAAGACCACACCGAGACGTGCCGCCTCGCCGTCAGCGGTGCCTTCGCCCGCGGCATGCCGAACTTCCGCCCCCGCCCCGCCCGCGCGCCGTGGAGCGGCCTGGTGACGATCTATCACGCAACACCACACGGCCTGCGCGGGCCGCTCCGGGAGCCCGTGAAGCCAGAGCTGCTGGTCAACACCGCTGCGGTCCACGAACAGAAGCTCGCCGCACTCGCCTGCCACCAGAGCCAGCAGGAATGGCTGGATGCCAGCCAAGGCATGAACAGCTACCTCGCCGCCGCGGACGAGGAATCCCGCACCGTCGCCCGGCTGGGGAAGAAGCTCACTCACGCCGAAGGGTGGACCCGGCATTCGCACCTGGGTTTTTGCGGCGAGGCGGATCACCCGCTGCGGGAAGCGCTTCAGTCACTGGCCTTGCCCCGCTAGCCACCGATCAGTGGCAACCCAATTCCGAAAACAGGATGAACAAGCGCGCCAAACTGGTTCTAGTCATCGGCGTGTTCGTGGCTGCCCTGTGGGTGATGATCGCTGCACTTCATCCTGCCACCCGCGGGTTCCTCGCCGCGCAAGCGGTTGGTATCCGTGAGGCTGGCACTTGGGAAGACGACGTCCTGAACTGGAACCGGGCGTTCGGCGAACAACCGCCGGCAGACATCAAAGTCATTCACTCGAAATATTGGCGGTCCGATCACTTTACTGTGGAATTCACCTACTACTTTGAGGTCGAGCCCACACCGGAGTGGAAGGATTCATTCTTGAAGAAGCACGGGCTGGATTACGTTTCGCCGGCAGTCGCCCGAAGCTTTCGCGCTGACACCCACAGCGACGACCAACCAGATTGGTTCGCTCCTGAACCAGTAGACCTTTACGACGTTTGGGACCGACCCGGGTGTTTCGGCTCAGTCTGGATCAACAAGACAAATGGCCATCTGTTCTTCTACAAACTTCAGCTTTAGCCGCTCGCCGAGTGGAATACATGACCAGCGTAGTTTGGCCCTTGGGCGCCCAGAACGGCGCACTATCCCACACTCCACCTCGTTGATTTGCGCCGCGATTCCTAGATGAAATCCCGCCTCGACCAAGCGCTGGTGGACCGCGGCCTGTGCGAGAGCCGCGCCATGGCTCAGCGCGCCATCATGGCCGGCCAGGTCCGCATCAACGGCCATCCGGCCAAGAAGGCCAGCGATCCCGTGCGGGACGGCGACCAGGTCGAGTTGCTCGCCGGGGACAAGTTCGTGAGCCGCGGCGGCCACAAGCTGGAACACGCCCTCGTCCACTTCGGCGTGGAGGTGACCGGCGTCACGGCCATCGACCTTGGTTCCAGCACGGGCGGGTTCACCGACTGCCTGCTGCAACACGGCGCCGCGCGGGTCTTCGCCGTCGATGTCGGCACCAACCAGCTCGCCTGGAAGCTCCGCAACGATCCGCGCGTCGTCGTGATGGAGCAAACCAACGCCCGGCATCTCACCGCAGCGTCGTTCGGCGCCGGCTTCACCGCCTGCGACCTCATCGTCGCCGACTGCTCCTTCATTTCGCTGCGCAAGATCCTGCCGCCCGCCGCCCCCCTGCTCCGCCGTGGTGGCCGGCTGGTAGCGCTGGTGAAGCCGCAGTTCGAGGCCGGCAAGGAAGAGGCCGACCGCGGCGAGGGCGTGATCACCGACCCCGTCGTCCATGCGCGCGTGCTGGCGGAACTGGAAGAGTTTGTCGCCGACCAGCCGCTGGGCTTAGTCTGGCGCGGCGTCACGGAAAGCCCATTGCTCGGTCCCGCCGGCAACAAGGAGTTCCTCGCGCTCCTCGAAAAGACCGCTTGAAGCAAGTCACCGCCAAGATCCGCCGCGTAGGCCTGATTGCGAACCCGGAGAAGCCGGACGTGGTCCGGCTGGTGCGCCGCGCCCTGAAGTGGATCGCGACGGCGCGGCGAACCGTGGTGCTGGAGGCCAACACGGCCGCGATGCTCGGCGGCAAGGTGCGCACCGCCTGCTCCATGGCCGAGCTGGCCGCCACCACGGATCTCATCCTCGTCTTCGGCGGCGACGGCACGATGCTCAAGGCCGCCCGCGAGATCGCCGGCCACGCGACGCCGATGCTGGGCATCAATGCCGGCCACCTCGGTTTTCTCACGGCCGTGTCGCCCAATCACCTGCAGGCAGCTCTGCACCGGGTCTGGGAAGGCCGCTTCCAGACCGAGGAACGGGCGCTGCTCGAAGGCGTGGTCTGCCGCGGCCAGGAGCATTCGACGCAGCTGGCCCTGAACGATTTTGTCCTGAGCCGCGGCCTGACCTCCCGCCTGATCGAGCTGGAGGTGCGCGTGAATGACGAGCTGCTCACGCGCTACCGCTGCGACGGCTTCATCGCCAGCTCGCCCACGGGTTCCACGGCCTACTCGCTCGCCGCCGGCGGCGCGATCGTGAGTCCCGACACCGAGGCGCTCACGCTGACGCCGATCTGCCCGCACACGCTCAGCATCCGGCCGGTGGTGGTAAACCTCGCCTCGACCGTGTCGGTCAAGGTCGTGAGCTCGCGCCTGGTCGCGATCCTCGCCGCCGACGGCCAGCAGCAGATCGAGCTGTCCACCGGCGATTCGGTGACCATCCGGCGCAGCGCCCGCTCAGTGCGGCTGCTGCAACTCGAGGGTTCCAATTTCTTCAGCACCCTCCGCCTCAAACTGGGCTGGTCCGGTTCCAACGTCTGATTTTCCCGCATCCCATGGTCCGCCTCAAAGACATCGCGCAGGCCGCCGGCGTTTCCGTCATGACGGTGAGCAAGGCGCTCCGCGACAAGCCCGACCTCGCCACCGCCACCAAGGATCGCATCCGCCGGCTGGCCGAACAGATGGGCTACGTGCCCGACGTCTCCGCGCAGAATCTCCGCACCGGCAACACGCGCATCCTCGGGCTCGTGCTCTCGACCAGCACGAACCCGGTCAATGCCCGCATCTGCATGGCGATCGAGGAACAGGCCTACGAACTCGGCTACGAGGTCCTGCTCGCCCACACGCTGAACCGCACCGACCGCGAAGAAGCCGTGCTGCGCCGCCTGATTTCCCGGCGCGTGGACGGGATCTTCATCGCCCCGGTTTACCGGCTGGAACCCACCGCCGCGATCTACGAGGAACTCGAACGCCGCGAGGTCCCGACCGTGCTGCTCGGCCATCGCGCCCCGTTCTGCGCGGGCTTCCCCGCCGTCGAGACCGACGACGTGAATGCGTCCGCCGCCGTTACTCGGCACCTGCTGGAACTGGGCCACCGGCACATCGCCTATTTCGCCGGGCCGATGATCTGCCCCTGGGCGCAGGAACGGCTCGAAGGTTACCGCCGCGCCCACCGCGACGCCGGCGTGCCGACCGACGACACGCTGGTTTTCAATGCCGGTTCCACCCTGGAGGAAGGTGCCTCGGCCGCGCTCCAGTTTCTCCAGGAACAGCCCGGCGCCACCGCCATCCAGTGCGTGAACGACCTCGTCGCCATCGGCGCCGGCAACACGCTGCTCAACCAAGGCCTGAAGATTCCCCAAGACCTCAGCCTAGCCGGCTACGGCAACGTGCTCACGAGCGAATACTTCCGCGTGCCGCTCACCACGGCCCGCCAGCCCAAGCTGCGGATGGGTTCCGTGGCGATGGAACTGATGCAGCGCCAACTGCGCGGAGAAGTCGTGAAGACCGTGCGCCTGCCCGCGGAACTGGCCATCCGTGCCAGCACCGGGTCGCCAGGTTCGAGCGTTTCAGCCTGACCGACCCCGGAAACGTGCTGCCGTCGGGACGACAACTACACACGTTCAGCCCCCCAGCGTCGTCGGATCCGTCACATCGCCCTTGTTAAACTCAACGTATTCCTCCGTGAGGTCGGCGGCATACATCAGCGCGGCGCCCTTCCCAAGGTTCAGCCGGATGTGCAGGTCGAACTCCTTCGGCGCAGCGGCGGCGCACAGGTCCTTGTAGGTCGCCTTCGTCGGCTGACCGCGCTTCAGGCTCCAGAGCACCTTGCGGCTACCCGGCGCGCTGTAGCCAATGTCCACCTTGCTCTCGACGATCGTTGCCGGGCTGTAGCCCAGTGCGTCGATGATCCGACCCCAGTTCGGATCGCCACCGTGCCAACTGGTCTTTACCAGCGCGCTGTTCGCCACGGCGCGGGCCGCAGCGTCCGCGTCGGCGATGTTCTTCGCGCCCTCGACCCGCACGGTCACGACGCGGTGCACGCCCTCGCCATCGCAGACGATCTTCTTGGCCAACGTCAGGCAGACGTGCGTGAGCGCCGCCTGGAAGACTTGGAACTCGGCGCTCGAAACCTTGAACTTCGCGTTGCCCGCCAAGCCGTTCGCCAGCACCAGCACCGTGTCGTTGGTGCTCATGTCACCATCCACGGTGATGCGGTTGAAGCTGTTCGCGACCGCCTCACGCAGGGCCGCCTGCAACACTTTGGCCTCGATCGCCGCGTCGGTCGTGATGAAGCCCAGCATCGTGGCGTGAAGCCCCTGCGGCTGAGCAGCCGGACGCGCCCCGGTGGCGCTCATGCCCGGCTGGATCATGCCTGCGCCCTTGCACATTCCGCCCAAGCGAACGGTCTTCCCGCCCAGCTTGAACTCTATGGCAACCTGCTTCGGCTTCGTGTCACTGGTCATGATCGCCTCAGCCGAGTGCGCCGCATGCTCGACCGTGGCGCCCAGCAGCGGCGCCGTGGCGAGGATGCCGGCATTGACCTGCTCCATCGGCATCGTCACGCCGATGCGGCCGGTGGAACCCACGAGCGCGTAGCCGTCCTTGATGCCCAGCGTCTTCTCGGTCAGGCGCACCATGGCGAGGGCGTCCTTCATGCCCTGCTTGCCGGTGCAGGCGTTGGCGTTGCCGGAATTGACCACGACGGCCTGGGCGATACCCTTGGCGACGCGCGGCACGCAGACCTTCACCGGCGCGGCGCAGATCTGGTTCGTGGTGAACATGCCGGCGACCGAGCACGGCACGTCGGACACGATCAGCGTCAGATCGCGCTTCTGGCCCTTGTTGGAACCCTTGCCGGTGCCTAGGCGCTTGATGTCGCAGAACACGCCGGCGGTGCGGAATCCCTGTGGCGCGACGATTGCGCCCTCCACGTCTTTGAACTTCAACTTCACGGGCGCGGATGAACTCACACGCGGCCCTCGAATCAATCGCGAAATGGGCTGGAAGCTGTGCAACACGTCACCGATGCACCAATCCGGACCGCTGGGCTAAGGCTTCCCACCGTCCAAAGCGCGGGCCGCCTCCATCCGTTCGCGGCAGGTTTGGTAGAACTGCTCAAACGCGGAATCGTCGGGGAACGCCCGGCGTGGAATGAGGTGGGCCATGTTGCTGGCGATGAAAATCTGGATGAGTTCGCGGGATTTCCGGAGTTTCACGATTCCATCCCATCGCACGAATTGGCTGCCCATTGAGGTTTCCTCCGAAACGCCTTTATCATCCAATTTGACCACATGCTCAGTGAAGAACCCTGGATTTTTCACCATCGCCGCAAGTGCTCCCGTCAAGAGAGCGATGCTAGGGAAAATCACTGCCCCAAGCGTCAGGAGATAGACCACAACCGTTACGACGACAACCGGCCACGGTTGCGACTCCGACAACGAGCGAGCCAATCTTACTCCGCCCAATACCGGCACGATTACCAATAGACCAAAGAAAAACCGATTGCTGAACGCGGATCGAACTCCAAACCGAAATGCGTCGAGACGACTGTTTGTGTAAGTGACAGTCATTGCCATCATCCTCGTTTGAGCTTCGGCCCCTTGGCGGTGTCCTCGACCACCCACCCCTTTGCCTTCAGTTCGTTCCGGATCGCGTCGGCGCGGGCGAAGTCCTTCGCCTTCTTGACGGCGACGCGCTCGTTGGCAAGGGCGACAATTTCCGCGGGTGCCTCGTCCGACGCCTTGGCACCAAGGCCGAACACCGAATCGATCCGGATCCACTCCGCCAGCGCGCCGGCGGCTTGCGCGGGCGACATCTGGCCTTCCGCCAACGCCCGGTTCATATCCCGCACCCAATCGAACACCACGGCCCACGCCTTCGAGACATTGAGGTCATCGTCCATCGCGGCGGTAAAGTCGGCGGCCAGCGTGCTGCCAGTTTGCAACTGGCAGTTCCCGGCCTCTGCCGGTTGCAAACCGGCAGCACTTTGAACTGCCAGCTCGCGCAATTTGGCGAGGCATTCGTCGATCCGGGCGAGTTGCGCGCGGGCGCCGTCGAGACCAGCAAGGGTGAAGTTGAATGTCTCCCGGAAGTGCGCGCTGAGCAGCAGCGTGCGGATCTCGCGGCCCGTGTAGCCCTTGGCGATGAGGTCGCGCACGGTGAAATAGTTCCCCAGCGATTTGCTCATCTTCTTGCCCTCGACGAGCAGGTGCGCGCCATGGAGCCAGTGCTTCACGAACGGCCGTCCGGGCGTTTGCACGCCGGCGCCTTCGCTTTGGGCGATCTCGTCTTCATGGTGCGGAAAGGCGAGGTCCTCGCCGCCGAGGTGCAGGTCGAAGCTCGGCCCAAGGATCGCCATGCTCATGGCGCTGCACTCGATGTGCCAGCCGGGACGGCCCTGGCCCCACGGGCTCTCCCAGAACACGTCGCCATCGTCCGGCACGCGGGCCTTCCAGAGGGCGAAGTCAGCGAGGGATTCCTTGTCGTATTCGTCGTTGGCTACGCGCTCGCCTACCCGCATGGCGTCGAAGTTCAGGTTCACGAGCTGGCCGTAGCGGCAGCCGCAGCCGCGATACTTCTCGATGCTGAAATAGACCGAGCCGTCGGCCGCCCAGTAGGCGATGCCGCGGGCTTCGAGCTTCTCGATCAGAGCGATGATCTGCGGCATAAACTCGGTTGCGCGCGGCAGGTGATGCGGCCGGAGGCAGCCCAGTGATTCGAGGTCACGCAGAAATTCCGCCTCGTAGTGGCCGGTGAACTCCCGGAGCGTTTTGCCGCTTTCCCGGACCCGGCGGATGATCTTGTCCTCCACGTCCGTGATGTTCATGACGTGGTTCACGCCGAAGCCCTGGAATTCGAGGTAGCGCCGCACCAGGTCAGCGAACACGAAGGTGCGGAAGTTCCCGATGTGGCCGAAGTCATAGACCGTAGGGCCGCAGCAATACATCCCGATCGCGGGGCGGCCGGCGGCATCGCGGGCGTCGGGGAAAAGGGGTTCGAAGGGCTCGACGCGGCGCGTGAGCGTGTTGAAAAGCTGCGGACGGGAATCACCCATAGGTTGCGCCGCGCAAGGTAGGCGCCGGCCGCGAAGGGGGAAGCGGGAAGTGCGGCTGCGTCGAGCGCCCCGCACCGGCGACCGACGTTGCGGCGACGCCCCGCGGCAACTCGGGCGGTCCGGTGGGTTCGTGGCTGGCGTCCCAGGCGGGAACCGATACTTTGCCGGGGTGATTCGCCTTTGGTTGAGCCTTTCTCTTCTGCCGTTCGTGACGCGCCTGGCCGCCGCGGCGCAAGTCCCGATTCCCGAGCAGGATCAGCGGGGACGGACGCCCGTGACGCTCAACACCCCGCGGACCTTCGGCACCTACACGAATGCCAATTCCTGGTGGCGGCAGCAGGCCGACGCGCGGAACCAGGTCCTCGTCAGCGCCGGCCTTTGGCCGATGCCGCCGCGCACGCCGCTGAACGCGCAGGTTTCCGGCCGGATCGAGCGCGGGGACTATTCGGTCGAGAAGGTCTACTTCGAATCGTTTCCGGGTCTGTTCGTCGCCGGGAACCTCTACCGCCCCTTGGGCAAGAAGGGGCCGTTCCCCGCAATCCTGAATCCGCATGGCCATTCGGACTTCGGCCGCCTGACTGACAACACCAACTTCAGCACGGCGGCCCGGTGCATCCAGTTCGCCCGGATGGGCATGGTGGCGTTTTCGTGGGACATGGTCGGCTACAACGATACGGCGCAGTTTTCGCCGCGGGACGCCGACGGGAAGCTCGTGAGGCCGAAGTTCTACGACAACCATGTCGCGCTGTTCAGGGATCCGACCAACCAGCTCTGGAACCTCAATCTCCTTGGCATCCAGCTTTGGAACGCGATCCGGGCAGTGGATTTTGTGGCGACCTTGCCGGACGTGAATCCCCGGGTGATCGGTTGCACGGGCGAATCGGGCGGCGGCACCCAGACCTTCCTGCTCGGCGCCGTGGACGAGCGGGTGCGATTCACCGCGCCGGTGGGGATGGTGTCGCACACGATGCAGGGCGGTTGTTGGTGTGAAAACGCGCCCGGCCTGCGGGTCCGGCATTTCAACGTGGATTTCGCAGCGGCGGCGGCCCCCAAACCCCAGCTGTTGGTGGGAGCCACCGGGGACTGGACGAAGGCCACCCTTGAAATGGAAGGCCCCGCCATCGCCGGCATCTACCGCTGGCTCGATCGCCCGACGAATTTCGCGGCGGTGCGGCTCGACTACGGGCACAACTACAACCGGGATTCACGCGAACAGGTCTATTCCTGGTTTGCGCAATGGATGCAGGGAGAGCCGGCGGACAAACCGATCCGCGAGGCCGCCTACACGAAGGAACCGGACGCGGACCTGCTCGCCTTCCCGGACGGAAAATATCCGCCCACGGCGCTGGCTGAGGCCGATTTCACTGAAGCCTGGGCCCAATCACGGCGCGACGCGCTGGAGAGACTCCGGCCGACAGACGCCGCTTCGTTCACCAACTTCATGAACCTGGAGCGGACCACACTCCGCCACACGCTGGCGCTAGATGGATCGGAGTGGGATGTGCTGCCGTTTGGCGCCTTTGGTCGGCCGGGCAAAGGCGACCGCATCGACAAGGTCCTGGCGATGCCCAACGACGAGGGCTGGCTGGCGGCGGTGGTCATCATCGCCCATCCCGACGGCCGGGCGGTGGTCGAACCCGGCGGCAAACTGAACCAGCTCGCGGCCCGGCTGGTCGTCGAAGGCTACGCGGTCCTGGCGGTGGATGCCTATCAGAGCGGACGCAATCAGCGCGACCTGCCGTCGTTGTGGGAAAACCACTATGCCACCTACAACCGGACACCATTCCAGGAACGGGTGCAGGATGTCCGGACGACTTGCGCCTACGCGGCAAAATTCGTTCAGGGCAAAAAGAAGATCCTCCTCGGCTTCGGCGACGTGGGCGCCGCCGCCCTGCTGGCCGGCAACATGGTGGACGCAACGATCGTAGACACCGACGGCGTCGCGCCAGACTCAACGGAGCAGCTCATGAAGCCCGGTCGCTTTTTCGCCGGCGCCCGGCTAGCCGGCGGCCTTGAGGCGGCCGCGGCTCTCGTCGCCCCGAAGGCCTTGGTGCTGCACAACACCGCGGGCAAGTTCAACACCGGCTGGCTGCGGGACAGCTATCAGGCTCTGGGGGTGCCGGACCGATTCACCGAGGATCCCGCGGCGCTGACGACCGAGGGCCTGATTCGGGTGATCAAGTCGTTCGTCGAGCCCAAGAAATAGCCGGTCGGCTACGGAGATTTCTGGGCCGGCGCGGCTGGCTTGCCGCCAGAAGTGGCGTTGGTCGCCGCGACCGCGTTCGTCGTCGGTGGGGACAGGCGAAGAATCTCGGCCTCGATGAACTTCAGTTGCTCCTCCCGCTTCAACTCCCGGGCAATACGAGCCTGCTCCCGCCGGACCGGCAGAAGTTCCGGGTGGCCGGGGAATTCGAGGCAAAACTGGGCCAGCGTATTGAGGGAATCGGAAGCTTGGCCGAAGGTGCGCTGCCACTCGGCGAGATTGCGCAGGAGCCGGACCCGTTGCTGCGGTGAACCGCCCGCCTTGATCGCCTGCGATTCCCATTGGATCGCCCGGTCATAGTCCCCCTTGTCCGCAAAGAGGTCCGCGATCTTTTCGGAGAGCACCGGGCTCGTGCGCGACAAGGGGAGCTGGACGAGGTAGTCGCGCAGGACTTCCGGATCGCGCCCGGTGCGGAGATGGAGATTCACCGCGCGCAACTCGGCCCAGTCGAGTTGGGGGCTATGGCGAGCCCGCAGGTCCTCCGCCCACTCGATCGGATTCCGGGCGCCGGGGCGGTAGAGCGGATCGCCCACCACCAACGTCTGCCACGAGAGCACGGGCAGGCTGTTCAGCGCCGATTCACCGGCGGTGAAGCCCAGCTTCAGGAGGCTTTCGAGGAACACGTCCACCTGCGGCGTGAACGAAAGATATGGCTCCGCGGTGCACCCCATCGTGAACGTGACGCCCTTTGCGAGGAACGGGCCGACCCAGTTTGCCGTCGGGTTGCGGGGATTGCCCGCGCTGAAGGAGTGCAGATGATAGGCCACTGCCCCTGGTCCAAATTCGACCGACGACAGCGCAAATGGCCCGGTGACGGAGCCTTCATACCATCCGAAATAGAGCGCTACCTGGCTCAGCGGAAAGGCGTTGTTGAAGACGGCGGGGCGGTTGTCCACCACGGTCTCGAACCCCACGTCACGGGCCACGGTGGAACAATTGGTGATCCAGCGGTCGCCCGGGGCGTAGGCGCCGTTGGTAATGTTGCGCAGGTCGAAGTAGGCGCGGCCCCAAAGACCCTCGCGTTCCGCCACCAGCGCCTTGTCCACGAGTCCCTTGGCGATCTCCACACTCGGTCCGTCGAGGCGACTGACGATGATCACTCCGTTGGTGGGATGCAGCCAGGTGGCGTTGGTGGACGCGAAGCGCGGATTTCGCAGGGGACCATCGAAATTCAGTTCCCCATGCCGCGGCAGCAGGGACAACTCGTTGTCGAGACAGGCCTCATTCCGCTTCACCGCAGCCGGCATGTTCGCGCCGGGTTCAACCCAGTTGGGCGCCTCGGAGATTTGCCACGGGACTCCGAAGGTCGGCACAAGATACCGGAATTGCGCCTGGGTCAGGAGATACTTTACGCGCCCGGGCTGATTCCCCTTCCCCGGCACGATGTCCCGGTGGAACTTGGCCAGTCCTCGCTGCTGGAGTTCTTTGATGAGGAAATCCTCGGCGAACTTCATGTAGGCTTGCCGTGAAATCGCGCCGGGGTTGTCGAAGTCGTAGCCCAGGATCTGATTTGTCGGCACCGACCGCTTTTCGGCGTAATGGCGGGCCACTTCCTCGGAACCCGGTTGGCGCCGGTTGAACAGGAGCACCACTTCCTTTCCGTCGGCGAAGGCGGACCCCGGACCGACGAGGAACAATAGCAGGACTCGCAGCCACAACCGCGAGGGAGTCCAAGGGCAGGCCGATGAAGTTTTGCTCATGTCGATTTAGGAGGGACCTCAGCGCGCCCATTCAGTTCAACTTGAGCCGGGTGCGAACGTGGCCCATCAGCACCGAAAAGGTCTCGTCCACCGACTGCCCGGTGTTGTCGATACGGATGGCATCAATGGCCGGAATAAGGGCGCCCTGTTTGCGCTTCTCGTCGTATTCGTCGCGCTTGGTGTCGGCCACGTTGCCACGTCCTTCCAGGCGGGCGGCCCGGGCAGCCGGGCTGGCGTCCAGGAAGAACTTCACCGGCGCGAGCGGGAACACTTCGGTCCCGATGTCGCGGCCTTCCATGACGAGGGCGCCCAAAGTGGAACACTCGCGCTGCTTGGCGACCATCCAGTCCCGCACCTTGCCGATCTGGGCGATGATCGGAACCGTCTTTTCAACCTCGTTGGTCCTGATTTCAGCCTTGGGAAAATAGCCTTCCACGTGCAACCAAAGGGAGCCTTCCACATCGCGAAGCTCCGTCTTCCAGCGGCGGAGTTCGGCGATGATCGGTTTCTCG
This sequence comes from Verrucomicrobiales bacterium, assembly GCA_040375265.1. Classification (GTDB taxonomy): domain Bacteria; phylum Verrucomicrobiota; class Verrucomicrobiia; order Limisphaerales; family UBA9464; genus CAIWAH01. Next base: position 14,599 of record JBEISV010000022.1, read on the forward strand.
GTTTCCCGGTTCAGCAGCTTGGGCTCGGCCGGCACAGGCACGCCACGGCGCAGGCACTGCCAGGCCAGCGTCCGATACATCGCACCGGAATCGACGTAGAAGTAGCCCAGTTCCTGGGCCAGCCGTCGGGACAGCGTGCCCTTGCCGGACGCGCTAGGACCATCAATGGCGATGACCTGCGGAAGCTTCATGGAGCGGGCACCCAGCGCCGTGAGCGCGCCGGCCTTGGAGGAACTTGAAGTAGGCATCAGTCAGCTAGAAGTTGGTCACCGGCCAGCGGGAGTCCGCTGGCAACGTCGCAAACGACCGCCCCGAGCCCGTGCGGTGGCGGGGCGGCCAGTTTGGCGAAAAAATTGGGAAAGGTTTTCTTCACGCACGCGGGGTTCCGGATGCGGATGCCAGCCACCTTCAATCCGAGGGTCGCAAAGCACATCGCCATTCGGTGGTCCCGATACGTCTCGATGGTCGCGCCCCGCACGCTGCCAGGGCGGATGGTCAGGGTGTCCCCCCGCTCCTCGACTTCCGCACCGCAGCGCGTCAGCTCGGTTCGCAACGCCTGCACGCGTTCGCATTCCTGCACCCGCAGGCGTCCGAGATCGGTAAAGCGAACCTCCGCACTCGCAAACGGGCCGAGCACAATCGCGGTCATGATGGAATCCCCGAGGTCCCGTTCCCGCGAGAGCTCGAGTGGCAACGGAAGCCGGCGCGGAAATTCCGCATCGATTTGCCAACCGGACACCGGCCATTCGCGGACTGTGACATCAGCTCCCAGCAGTGCCCCGGCCGCCCAAAAATAGCTCCCGCTGGAAGCATCCGGCTCGATCTGAAATTCGCCGCCGTTCCGGGGAAATTCAGCCACCAACCGGCGGGTCATCTCCACGTAGGGCAGCTCCTCCACATTGGCGCCCGCCACGGTCACTTCCCATCCTCCCACCGCGGCCGACAGGATGAGCGCCGACGCGAACTGGGAGCTTTCGTCCACGCTCACTACGGTCCCGCCCGGCCGCCGACCCGTGCCGTGAATCACCGCTGGCAAGCGATCGTTCGAGGCCTCCACACAGTAACCCAATTCGCGCAAGGCACTGAACAGGGCCGCCTGCGGACGTTCGTGCATCCGGGGCACGCCGCTGAGCCGGAACGCCCCCTGCCCTAGGCAGACCATCGCGGCCAAAAAGCGCGCCGCCGTCCCGGCGTTGCCAACGAACAGCTCCAACGGTTCGCCGAGCGAGCCGGCGCGCGGGATAAGCCCGCCGCGGCCACCCACCCGCATGGTCCGGTTCGCCGGTTCCTCAGGGTCCGGCTCCACGCCGACGTCGAAGCCCAATCGGCGAAGGCAGTCGACCATTACCTCGGTATCTTCGCTCCAGAGCGCACCTCGCAGGGTTGTGACGCCATCGCCCAGCGCCGCCAACACGAGGGCGCGATTGGTAATGCTCTTGGAACCCGGGACCGTGATGGCAGCCCGGACGGTTTGCGGCAGTGGAATGATTTCGATGAGATCCGGCAGCGGCATCTGCGAAAACCCTAGGGTAGGCCGGGCGCCGGGGGAAAGGGCGGGAAACGAAAAACCGCGGCCAAGCCAAACTCAGCCGTGAGCCCGCACCATGTCGGTGACATCCTTGGCAACCGGCTTGACCGCGCCCAGCGCAGGCCCGAACGCCGCCGCCTTGGGAACCGGGGATTCCGCCGCGGGACGGCCCCCGGAGGCGTTGACCGGCGATTCAGCCACGTCAGCGGAATCCTTGAACAGCGCCACCGCCAAGGTCAGCAACCGACGTCCGGAAACCCGCCACTGCCAGCGGTTGCGAGCCACCGATTGAACGGCCGGGGAACGATGGTTCCAACGATCAATCGCATCCAGGACTTCCTGGTAACTCGTGGACCTGCCCGCCTCGTCCACGAGACTCCAATCCAACTGGTAAAGTTTCGGCCGAAGCACGCGATGAAACCGCACGAAGCCCCGCTTCCAGTTCGGGACGCATTCATAGAATAGGCGATTCCGGGCCTCTTCAGGCGTCAACCGGAGCCGTTCTGCATACCGTTCAAGGAGGGGAGGGCGGGACATGCGAAAACCGTCTCTGAAAGTGGTTTAGTTGCCGACGGACGCGCGGGCAAGCGCCATGTTCGGATTCCTTTCCCGCTCGCGGTGATTTCGGTCGGCCGCCGCCGAATCGTCACTTTGGGCTTTGTCCTGAAGGGTGCCTTGCCCTTACAAACACACCCCGAAATGCCTGCCAAATCCGCTGCCGCCTTCGATCTGTCCGCCTGGGTCAACGCCAACGCCAAGGCGGTCGACCGCGCGCTGGACGGGTTCCTGCCCAAGCCGTCGGTCAAGCCCTCCACCATTCACAAGGCGATGCGCTACTCGCTGTTTGCCGGCGGCAAACGGATGCGCCCCGCCTTGGTGCTCGCCGCCGCGGAAGCCTGCGGCGGCAAACCCGAGGAAGCCCTGCCGCTCGCCTGCGCCGTGGAATGCATCCACACCTATTCACTGATCCACGATGACTTGCCGGCAATGGACAACGACGACTTCCGCCGCGGCAAGCCGACCAATCACAAGGTATTCGGCGAAGGCATCGCGGTCCTCGCCGGGGATGCGCTGCTGACCCAGGCCTTCGAGATTGCCGCCCAATGCCGGACTTGGCCGCGCTACGACATGCGCGCGGTCATTCTCGACCTCGCCGTGGCTTCCGGCTCCCTTCAGCTCATCGCCGGCCAGGTCGCCGACCTGGAAGGCGAGGGCAAAAAACTGTCCGTGCCCCAGCTTCGATACATCCACGAACGCAAGACCAGCGCCCTGCTCTGCTGTTCCGTCCGCCTCGGCGGCATGAGCGCGAATTGCACGCCGGCCCAGCTCAAGGCGCTGACCGACTTCGGTTATCATGTGGGCCTCGCCTTCCAGGTGATCGACGACATCCTGGACGTCACCCAGACCACGGAAAAATTGGGCAAGACCGCGGGCAAGGATGTCGCCACGCAGAAGGCAACCTACCCCCGGCTGGTTGGGTTGGAGAAGTCTAAAAAGATCGCCCGCGAGCTCACCGAAAAAGCCTTCGCCGCACTCAAGCCGTTCAAGGGCAAAGCCGTGGCCATGGAGGCACTCGCCAAGTATCTGTTGGAACGGGACCGCTGAGCCGTCGATGCGCGGCTCGCGTTGGCGACGATCGGGAAAAAGAAAACGGCGGGCTCGGGAGCCCGCCGTTTCGTATTTCAGGATCCTATAAGTGGATCAAGCCTGTGGCTGCTCGCTGGCCGGTGCCTCGGACGCCGGAACTTCGGGGGCCGAAGCGGCTGCCTCGGTGGGTGCCGAGCCGCCGTTTTCCTGCGCCTCGCGCTCTTCGGTGGCAGCCTTGCGGCTGAGCCGGACCCTGCCCTTTTCGTCCACACCGAGGCACTTCACGGTGATCTCGTCGCCGAGACGAACGATGTCCTCCACCTTCTTCACGCGGAAGTTGGCGAGTTCGCTGACGTGCACCAGGCCTTCGGCGCCAGGCGAGAACTCGACGAACGCGCCGAAGTCCTTGATCGAAACAACCTTGGCCCGATAGATCTTGCCGGGCTCCGCCGCGGAAGCCGCGCGTGCCTTGTCTTCAGGTGAGCCTTCGCGTTTGCCCTTCGGCTTGTCGTCGCCTTCGGCGCGGGGAGCGCGTTCGGCCCGGTCACCGCCGCGATCACCCCGGTCACCGCGCGGGGCGCGTTCACCACGATCACCGCCGCGGTCACCACGAGGGCCGCGATCACCGCCGCGGTCACGGCGTTCAGTGCGCTCAGGACGCTCAGAGCGTTCCGGGCGTTCGCCTTCGCCGGAACCTTCCTCGGCGAGCGTCGCCACCATTTCCCCGCGCTCAATCATCGCCGCCTTGCGGCTGAGCTTCACGCGGCCCTTCTCGTCCACGCCAACGCACTTGACCCAAATCTGGTCGCCCATCTTGACCACGTCCTCGACCCGCGCGACGCGTTTGTCGCTGAGCTCGCTGACGTGGACCAAGCCGTCCTGGCCGGGGAAGATTTCGACGAACGCGCCGAACTCTTTGATCGTGACGACGCGACCTTGGTAGATCTTGTCGATCTCGATCTCGGCGCTGAGGCCCTCGACTTCCTTCCGGGCAATTTCCATGCCCTCGGGCGTGACGGAGAAGATCTTCACCGTGCCATCGTCCTCGATGTCGATTTCGCAGCCGGATTCGTCGACGAGGCGCTTGATGTTCTTGCCGCCGGGTCCGATCAGCGCGCCGATCTTCTCGGGGTTGATCTTCAGGACGAGGATGCGCGGGGCATACTTGGAGATGTCGGTGCGCGGCTCCGAGATCGTCGCGGCCATATGGACGAGGATCTCGAGGCGCGCGATGCGGGCCTTCTCAATTGCCTCGGCCATGATCGGCAGCGGCAGACCGCGCAGCTTCAAGTCGAGCTGGAAGCCCGTGATGCCGTTGGCCGTGCCGGCGATCTTGCAGTCCATGTCGCAGAACGCGTCTTCCCAGCCGATGATGTCGGTCAGGAGCTGGTAGCGGCTGATCTGATCGTTGGCACCGTATTCAGTGCAGATGCCGATCGAGATCCCGGACACGGGCCGCTTCAACGGCACGCCGGCGTCCATCAGCGCGAGGGTCGCGCCGCAGATCGAGGCCATCGAGCTGGAGCCGTTGGACTCCAAGATCTCGGAAACGACGCGGATCGCGTAGGGATAGTCGTCGGTCGGCACCACCGGACGCACGCTGCGTTCGGCGAGCGCACCGTGACCGATCTCGCGGCGGCCCGGGCCCATGATCCGGCCGGTTTCGCCGACCGAGAAGTTCGGGAAGTTGTAGTGTAGGATGAACTGCTTCTTGGTCTCGCCGCCGGTGTAGGCGTCGAACTCCTGGATGTCGTCGCTGGTGCCGAGTGTCGCCACGCAGACGGATTGGGTCTCGCCACGTTGGAACATGGCGGAACCGTGCGTGCGCGGCAGGAAGCCGACCGTGCTCTGCAACGGACGGACGGCGTCAAACGAGCGCCCATCGAGGCGCTTGCTGTGATCCAAGATCAGCGCGCGGACCGCTTCCTTCTGGAGGTAATACTGGATGTCCTTGAGGACGAAGGCGGTCACCTTTTCGGCGCCGAACTTCTCCACCAGCTTCGCGCCGACATCGGCGAAGACCGCGTTGACGGCGGCTTCCCGGGCCAGCTTCTGGACGGTCAGCAACGCGGGCACAATCCGGTCGCCAGCCAAGGCCTTGGCCTCGTTGAGAATCTCGTCCGGAACGACCTTGACCGTGATCTGGCGCTTCGGCTTGCCCACCTTGGCCGCCAGCTCCTTCTGCGCCGCGATCAGCGGCTGGATGGCCTGCTGGCCGAATTCGAGCGCCTTGATGAAATCGGCCTCGCTGATTTCCTCGGCGGCGCCTTCATACATCACCACATCGGTGGCGTTGCCCACGTAAACCAAGTCGAGATCCGACTCGGCCTGCTGTTCGTGGGTGGGGTTGGCGACGAACTCGCCGTTCACCCGGCCGACGCGGACCGCGCCGATGGGGCCGTCGAACGGAATGTCGGAGACCATCAGGGCCGCCGAGGCGCCGACGATGCTGAGGATGTCGGGATCATTCTGGCCGTCGGTGGACAGCAGGATGGTCTGGACTTGGACCTCGTTATACCAACCCTTCGGGAAGAGCGGGCGGATGGGGCGGTCCGTGAGGCGGCTGGTGAGGATTTCCTTCTCGGTCGGCCGGCCTTCGCGCTTGAAGTAGCCACCGGGGAACTTGCCCGCGGCGGAAGCGCGTTCGCGGTAGTCGACGGTCAGCGGGAAGAATTCCTGGCCGTCCTTGGCCTTGGAAGCGCCCACCGCGGCGGTGAGGATGACGGTTTCGCCCAGTTGGACGGTGACGGACCCGTCAGCCTGACGGGCATAGCGGCCGGTTTCGATGACGATATCCTGGCCGCCTACATTGACGGTTACTTGTTCTGGCATGTGCGGAATGTGCCCGCCCACCCCACGAGGAACTTCAATCAATCACCCCGATTTCACGGCCGAATTTGTTTACGGTCCGCGGCAGCGCGGGGTCGCTGAGTGAAATCACCCGGAGGCGGGCGAAGCGATTAGGTTGCGGACGCAACGATCTGTTTACGGAATCGGCCGGCTGGACGCCTCGTCGCGTCCCTCATGGGTGTCCCGGAATTCTTGGACTGGCACTCGCCAGCTGGGGAAAACCGTCCCGACCGAAAGGCGACGCCGGGCGCGGGGCCCGGCGTCACGGAAAGTTACTTGCGGAGTTTCAGCTTCTTGATCAGGGCCTGATAGCGGTCGGCATCCTTGCGCTGCAGGTAGCTTTGCAGCCGGCGGCGCTTGCTGACCATCATCAGCAGGCCACGGCGCGAGCTGTGGTCCTTGAGATTCTTGCTGAGATGCTCGGAAAGGCTGTTGATGCGGGTGGTGAGGATCGCGATCTGGACCTCGGGGGAGCCGGTGTCCTTTTCGTGAACGCGGTTCTCGGTGATGACTTTTGCTTTGTTTTCCATGTGATTCGGTGTCGGGCAGCACCACGCCGCCCGGTAAATCCGTTTATCGAAGGGCGGACCGTAGGAGTTCGCCCGGTGTGGTGTCTAGCCCTGTTTTCGGCTGCCTGAGGCAGGATTTACGAATCCAGGATCGATTCGGCGTTGAATCAGGCGGGCCAGTCCATACCTTTCGGTCCGCTTCGCCCGGCTGATTCCGCGCAACGTTTCCGCGCTGACGGTGTTGGTCAGGGAGTCCGCATCACGTTACCGAGTCTGACCATGAACGTCCGCCAATTTCCCCAACGCGCCGCCCGCCGGGCCGGCTTCACGCTCATCGAAATCATGATCGTGGTCATGATCATCGGCCTGCTGGCCATGATCGCGATCCCCGCCGTCGGCAACTCGATGGCCACCGCCCGATACAACTCCATCATCAACAACCTTCGGGTCATCCAGAACCAGAAGCAGTTGTGGATGGCGGAGAACAAGAAGGGAGACAACGATACCCCAGCCGAGACCGATCTCGCTCCTTACTTTAACAGCGGCAAGTTTCCCACCTCGGTGATGGGCGAAACCTACAACATCAATCCCTGCGGCCAGAATCCCACCGCCACCCTGCCCTCCCGTCTGAAGATGGCCAAACGCACCATCGAGGCCGGCGGTCAGGTGACCCTCGAAGAGAATTGAGCGGACATTCGCCCGCCAACCACCACCACGCCCGGCCCCAAGCCGGGCGTTTTGCTTTTGTCCCTGCCCCGTTTCCGTGGATTGCCAAAGGCCCGGCAACTCTGGCCGAATGCGCCCATGAAACTCCGCGCCCTCGTCCCGCTGCTGACTTCCTGCCTGCTGACCTCCCTGTTCGCCGCCGACCTCAAGGTGGGCCTGATCGGTCTCGACACGTCGCACGTCACCGCCTTCACGGGCATCCTCAACGATCCCAAGGCCAAAGACCGCGTCCTCGGCGCCCAGGTCGTCGCCGGGTTCAAGGGCGGCAGCCCGGACATCGAATCCAGTTGGTCGCGGGTGGAGGAATACACCAAGACGCTCCGGGAGAAATTCGGGGTCACCATCTACGACTCCATTCCCGAACTCTGCCGGAACGTGGACGTGGTGATGATCGAAAGCGTGGACGGCCGGCCGCACCTGGAGCAACTGAAGCCGGTGCTGGCGGCGAAGAAGCCGGTCTATCTCGACAAGCCGGTGGCCGGTTCGCTCAAGGATGCGCTGGAAGTATTCCGGCTCGCCAAGAAGGCCAAGGTGGCAATTTTCAGCGCTTCGTCGCTGCGTTTCGCCCGGAACACCCTCGCGGTGCGCCGCGGCGTGATTGGCACCGTCACCAACGCCTGGTGCGGCAGCCCGGCCCACCTGGAAAAGACGCACCCGGACCTGTTCTGGTATGGCGTCCATGGCTGTGAATCGCTGTTCACCGTGATGGGCCCCGGCTGCCTCTCGGTCCGCCGCGGCACGACCGCCGACGGCAAGATCGAGGTCGTCGGCAAGTGGAAGGGCGGCCGCACGGGCACCTTCCGGGAAGTCGAGGGCTACAACGGCCATGCGGAAGGCACGCTGGGCTCGATGGACGTCGGCGCCTACGATGGTTACGCGCCGCTGGTCCAAGCGGCCGTGAAGTTCTTCGAGACCGGGGTCGCCCCCGTTTCCCCCGAAGAAACCATCGAGATCTTCGCCTTCATGGAAGCGGCCGACGAAAGCAAACGCCGTGGGGGCGCCGAAGTGACGTTGAAGGAAGTCCTGAAGA
>JBEISV010000050.1:0-17145 GCA_040375265.1 Verrucomicrobiales bacterium
GGCCACGAAACTACTGCTGGATGAAGTAACTGAGGTTCTCCAGCTCAATGGCGAGGTTTACGCTGTTGACCGTCACCGTGTCGGGCACGGTCAGCATGGCCGGGGAAAAATTCAGGATCCCGCCGATGCCGGCCTCGACCAACTCGTTGGCGACTTCCTGGGCGGCGGTCGCTGGCACTGCGATGATGGCCATGCGCACGGCCTTTTCCCGGACCACCCGGCCGATGCGTTCCATCGGATAGACCGGCACCGCCAGGGGTTTGTCGCGTTCGCGATCCGGATCGGCGTCGAAGGCGGCCACGATCTCGAAGCCCTCCTGCTCGAAGCCCCGGTAGCTCAGCAGGGCGGTGCCCAGATTACCGACACCGACCAGCACCACCGGTTGCAGCCGGTTGGTGCCCAGAAGGTCGGAAATCATTCCGGCGAGCTGCTCGACGTCGTAACCGAGTCCGCGTGTGCCGAATTGGCCAAAATACGTGAGGTCCTTGCGCAATTGCGTCGGTTTCACGGTCGCCGCATTCGCCAGGGCCTCGCTGCGCACGGTGCTGATGCCGTTCTGCCGCAGACGCTGGAGGCAGCGCAAATACACGGACAACCGGTAGATGGTTTTCCGGGGAATTTCGGGGCGGACCGTTTTCTTCAAGGCGAGTTAGGCTAGGGGCGGGGGGCCCGGCGGCAAGTCTGCGCCCCCCGGCTGGTTCAGGCCGAGCAGGGCGCGAGGATCGCGTCGCGCATGCCGTGGACGATCTTCTTGTCCGCCGGGACCACGGTGGCCAGCACCCCGCCGAGCTTCGGCCGGGCGGCGTCGCCGTCGCCGCTGACGAAATAATACGGGCAAAGCCGCACGCGGCCGGGCATGGGCACCAACTGCTCCGTTCCGAAGTCGAAAAACGCCGAGTCCACGACCCGTGGCCGGTGGAATTGCTGGAGCACATACGGGCTGCGGGGCCAGGCGGCGAGCGCTCGGTCTACCGCGACCGACCAATCGGCGGTGCTGAGGTCGCTGCCGAGGTAAACCCCGCGGGCGCCCCAGGCTTCCTCGCTGTAGCCCGAGACCTTCAGGATGAGTTCCCGGTCCCGCTGGCTGAGGTTCTTGAGCTGCTTCCAATCGGTCAATTCCAGGCCCGGATACGCCGCCTGGTGGGGCAGGGGGGAAGGGTCCAATACCCAGGTGCGGGGAATGTGCTTTAGCAGGCGGTTGAAGAAGCCTTCGCCGAGTTCCTGGCGCCAGAAGTCCCGCAAGTTCCGGTTCCACAGGAGCGCGAACAGCAGCTTTTCCTCGAAGATTGGCTTGGGTGGCGGCGTGAGCCGGATTTGTTTCTCCCGGGCGAGTTCAAAGATGCGGCCGGAGTTTGCGACGTTGGCCAAATCGAACAGCTCGAAGAATCGGTAAACCGCGTCGCCCTGGTCGAATTCGGCAAAATCGGAACTCCGCACCTCGAATCGCGATTCCGGCAATTGCCCGGCCAGCCAGGCCATCTCCGGACGGTAACTCGCCGCTTCCTCCGAGACGATCAGGTGAACCTTGCCGGCGTCGCCGAAGAGCGAGGCGAACCCATCCTTCATGCCGGTGGCGCCGCCGATCACGGTGCCGGATTCGGCCGCTTCGCCGGTCTCGCCCAGGTTCGCGTAGGTCTGGTTCAGCCAGTGCGTGAGCCCGATCCCGCCGGGCACGGAATCCAGCTCACTCAGCACAAAGCCACCCTCGGTGAGCAGCACGTCGGGCCGGATCACGCGGGGCAGGTCGTTCTTGAACGCGGGATGGCGCTGGAGGGCGATGAGTTCGGGCGGCTTCCCTTGGTCGAGCAGTTCCGCGATCCACGCGGGGGCCTTGCCGTCGACGCTCCGGCGGTAAAGCAGGTTCACCGCCCGGTAAAATTGGAACAGGACGCGGCCGAGGGAATCCAGCTCCCGGGCCAGGTCGGCGCCCAGCGGGAAGGGGACCGGCGAAACCCGCCAGGTGGCGCCGTCGAACAGCCCGCCGACGGGAATCGCGTCGCGCACTGAATGGGCGCAACGGGCGGCGGACGTGGCATCAAGCGACATGACGGGGCGAGGCTAGGCGGCGGACCGGGCGAGTCAAAGGACCGTGCAGAACGCCGGGAAAGCCTAGTGCCACGCCCAAACCGTTTGATCGCCCGGGCTGGGCCAGGCGATTTGCTTGGCCCGCCGCATTTGCCGGATACACGCCGGATGTTACGGCGATTGCGGTCGGCCGGGCGGCGCGACAGAGTCAGCGGCAGTGAATTTGATTTCGTCGTTCATTTCGCGTGGTTACTGCCGTTTCCTGGCGGCATTGTTTCTCACCGGCGTGGCTTTCGCGGCTGAGGTTACGGCGCCAGCAGACCAACCCGCCGCCACGGCCCGTGGCGTGGTCATCACCGTGGGCCGCGTCGAGACCCTGATGAAAGGTCCTTACCGGTTCCGGACCCTTTTCAACCGGGCTTCCACGCTCCCCGCGGTCAAACGTGCTGCGGCCACCGATGTCTGCGCGGGGGAGCTGTTTCTCCAGGCCCTGACCGAACCGGTGCGGCTGGAACTTGCCGAGAAGGTGGCGGCGGAATTTCGCGACTGGCGGAACTCGGTGCCGAGTGAGCAGGCGTTCGCCGAGGCCGTCGCGAAGACGGGTGAAACGGTCGAGGACGGAAATTGGCGTCGGCTGCGTTACCTGGCCACGGAACGGTTCCTCAAGGACCGGATGCCCGCCCTGCCTGAGCCGTCCGAAGCAGTCCTTGAAGCGCTGTATCGTGATCCGGAACGGCGCCGTGAATTCATCGTGCCGGAGGAGCGGCAGGTGCGGTGGTTGCGGGTTGAATTTCCCTTTGATGCGGAGGCGGCCGTGGTCCGGGCCAGCCGGGAGCGCTGCGAGAAACTCCGGTCGCTTGCGGGAGCCGAAGGGTTGAACGCGAAGCTCGCGGAAACTCCGGGCGAACCGTCGGCGGAATTCGGGAAATCCCTCGAGCAGATTTGGGACGAAGAACTGCTCAACGACGAGGAACACATCCATTGGCCGGTGATCAGCGCGGCCAAGGCCACCGCCAAGGGCGCCATCAGCCCAGTGACCTTCAACGAGTGGGAACGCTACCACTTCGTCGTGCAGGTCGATGGGGTCACCGCGGGACGCGTTGTGCCGTATTCGGAGGCTCGCCCGCGGCTGTTGGCCGAGGTGAAGGAGAAGTCGGAGAAACGGGCGCGCGAGGAGTTCATCCAGGCTCAACTCGCCGCCGCCGACTTCAAACTGCTGCTGCCCTGACCCACCACCCGGGTGCGGCATTTTCCGAACACGTTTCCCCGAAGCACAGGTTGCGCGAAGCCGAATCCGGAGCACCGTCCCTGCTCATGACATTGCGTTCGTTCAGTGTGGTTGGCGCCATCGTCGGCGCCGTCTCGGGAGCCTTGGCCCAACGTCCGCCCAGCGGGGTCGGAGGGACCGACGATTTTGGCGGCAGCTACTCGTTGGAATTCAGCCATTCCACGGACGCGGCCTTGAATCGGGGCAACACCGTGCTCGGCGACCTCGACGCGTCGTGGCTGCGGGCCGGCTATTCGGTGCGGTTTGACACCAGCCCGAGCTATTCCTGGAGCGTCGGCCTGCAATGGGATCACGCCCGTTTTGACGCGCCGGCCGGGGCGCCGGTGCCGGAGGACATCTACGGGCTGAGCGTGCGCCTGATCAGCAATTGGCGCGTGAATGAACGGTGGTTTGTGCGGTCGGACCTGCGCCCCGGGCTCTACACCGATTTTGAGGACATCTCCGGCGGCGACTTCAATGTGCCGGTCACCGTTGCGGTCGGCTACGAGGTAAATCCCGACTTGCAGGTCCTGTTCGCCGTGAACGTGGATTTGCGCCGGGAATTCCCGGTCGTGGGCGGCCCGGGCGTGATCTGGCGGTTTGCCGACGGCTGGCGGCTTTCCCTGTTGATTCCGCGCCCGCAAATTGAGTTCACCGCCTCGGAAACCGTAACCCTGTTCGCTGGCGGCGAGCTGCGGGCCACGGCCGTCCGGGTGGCGGAGGATTTTGGAACCGGCGTCGGCAACCCGTTGCTGAACGACGACCAGGTAACCTACCGCGAACTGCGGGTGGGTGGCGGATTGCGTTGGGACTTGAACCGCCTGTTCCGCCTGACAGTTGAAGGTGGCTACGCGTTGGATCGCCGTTTCGAGTTCGATCGCGGCAATCTGCTGCTGAACGGCGACGGTGCGCCTTATTTCACGGTCGGATTGTCGGGCAGTTACTGAGCCGGTTGTTCAACGGGCCAAGAGCGCGCGAGCTTCTGCCTGAGGCTCGCCTCTGCCCCTACGCCCAAGCCGATAGGTGTTGGTCGCGCTCAGCCGGTCCCCGACCTTGAGTGTCTTCAACGGCCCCAGGGTTTCCAGTTCCACATACGGCACCGGGTCCGGATTGGTGTAGATTTCCGCCGAGCAGCCGTCGTCGGGATAGGTGGCGCCGGCCACCCGCGGAACGTCCACCCGGAGCAGTTCCTTGGCGCCGACCCAGACGATGCTCGTGCCGTCGTTGCCGATCTTGTGACTCCCCGTCAGGTCGCGGGTCAGCCGTAGCATTCCGTCCACCCGGCTGAGGTGATTCGTGGGCACGCCCCACATCGTCGTGGTGCCCGTCGGAAACTTGGAATCGGCGGGCACGGGCAGGAACACGGCTGCCGGATTCTTGGCCTGGGTGATGACCCAGACGCTGACTTCAACCGGGTCACCGCTGACCTTTTCGTAGGTCGTCTCAATCCGCATCACCGGTTCGGTCGGGTCGAGGGTGATCCGGCGTTCGGTCCGCAGGCCGAAGCGCGGGCTCACCGGCGAGGTCAGCACGACGGCGCGGTCCGCCGTGACGCGGAAGGCGAGCGGAGCGGCGTCGAAGACATCGGGAGGTGGCCAATTCCAGAGGCTCTGGGGTGACGGCCAGGTCTTGTCGCCGCCGAAGCTGCCGTGGGCTGCCTCCCAGGGTTTCGTCGGCATCGGTTGCCCGGCGAGCCGGTCGTTTTCCCAGAATGGACCGTCGGTTTCGCCGGCGAAACGAAACTGCATCACGCGCCCGACGGAGGGCACGATCACGGCTTCAACCTGACCATTGCCAATGATGACGGCGTCGTGCCAGCCGCGGTGCGATTGGTTGGTGACGACGCGCAGGTCCGGGGCGTCGGATGGGAGGTGGGCGCATCCGGTGCAAATCGTCACGGCGACCAAAGCCAGCGATGCGAACAGGGGTGACACGGCCGCAGCCTTGGCTGCAGGCAGGCGTTGCGACAAGAGCGGAGTCGCGCGAGCCGTCGCTCAACCGGCGTCGCCTTCGCCGCGGCGGTCGCAGGCGGCGGTGAACAGGCCGGCGAAGTCCGCCTCGGTGAGCCGGCGGGGATTGAAGTTGGCGGTCCACTGGCGCGCCGCCTCGGCGGCCAGCATGGGAATTTGGGCTGGGTCGGCCCCGGCCTCGGTCAGGGAGCGGGGAATGCCGGCGAGATTGAGCAGGGCCTCGATGCGGGCCACCAACGCCTCGACCGCCGCCTCCAGGCCGCCGCTGACGCAGGCGATCTCGGGCGCGCTCGCGAGTTCGGCGTAGGCCCGCCGGGTGGCCTCGTCGCCGGCTGCGTTGAAACGGATGACGTGCGGGAGCATCAGGCCGACCGCCGCGCCATGCACGACGTTGAAATGGGCGGTCAACGGATTGGCGCAGGAATGCGCCGCTCCGAGCATGGAATGTTCGATCGCCGTGCCGGCAAAGGCCGCGCCGAGCTGCATTTCCCCGCGCGCCTTGAGGTCGGTGGGCTGGGCCGCGACCACGGGAAAGGCGTGGGTCAGCCGCTTGAACGCCTCATGCGAATACATCAGCGACAGCGCGTTCCGCTTCGTGGTGACGGCGGTTTCGACCGCGTGGGCGATGGCATCCACGCTGGTGACGGCGGTGACGCGGGCCGGGAGCGACACGGTGAGTTCCGGGTCGAGCAGGGCGATGCGCGCGGCGGCCTTCGGGTCGAGGCAGGCCATCTTCTGGTGCGTGACCTCGTCGGCGATGAGCGCGGCGCACTGGCATTCGCTGCCGGTGCCGGAGGTGGTGGGCACGGCGATGAGCGGCAGCATCGGGCGGGTGGCCTTGCCGACGCCCCAGTAGTCCTTCATCTCGCCGCCGTTGGTGAGCAGGAAGTTGGTGCCCTTGGCGGTATCCATCGAGCTGCCGCCGCCCAATCCGACGAGCAGGTCCACCCCGGCTTCGCGGGCGACCGCGAGGCAGCGGGCCACGTCGGCGGTCGTGGGGTTTTCGCGGACTTCGGCGAAGAGAGTGACCTGCTCGACGTGGGTTTGTAGCGCGGCCTCGGCCCGGGCGGCGTGGCCGGCGGCGACGAGCCCGCGATCAGTAACAACCAGCACGCGCCGCCCGCCCAGTTCGCGGGCCAGTTCGCCGAGGCGCGCGAGGGAACCGGTTCCGAACACGAGCCGGGTGTGCGGCGTGATGTCAAATGGCGCGGTCGTCATGCGGAGGCAAACTGACTGAGGCGCGCGGAGAGTTGTTCAAGCGGAGCCAAGGGGCAACCCGGGACCACGGGAAAGTCGGAACTGGCCGCACGAACACGTTCAACGCCGCCGCCACCATGCGAAGAGTCCCAGGCCCAACCCAGTGATGCCGGCGCACGTCGCCGGTTCGGGCACCACGGTCAGGTTGACGGTGAAGCTCTCGGTGTTGCCCCAAAGGTCACGCGCGGTGACGACAAGTTCGTGGCCGTTGTCGAGGTAGGGCTGGGCGAAGGCCATGGGAACGATGAGACCTGAGACAAACTGGTTGCCCGTCAACGCGCCGCTGGCCGGATCGATATACGGCTTCGTCAGGTCGCGACTATCCAGGCTGGCCGTGGTCGAGGCGTCGTAGCCGGCGCGTTGATTGAGGTCGAGCACATGGCTGGCCGCCACCGTGCCGGAGCCCATCTGACGGATGGCGAACTCGAAGCGGTTCCAGACCGGATGGTCGTCGTTGGTGATTTGGTAATGGATCGCGATGTCGGCTCCGACCTGCACCGGCGCGGCCAGGCTGAGCTGCTGACGGTAGTCGTTCGGGCCGGCGCCGCCGTAGGTGCCGGGCGCGAAGAGCCACAGCGGGTTCATGTGGGGATCGAAGCCCCATTGGGTCGAGCCGGGATTGTCCAACTGGAACTCCAGCGACGAGACGCTGCCGACGCGCAACTCGAAGTGGAGATGCGGCGCGTAGGTGTCGCTGGTGGGCGAGCCGCTGTCGCCCAGCTTGCCGATGAGGGTGTTCCGGTCCACTGCATCACCGACGTTCAGGCCCGCCACCAGGTCCGCCGTGCCGATGTCGTTGTTGGCGATGCCGTCGTCGTAGAGATGCAGATACCAAGTGTAGAAGTGGGTCAGGGTTTTGCCCTGGTAGCTGATGGGCGTGTCGAACGCGTGTTTCAGGATGACCGTGTTGCCGCCCGAGGCGCTGAACCGGTAGTCGTAGAAGGTTCCGTCCAGCACTGCGACCACGTTCTCTATGCCCACGGGATCACCGACGCTGCCGCCGTCCACGTCGATGCCCCGGTGGAAGTCGTAGAGTCCGGTGCTGGCCTGCATCCGCGGGCCGAAGGTGCTGTCGAGGTCGTCGAGACCGCGGCCGGGAACGGGAAAAACCGTGTCGTTGCGCAGGGTGGTGAAGGCGTTGACCAAGGCGTCGTAGTCGGCGCGGGCTTCCCTCAGCGCCAAGCCGCAGCCGAGGAAAACAAGCGGGGTCCAGGAGCGTGGTTTCATGGAGTCATTCTAAGGGGCGGCACGATGGGCGGGGAGTGCAAACTTGCCGCGGCCGGTGCCTGCGCCCACCGTCGTAACGATGTTGGCAATGGGAATCCTGATCACTGGGCCGTTGTTCATCCTGTTGCTCCTGCTGGCGATCGCGGTCGTTTGGGGCGGGAGCATCGTGCTGCTTGCGGGTTTGGCATGGTGGGCGAACCGGCGTGAATCGGCCCGGCTGGAACGCCCAAGTTCCCCCGATTCCGACCGACCGTCCCCCCGATGATTTTTCGCCAGGCCTCGCCGGGTGGGCGTCCGGATGTAGAAAAGCTGGCCAGACTGCGCCCGGTTGCCTTCACTTTGCGCGGCGTTCGTCGCCAACCTTCAAAACCACACTCATCATGCAGAATCGTTTCCTCATTCCCGCGGTGGCCGTCCTGACGGTCGTCGGTTCCGTCCTCACCGGTTGCTCCACCTACATGGACAAGCCGAAATACACCACCGAGCAGATCATGGAGCAGGGCTTCAAGGGCAAGGAATCGCCGGCCGGCCGTGTTGGCCGGGGCGAAGGCACGGCGTCGGACTTCAAGCTCTTGGCCGAGCTCAGCGCCTCGTTGCCGTTCAACGCGCCGCCCAAGGGTGACGCCGCGAGCTGGAAGGAGAAATCCACCGCCCTCGCCAAGGCCGGCAAGGATCTCGCCGCGGGCAAGCCCGGCGCCCTCGAAGCGTGGAAGAGCGCGTCGAACTGCAAGGCCTGCCATTCGGCCCACAAGCCGGACTGAACCGCGCCAGTATTTCCCCTTGTAACCGGAGCCGGATTCGCCCGGTCACTGAGCGAATCCGGCCCATGGGCCGGCACTTCAACTATGCGCAAAACCATTCTGACCGTTGCCGGCGTGGCCCTGTTGTCCGCCGGAATCGTTTCCCTCCAAGCGGCCGAAAAGCCCAAGCACACGATCAAGGAGATCATGGAGCAAGGCTTCAAAGGCAAGATGTCGCCCGCCGCCCGCGTCGGCAAAGGCGAGGGCACGAAGGACGACTTCAAGCTGCTTGCCGAACTCACGCAGGACTTGCCGCTGAACACCCCGGAGATGGGCGACGCCGCCGCCTGGAAGACCAAGGCGACCGCTCTCGCCGCCGCCGGCAAGGCGCTGGCCGCGGGCAAGGCCGGCGCCCTGGAGCAGTGGAAGGAAGCCGC
This sequence comes from Verrucomicrobiales bacterium, assembly GCA_040375265.1. GTDB lineage: Bacteria > Verrucomicrobiota > Verrucomicrobiia > Limisphaerales > UBA9464 > CAIWAH01. The sequence goes on from JBEISV010000050.1 coordinate 8,924, forward strand.
CAACTGCAAGGCGTGCCACACCGACCACAAGCCGGAGAAGAAGTAGCTGCTTCGGTCTGCCTGCGAAACGGACGCGCCGGTGAAGCCGGGCGCGTCCGTTTTTTTTCCGCCGGTCGCCTGCCGCCGCTCACTCGGTGATGATCGTGTCGCCGTGTTCGTAGGCCGGCGCACAGCAGCAGAGGAGTCGCAAGGGTTCGCCGCCGGTGTTCCACAGTTTATGCCGTTGGCCTGGTGGAATCGCGACCGCGTCGCCCACCGCGACTTCGCGCAGCTCGGTGCCGATCCGCATCCGGCCGGAACCGTGGGTGATGTAGTAAATCTCCTCGGACTTCGCGTGGTAATGCTCGTCCGTGGCCTGGCCCGGCTGGAGCCGGGCTTCGGCGAGCGATTGGTTCCGGAGCGCCGAATTGCGGTGGGACAGCAGCTCCCGGATTTCGGACCCGTCCTTGGTCGTGAACGGTGGCTGCGCGTCGAGGTTGAAGACTTCCATGGCGCAGACCTTGGCGGCGGTCCCCTTGCTGGCAAGTCCGCGCTCGCAAGTCGGTGGCGGACGCCTCCGCTTCGGGGTTGTTTCGGAACCGCCGGCTCCGCAGGCTGGGCCCACACCATGAAGCCGATTCTTCTCGCCGCCGTGGGCTTGGCCGCCGCGTTGAACCTCGGGGCCGCCGAGTTGCCCCAGCCCAAGTTCCGCGCAGTGAACGTGGATACCAACATCGCCATCGGCTACGGCCTGGCGGTCGCGGACATCGATGGTGACCAACGACCGGACATCGTGCTCTGCGACAAGAACCAGATCGCGTGGTATCGGAATCCGGGCTGGGTGAAGTCCGTCATCGCGGAAAAGCTGACCGAGTTGGACCACGTCTGCGTGGCGGCGGCCGACGTGGATGGCGACGGCAAGGCCGAGATCGCGGTCGGTGCTGGCTGGAACCCGGGCGACACGCAGAATTCCGGGGCGCTGTTTTTCCTGAAACCGCCGGCCGACCGGACCCAGCGTTGGACGCCGGTGAAACTCGCCCACGAGCCCACGATGCATCGCATCCGCTGGGTGAAAGATTGGCAGGGCCGGATGACGCTGATCAGCGCCCCGCTGCACGGGCGCGGCAATGATGCCGGCAAGGGCACCGGTGCGGGCGTGAAGATCCAGCGGTATCGCCCGCCGGAGAAGTTGGAAGGCGAATGGGAGGTGGAGACGCTGAACGAACAGCTCCACAAGACGCACAATTTCGACTTCGTCCAGTGGGACGACGACGCGACGCCGGAGATCGCGGTCGCCGCCAAGGAAGGCGTGTTCGTGCTCAACTGGTCGCGTGAGCAGGGAGGTTACGTTTCGGAGCAGGTCGGTTCGGACGAAAACGGCGGCTGCGGGGAAGTCCGGGGCGGCAGCCTGGGCGGCGGGCGGAAGTTTCTCTGCGCGGTTTCCCCGATGCACGGCAACCAGTTGGCCCTGTTCACTCCCGCACCAAACGGGGCCAAGCCCTGGAACCGCACGGTGCTCGACGATTCCCTGATCGACGGGCACGCCCTGGCCTGCGGGGACCTGCTTGGCATCGGCCGGGACCAAATCGTCGTCGGCTGGCGCGCCATGGGCCGGCCGCACTCCGTGAAGGTTGGGTTGAAGCTTCTGACTCCGCTCGATGCCGAGGGCAAGGAGTGGCGCACGACCTTGCTCGACGACGACACGATGGCCTGCGAGGACCTTCAACTGGCGGACTTCAATGGCGACGGGAAACTGGACATCGTGGCGGCCGGCCGGGCGACGCGGAACGTGAAGGTTTGGCTGAACGAACGCTGAGGGGGCTCACCGAAATCAGGATGCCGATTCCAGGTCGAGGTTGGCCAGGCGATTGCCATGGGCGTGAACTCGGCCCCTTGACGGACAGGCGGTTGCCGCGGACCCGGTTTCTGCTTCGACGATTGAAGGAGCCGGGGATGAAGCGCCCGGTTCGGCCGTTCCGAGCAGGCCGGTGATGTGGCGGACAAGCTCGTCCAGCGACGCGGTCTGGGCACGAAGTTCCTGGACCGCGGCGGCCGACTCCTCCGCCGAGGCGGCCCGATTCTGTGTCTCATGGCCGATCGTGGTGATGGCCTCGTTGATGTGCTTGACGCCCCGGGATTGTTCCTCCGACGCCTGAGAGATGTCGGCCGCGAGTGATTCCAGTTGGCGCACCTGCTGGACGATTTGCCCGAGGCTGCCCGCGACCTTGGCGCTGAGCTCAACTCCGCGGCGGCTCTTGGCGATGGAATCGGCGATGCGGTCCGAGGTCTCCCGGGCGGCTACGGCCGAACGCTGGGCCAGATTCCGGACCTCGTCGGCCACCACGGCGAAGCCCATGCCGGCTTCCCCGGCCCTGGCCGCCTCCACGGCGGCGTTCAGCGCCAGGATGTTGGTCTGGAAGGCGATCTCGTCGATGGACTTGACGATCTTCGCGATGTTGTCGCCGGAGGATTGGATAGCGTCCATCGCGGCCTGCATCTCCTTCATGTCCGCGGCGCCGCTTTCGGCCGAGGCCCGGGTCGACTGGGCCAACGCCCGCGCGTTCCGGGCGGTTTCGGAATTGTGTTCGGTGGTGCGGGCCGTCTCCTCGACGGAAGCGGAGGTCTCCTCCAGGGAGGCCGCCTGACGGCTGGCGCCGACGGCCAGCGACTCGCTCGCGTCCGCGATCTGGCCCGCGGTGGCCTCGACTTCACGGGTGACCGAGGCGAGCCGCTGAGTCACTTCCCCTTGGACTTGGACCAAACGGCCGACCTTGCGGGCGATCATGCACGCGGGAACGGTTTCCACGACCACGAATACGGCGTGCAGCAGCACGATGCCCAGCGAGGCCTCGTAGTTGAACACGCTCGCGGGCAGGAAGAAGAAGAACCCCACGTGATGCACCGCGATGGTCGCGGCGGCGACGATCACCGCGCTGACGAGACCGAAGCTCGCCAAGATCGCGAGCATCGCGAAGACGTGAAAATGCATTTCGATCATGCCCTTGCCGAGGTGGATCAGCAGGGCGCTGAAGGCCATCGTCGTGAAGCAGATCAGGCCGGCGGTCAGGCGCGTTCCCGGGAGCAAGAGGTGGCAGATCAACGGGGCGGCCAGCAGGCCGGCCCATCCCAGGACCGCCAAGGCCAGGCTGGTCTTGAAAAACCAGGCGGCCGCGACGAAGGCTGGAAGGTGGGCGGCCAGCAGCCAGAGCATCGCCCGGCTGCTGGACTGGATGTGGCGGCGATTGAATTGGTTCATGGTGATTCGGAAGAGCGGTTCAAGAGCTGCTTTATGCCCAACGGATCGAGTCGGGACTTCAGGGACCCCGCAGTGGCGCAGCCGAACGTGGGCAGTGGCTCCGGTCGATGGCCGGCCCGGGCTGCCGTCAGCAGGGCGACATCTTCGATGACCGTTCGCGCGGCTGGATTCTGCCGGCTGTAGCCGCCCGAATAAACCGGGAGGCCGCTCGCATTGGCGATCAGGAGCCAGGGGGCAGCGGTGATCCCCGCGGTGGATTCCAGCCAGTGCTCCGGCTTCGTTTCGACCGCGAAACCACCGGCCACGAGCCGATCTACCCAGCCTGGATTGGTCCCGACCAGCCAGACGGTTTCGGAAACGTCCGGGAGCCGTTTTCGGCGTTCCAGATGGCGGACGACGGCCGCGGAACAGCCACAGTCAGCGGCCAGGACGTGAGTCACGGACCAGCGTTCTGGACTGGCGACGGCAATGGGCAGGCTGCCGGCGGGCGGACCGGAAAGGGCCGCATAATGCCAGGCGCCGGAACATGCCAGGAACGCGAGGACGCCGCCGATCCAAACTACCAAGGCGCCGGTTCCGAGGATGCCGGTGATGGGTTTACGAAAGTTCATGCGGTTGCCTGAGCCTTGGCACGTGGACTCCCATCGTCATTCAGGGGCGGAAGTTGAGGGCCATGTGGCGTGCCGGCCGACTGAGTGGAGACCGGCGTGTGCGTGGTCGCCATGAAGGCGCTGGCCGGCTACTCACGGGGATGTGGAAAATCTACGCCTACGCCGGATGCGACACCTGTCGCCGGGCACTGAAGCACTTGGCCGCCCGCGGAATTGCCCACGAGGTCATCGCCATTCGGGAACAGCCGCCCAGTCGGGCCGAACTCTGGCGCATGTTGGACCACCTGGGTGGCGACCTGCGCCGGCTGTTCAACACCTCCGGGCAGGACTACCGCGCGCTGGGCCTCGGGGCGAAGTTGAAGGACCTTTCAACGGACGAAGCCCTCGGCCTGCTGGCCGGGAACGGCAACTTGGTAAAGCGGCCGTTCGTGCTGACGCCGACCGGCGGGACGGTGGGGTTCGATGCCGAGAAATGGGATGAACTGGCGCGGGCATGAACCGCTGGCCGGTGCGGTCGTCGGATTTGCCGGCGGGAATTCCAATTGTCGGCGAGGCGTTGCTCCGTAGCCTTCGGGCCGTGTTTCCAACCGGACCATCCCGCCTCGCAGCCTGACGATGCGCACCTACGACTGTCCCCAATGCGGCGCGGCGGTTCCTTTCCGGTCGTCGGTGACGGTCTTCGCTACCTGCGGATTCTGCCGGTCCATGGTGGTGCGGCGGGACGCGCAGGTGGAACTGATGGGGCAGCAGGCCGAGTTGCCGCCCGACCTTTCCCCGCTGCAGGTGGGCACCCGTGGCGAATTTGACGGCCGGGCCTTCGAGCTGATTGGCCGGGTGCGCCTGACCTATCCCGAGGGCGCCTGGACCGAGTGGTGCGCCGACTTCGGCGACGATCGCTGGGGTTGGGTCGCCGAGGCGCAGGGCTTTTTCTACGTCAGCTTCGAAGTGCCGGTGCCGGACGATTTTCCCGGGGCGTTGGAGCTCGCGGCGGCTCAGGCCACCCCGGCGGATCGTCCTCGCTTGATGAACTTCGGCCTGGCCGTGGGGCGGGAGCAATTGCCGGTCGATCGTTGCCTGGTGATTGGCGGGACCAAGTATCGGGTCCGAGACCGAAAGCTGACCACGGTCCAAGCTGCGGAAGGGGAACTGACGTTCACCGCGGTGCCGGGGCGCACCGCCATCAGTGCCGACCTGGCAGGGGAGGACGTCCACTTCGCCAATGCCGAGTATTCCGACGCCGGCATCCGGCTGTTTGTCGGCCGCTGTTGCCGGTTCGAGGAACTGAAGTTCACCGCGCTGCGCGCCGTGCCGGGGTGGACTGGGGAGGCGGAAACGGTCCGGCAGCAGACGCACGCGCTCAACTGCCCGACGTGCGGTGCGGCCGTCGTGTTGCGGGCGGCCGGGCAGACGTTGGCCGCGGTGTGCGGCAGTTGCGCGAGCATCATCGACGCGGCGAACCCGCAGTTGCAGCTGATTCAGGAGGCCGACCGGTCCCAGACCATCCAGCCGCTGATTCCCCTCGGCACCCGGGGGCAATGGCGGGGCACCGAGTGGGAGTGCATCGGGTTCCAGCGGCGCCGGGACAATTACGGCGAGGCGTGGTCGGAATACCTGCTGTTCAATCCGTTCGCCGGGTTCCGTTGGCTGGTGACGTATCAGGGCCACTGGTCGTTCGTGGAGACCTTGCCCGGCCCGCCCCGCGAGGTTGATGGCGAACCGGTGGTCCAGGGCACCCCGCACCGGTTGTTTGCGGTCGCCCAAGCGGAAGTGACGTATGTCCTCGGCGAGTTCTATTGGCGGGTGCGGCGGCGGGAACGGACCCTGGTCCGGGACTTCATCGCGCCGCCGACCGTCGTTTCCGAGGAACGCTATCCGGACTTGGCCGAAACCACCTGGTCCGCCGGCGAATACGTGACCGCGGAGGAGGTCCAGTCGGCCTTCCAATTAGCCGAGCCATTGCCGGAGCGGCTGGGACCCTACCTGAACGAGCCGAACCCGCACCGGGAGAAGGGGCGGACGCTGCGTTGGCTGCTGCCGTTGCTGGCGGGCCTCTTCGTGGTGCTGGAACTGCTGGCCGCGGTGGGCCACGCGCGCGCGACCGTGCTCGACACGACGTTCACCTACCGGCCGGGCAACACCAACCGGGCCCAGCTTACGCCGGAGTTTGAGCTGAAGGGCGGCCGCAGGCAGGCGCTGGAATTCCGGCTGGAGGCGCCGGTGGACAACCAATGGTTCGAAGTCGACTGCGACCTGATTCGCGCCGACACCGAGGAAGTGCGGGAAGTGGCGGTGGGCGTGGAATTCTACCACGGCTACGACGAAGGCTACTGGAGCGAGGGCAGCACGCTCGGCGATTCCCTGCTGCCGGCGGTGAAGCCGGGGCGGTATTACCTCGCGGTCGAACCGGAGGCCGACCCGGGGTTGGGCGAAATCAGCTACCGGCTCACCGTGGTCCGCGACGTGACGGTCTGGTCCAACTTCTGGCTGGGCCTGGGATTGCTGCTGGCTTATCCGCTGTTCCGCTGGGCTCGCGAGCACGCCTTCGAGCGCCGGCGGTGGAGCCAGAGTGACTTCTCGCCTTACGCCTCCGCCGGCGGCGGCGACGACGACGACGACGCGGCTTCCGACGACGATTGAACCATGAAAGTTCGCACCCCTCTCTACCTGATGTTCGGCAGCAGCCTCTGCGTGCTGCTCGCCGTGGCCAATTACAATGGCTGGAGCCTGCTTCAGACCCTCGGCACCGGCCGTTTTGCGCCGTCCGCCCCCGCAACCCGTCACAAATGATCCCATGAACTGGACCGTCCTCCTCAACAACCTGGTCACCTCGGTGATCTTCTCGGCCACGGGCCTTGTCGTGTTTGTCCTGGGCTTCGTCGTGCTCGACAAAATCACGCCCTACAACCTCTGGCAGGAGCTGATCGAGAAGAAGAACACCGCCCTCGCCCTGGTCGTCGGCTTCGCCTGCCTGGGCGTGGCGCTGATCATCGCCGCCTGCCTGCACGGCTAGGCCGTCGCCCGCATGACCGACCGCGCAACCCGCTTCCTGCTGCTCGCGAGCGTCTTCGTCATCGCGACCTGCGGGCTCATCTACGAGCTGATCGCCGGCACGCTCGCCAGCTACCTGCTTGGCGATTCGGTGACGCAGTTCTCCACGATCATCGGGGCCTACCTGTTCGCGATGGGAATCGGCTCCTGGCTGTCGAAGTTCGTGACGCGGCACGAGACGCGGGTGTTCGTGCAGGTGCAGTTCCTGATCGGCCTTCTCGGCGGCAGCTCGGCGGCGTTGCTGTTCCTGATGTTTCCCCACGTCGCGTCCTTCCGAGTGCCGCTCTACGGGCTGGTCGGCTTGGTCGGAATCCTGGTCGGCTTGGAGATTCCGCTGCTGTTGCGCCTGCTGAAGGACCGGCTGGAATTTCGCGACCTGGTGGCCCGCGTCTTCACCTACGATTACATCGGCGCCTTGCTCGCCTCGCTGCTGTTCCCGCTGGTGCTGGTCCCGCATCTCGGCCTCGTCCGCTCCAGCTTCTTTTTCGGGATGCTCAATGTCGCGGTCGGCTTGGCCACGTTGCAGTTGCTGGTGCCTCGGTCCCAGTGGAAGCGCCTGACTTGGTTCGGCGGGATGCTCCTGTTTGGCGGACTCCTGGTCGGTTTTCTGGCCTCGGAACGCCTGATGAGTTGGTCGGAGCGATCGGCCTTTCCGGACACGGTCATCTACGCACGCTCGACGCCGTATCAGCGCCTGGTCCTAACCCGCGCGGGCAACGACCTGCGCCTGCACCTGAACGGCAACCTGCAATTCAGTTCCCGCGACGAATACCGTTACCACGAAGCGTTGGTGCATCCCGGGCTGGCGCGATTGGCCGCGGCCCGGCGGGTGCTGGTGCTCGGCGGCGGTGACGGTCTCGCCGTGCGGGAAGTCTTGCGGTATCCGCAAGTCAAGACGGTCACGCTGGTGGACTTGGATCCCGAGATGACGCGCCTGTTCAGAACCCAGCCGCTGCTGACCAACCTGAATCGCGGCGCCCTCACCGATTCCCGGGTGCGGATCGAAAACGCCGATGCGTTCACCTGGCTGGCTGGCAACACGAACCAGTTCGACTTTGTCGTGGCCGACTTTCCCGACCCGTCGAACTTCTCCCTCGGAAAGCTTTACTCGGTGACCCTCTACGAACGGGTCCGGCACGCCTTGGCGCCCGGCGGCGCGATGGTGGTGCAGAGCACGTCGCCCTATGTGGCGCGGCGCGCGTTCTGGTGCGTGGACTCGACCCTGCAGGCCGCCGGTTTCGTGACGGAGCCATACCACCTTTATGTGCCGAGCTTCGGCGAATGGGGCTTTGTGCTCGCCAGTCCCGAACCGCTCCCGGCGGCGGCCC
>JBEISV010000178.1:0-8573 GCA_040375265.1 Verrucomicrobiales bacterium
GACTGGATGCCTACCGCGCCACGCTTGAGCTGCTCTCGGCCCAACCGCCAGGCGAAGTGGTCCCGGAGCTGCGGGAAACGCTGCTCAGCCAGTTCACGACTCACCTCTTCAAGGCCGGGCGGGCCAGCGAAGTGGTGGCCTTGCTTCGGTCACCGCTCGCCACCACTGGCGGACTCACGGCCTCGCTCGACTTCGCGCTGGGACTGGCCCATTTCGAACGCAGGGAGTTCCGGGAAGCAGCCCGGCATTTGCGCCGGTGCATCGCCCACCGGCACGAACCGGGGCTCACTCCCGGAAACCCGGACATCCACACGGCGGTTCCCAGCCACTGCCTCGCGCTGAGCCTGATTGAACTGGGCGATTCCACCGCGGCCGAGGTCGCCTTCCGGGACGGACTCGCGAATGGACAGAAGGACGAATCCCTTCGGCTCGATTACGCCCGCTTCCTCAACCGAAAGAATCGCCCGATCGAGGCGTTGGAACTTCTGAATGCCACCGTGGCCGCCAACGCAGGCTGCGCGGCCGCCTGGAAACTGGGCGGCGAACTGGCGCTCAGCCGGCCGGAATACTTGGAATTCGCCCGTGATTGGACCGCCGAGGCGCTCAAGGCCATCCCCGCCGACCTGGCGGTGCAAGCCCAACGCGCCGAGGCAATGCTGCTCAGCAACGACGCGCCGGTGGCGCTTGAACTGTGGCGCCCGCTCGCAGCCAGCAATTCCGCCGCCCGGTTGCAAGCCGCTTGGTTGCTCTGCGAACTCGTCGCCGGCCCAACTGCCGTGCTCCCGGCACCACCCGACGAACCGGCCGTCAGCCGCGCGTTTCTGGAGTGGTATCGCCGGCTCATCGCTTTCGGGGCGGGCGAAACGGTGCAACGCCTGCACGACCAACTCGCCGCCTTGCGCCGAACCCTGCCTGGCGCCGCCGGGGTCGTTGCGGGTGTGATGGCCCAGCTCAAGAGCTGAATCCCAGCACTGCCGAAGTCGGCGACCCAAAAAAGGAGCCCGGTGGAGTTGAAATCCACCGGGCCTTGGAGGGCTCGCGCCTCGCCTAGCCGATCAGTTTGAGGACCGATTGCGGCGTCTGGTTGGCCTGCGCCAGCATCGCCGTGCCGGCCTGGACCAGGATGTTGTATTTCGCGAAGGCGGAACTTTCCTCGGCCACGTCCACGTCCTTGATCCGGCTGTTCGCCTGGAGGAGCGTGTCCTTGAGGACCGACAACTGGTCGTTGTAGGAACTGAGGACCGAGATGTTTGCACCGACGTTGGCGCGGTCGCTGGCCACGGCATCAATGGCAGTCTTGATGTTGCCGAGGGCGGTCGCGGCATTGGCCGAACTGGTGAGGTCGTCAGCAGTCAGGTCGTAGGCCGTTCCGTCCACCCCCGTGGTGGAGACGACGTTGCCGTCGCTGTCGGTGGTGACGTCCAGGGCGGCCCCGTCAAAGAGGGTCACACCGTTGAAGTCCTTGCTCGCCAAGTCATTGATATACGAGGCGAGTTTCTGGAACTCGGTATCGTAGAGACCCCGGTCAGTATCGGTCTTGGTGATGTCCTGAGCCAGCACTGCCAGCTCGCCCATACGATCCATCGCCTTGCTGACCTTCTGAAGGAACCCGTCCTGGGTCTGGTTGAACGAAATCGCGTTCCCCAGATTTGATTTCGCCGCCTTGATCCGGCTCACCTGCGAGTCGATGCGCGTGGCAACTGCCAGGCCGGCCGCATCGTCTTCCGGGGATATGATCTTGGATCCCGAGGAAAGGCGCGAGAGCGACTTGCTCAGCATGTTGCTGGCGTCCGACAAGAGACGCGAACTGGTAAGGGCGGAGGTATTTGTATTGATGACCATAACTCAATCCGTGAGTAGCCCCTTTCGGGGCGGTTATTTCTCGCGGCGTCCATGCCGCGGACGAACTGTTGGAGGGGACGTTCGTCGTTCTCCCCACCGGCTTTCAGGGCAACCGGCGGCCAACTACACACCAGCCTCATCGGCGGCCCCGCGGGGAACTTGAGCGGCATTTGCATGACCAGTGCCCAGAAGGTCTTTCCCACTTTCGGTCCCGCCAACGCTCAAGCCCCGGGCGATTCCGCCGATGGCTTGGACGCGGCACCAAGCGCCCAGCAGGATCCGTGTTGAACTCAATCGCCATCACACTGCCCCCCGACCTCAATGCCGGCCACGAGACCGAAGTGCTCGCCGGCTGGTGGTCACAGCTGTTCGACCATTCGGACGACGCCCAATTCGTTTGCCGGGCCAGCGGCGAGATCATCCGGCTTAACCGAAAGGCGGTCCGCCTGTTTGAGCACGATCCGGCGGCGGACGGCCCGGAACTCCAGTTGGGCGAAATCGTCGGCGCCGAGGTAGCCGGGCAGATACTCCCCTTATTTCAGAGCCATTCCACGGGGAGCGAGACGCTGCCCGACGTCCCGATCGAACGGGAAGGCCGGCCCGCCCTGCTGGCGGAGCTGACCGTGGCGAACCTAGGCGACGGCTGCTGGTTGCTCACCATCCGGGATGTTGGCCGACGGCACCGCATGGAATCGCACGTCCAACGGCTGGTGACGGCGATGGATTCCACGCCGGACGTCATTTACCTCACCGACACCGACGGGAAGATCACGTTCGTCAACTGCGCCTTCCAGACGACCACCGGCTATTCGATCGAGGAGGCCCTGAACCGCCCGCTCAGCTTCCTCCGCGCCCCCACCGAGGCGGCGCGCATCACCGAATACAGCGCCCACCTGCGTTCCGGCCTCGAATGGCGCGGCGAACTGCTCAACCGCTGCCGGGATGGCCGAACCTACCCGGTGGACGTGACGTTTTCCCCGGTGTTTACCCCCCGCGGGGAATTGCTGGGCCACGCCGGCTACGAGCGCGACATCAGCGCGCAGCGAGCGCTGCAACGGGAGCTGGAACTGCGGCATGACTTCGTCCGCAGCATCATCAATTCAATCGACGCCGCGATCTACACGTTGGACCGCGACTTCTGCCTGACGGACGTGAACGACGGCTGGCAGAAGCTGCCGCCCGAGCACGGGTCGCTGTGCCTGAGCGGGGCTCCCTTGCCCGGCAAACCGCTGCTCGACTACGTGCCGGATGAGGCCCGCCGCTGCGATCTCAAGGAACTGCTGACCGGGGTGCTCCAGACCCAGGAGTCCAGGGAACTCCAGTCCGCCACGCCTGACGGCCGGCATTGGGCGGTCAAGATCTCGCCCTGGACCCATGCCGGAGTGGTCAAGGGCCTGATCTACGCGGTCACCGACCAGACTTCGTTCCACCAGTTGCAGGCCCAGCTCTACCAAGCCCAGAAGATGGAAACGCTCGGCGCCCTGGCGGCCGGCGTCGCCCACGACTTCAACAACCTGATCCAGGTGATGCTCGGCAACACCGGCCTGCTGCTGCTCGAGAACCATCTTCCTCCGGTCTGGATCAACGGGCTCCAGCAGATCGACGCGGCGGCCAAACGCGCCGCGGAAATCACCCGTCAGTTGCTGTCCTTCAGCGGGCCGCCCAGGGGACCCGCCGAAAGCTTCGACCTGAACCAGTTCCTGCGCGAAACCGTCCAGCTCGCCCGGCGGTCGCTCCACAGTCGCGTCAACATCCTGTTCGATCCCTGCCCCGCCCCGCTGTTCGTCAAGTTGGACACGACGCGCACCCACCAGATGGTGCTCAACCTGTGCGTCAACGCCCAGGACGCGATGCCCAACGGCGGCACGCTCACGATTTCGACCACGCCGGTCGCGCTCAACCCGCAGCAATCGACCCGCACCGGCAAACCGGTCGGCACCGTCTTCGTGCGGTGCAGCGTCGCGGACACCGGCACCGGGATTCCCGCCGAGGTCTTGCCCAAGATCTTTGAGGCGTTCTTCACGACCAAGGGCGCCGGCAAGGGCACCGGCCTGGGCCTGTCGATCGTGCATTCCGCTGCCACGGAGGCCCATGGCTTCGTCGAAGTCGAAAGCGAAGTGGGCCGGGGCACAACCTTCCACATCTACCTGCCCGCGGCCGAAGGCACCGCCAAGCCGCCGGCCAAGGAACCGCCCAAGCCTTCCCGCCGGGGGAGCGGCTGCATCCTGATCGTGGACGACGAGGAGTCGATCCGCACCTTCAGCCAGCGCCTCCTGAAAAGCGCCGGCTTCGAGGTCCACCTGGCCCGCGACGGCGAACACGCCTTGGAAATGCTGTCGGGCGGGGAGTGCAAACCCAACCTGATCCTCACCGACTACCACATGCCGAACATGACCGGCATCGAGCTGATCCGGCGTGCCTCCATCCTGCAGCCGGACCTCAAGTTCGTCCTCGTCTCGGGTTACCTCGACGACGACACCCGGCAGATGGTCCGGGACGAACTGCACGCCCGCATCCTCAACAAGCCTTACCACCTGAGCGAGGCCGTTGACCTGATGTTGGAGCTGCTCGCGCCCAAGGCCTGAGCCGTCCGCCCCCCGGGCGATTTCCCCGTCCGTCGCCTTAAGCACCCGTCGGTGCCGCCGATATCCCCCCGTAGGCATATTTACCATGACCTCCCTGCCCCCTGACCTGGTCGCGCAATTCGCGCAGCTCACCGACAAGATTTCGTTGGAGATGGCCTACCTCGAGCCCGGTTCGGACTCGGGCCTGCTGCCGCTCAATTGCCTGCTGGGCGAGATGGAGAGCCTGGCGGCCGACGCCGAACTGCCCGCCCCGGTTGCCGACGCCCTCCGTCAGGCCCGCTCCTGGATCGACCGCATCTTCGAGACGACGGGCCAGTTTGATCCGCCGACGATCCGGAGTTTTGCGCTGTGGTCCGAATGGATGCAGAACGCCTTCACTGCGTTGGCGACCCAACGGCCCTTGCCCGAACCCATGGAATTTGCCGCGCCGCCCACGCCGGCCGCCGGCGCACCCGAGACACCCGCCGCCCCGGTGGACGCCACTGCCATCGAGGAATCCTTCAGCCTGAATCTGGAAAATGACGCGGAGCTCCTGCGGGAGTTCATCAATGAGTCGCACGAGCATCTCCAGAACATCGAACTTGGCGTCCTGACCCTCGAGGAAAACCCCGCGGACGCCGACACGCTCAATTCCATTTTCCGCGCCTTCCACACGTTCAAGGGCGGCTCCGGCTTCCTGAACCTGCGGCCGGTCAATCACCTGGCCCACGAGCTCGAATCCCTGCTGGATCTGGCCCGCCAGCAGCAGCTGGTCATCACGTCACCGGTCATCAATGTCATCTTGGCCGGGCGTGACACGCTCAAGTCCTTCGTCACCGAGATCGAACGGCAACTGACCGGGCAGAACCCGGTCGCCCCTATCCTGATTCCCATCCACCAGCTCATTGGCCGGGTCAAGGCGGTGGTTGAAGGAAGGTCGGAAACCGCGGCCCCCACCCCGGCGATTCCAGTCGCCTTGGCGTCCCCGCCTTCGCCCGTCGCCACTCCTGTCGCGGCTCCAATTCTCAATCTGCCTCCGGCCGGCGCCGCGCCGATCGCGGCGCCGACTCCCGCGCCCGAAGCCCCCGCCGCCGCAAACGGCGGTAGCGGCACCAAGAACGCCGGCAGCGGTTTGGCGGTCAAGGTGGACACGGGGAAGCTGGACGCACTGGTGGACATTGTCGGCGAGCTGGTGATTTCCCAGTCGCTCGTGGCCCAGGACCCGAATCTGCAGGGCATCGAGAGCCAGCAGCTGACCCGCAACATGGCGCAGCTCAGTCGCCTGACCAAGGACCTCCAACGCATCGCGATGTCGCTCCGCATGGTGCCCATCCGCTCCACGTTCCAGAAGATGACCCGGTTGGTCCGCGACTTGGGCGCGAAGGAGGGCAAGCAGGTGCAACTGCTGATGGCCGGCGAGGACACCGAACTGGACCGCACCATCGTCGAGGAAATCAGCGATCCGCTCGTCCACATGATTCGCAATTCGGTGGATCACGGGATCGAACGACCTGAAGTCCGCCTCGAACGGGGCAAAACCGCCCTGGGCACCATCCACCTCCGCGCCTGCCACGAAGGTGGCAACATCGTCATCGAAATCCGCGACGACGGCGGCGGCCTCAACAAAGACCGCATCCTCGCCAAGGCGGTCAGCCAGGGCCTCATCGCCCCGGATGCCCAGTTGCCGGACAGCGAAATCTACAACCTGATCTTCCTGCCCGGCTTCTCGACCGCGGAAAAGGTCACAAGCATCTCCGGCCGCGGGGTCGGCATGGACGTCGTGCGCCGAAACATCGAACGCCTCCGGGGCCGGGTCGCGATCGAATCCGAGCTGGGCCATGGTTCCAAATTTACGATCTACCTGCCGCTGACCCTCGCCATCATCGACGGCCTCATTGTGAGTGTCGGCGGCCGCCGTTACATCCTGCCCACGCTGTCGGTCCGGGAATCGTTCCGGCCCACGCCGCAGATGCTCTCCACCTTCAACGAGCGGGGCAACATGGTGATGGTGCGCGGACACCTGATCCCCATGCTCAAGCTGGGCGAATACTTCGGCGACCCCACCGCGGAAACCGACCCCACGAAAGCCATCGCCATCGTGGTCGAGTCCAACGGCGACAGTCGCTGCCTGCTGGTCGACCAGCTCCTCGGCAAGCAGGAAGTCGTGATCAAGAGCCTCGGCGAGACCTTCAAGAACGCCGAGTCCCTCGCCGGCGCGGCAATCCTTGGCGACGGCCGCGTCGGGCTCATCCTGGACGTGGACTCCTTGGTCCGCCTCGAATCGGCTCCCCTCGCCCAGGCGGCGTAGATTCATCAATCTACTGCTCAAGTCCGGCGACTTACTTCCGACTAATCTTACGTGCCTTGTGGGCACTACGGCAGATCCGGCAAATCCGGGACCACCACGAATTCCTCCATGTTTATGCGCACCACCTCCGATACGAAGGGCGACTCCGGCCGTGGGCCGGAACGCAAGTTCCTAACCTTTGCCCTCGGTAGGACCTCCTACGGCATCGACGTGCTGAAGACGCGGGAGATCATCCGCTTGGTGGACATCACCGCCGTGCCCCGGATGCCTGAATACGTGAAGGGCGTGATCAATCTTCGCGGCCGCATCATCCCGGTGATCGACCTGCGGCTTCGTTTCTCGCTGGCCAATTCCGACACCACCGAGCGCACCTGCATTGTCGTGGTCCAAGTCAGCCTGCCCGGCGGCCTTTCTCTCCAGATGGGCCTGGTCGTGGACGCCGTGGAGGAGGTCATCAACCTGACCGACGCCGACATCGAGGCTCCGCCCAATTTCGGTGGGGGCCTGACCACCGATTGCATCCTCGGCATGGCCAAGGCCAAGGACGTCGTGAAGACCCTGCTCGACATCGACAAGGTCGTCGCCGCGGAAACCCTCACCGGCGTCCAACAAGCGTTCCAGTGACCTCGCATTGACCGTCCGCAGCCTCTGGCTGCCTGGCGACTACAACCTACCCGAGCGTATGAAGCCTTCCGAAACCATCTGCTTCAACGCCGGGAATCCGGCCCGCCGCCGCCACCTGCGGCGCGGTAGCCCCGCCTTCAAGTCCGCTCCGGGATGCTCACCGATCCCGGCGCGGACCTTCGCTTTTCCACCCCTCTCACCAGCCCCGTCAGTTTGTCTGCTCAAATCCGCATCTCATTCCCGTTATGAAACAGTTCACGATTGGTAAACGCATCTCCCTCGGGTTCAGCACCGTCATCGCCATCACCTTGGTGGTCGGGGCGTTCGCCGTCATCGCCATGTGGCAGTCGCTCAAGGGCGCAAACATCCTGGCCCAGGACTACGTGCCCGAGGTGGACATCGCGTCCCGGATCAGCGCTGCCATGGCCGAGGTTCGGGTCAATGGCCGCAGTTATCAGTTTACCGGCGAAAAGACCTACCTTGAAGCGGGCCGGAAGGCGCTTGAGGACGTAAAGAAGGGGGTTCAAGACGCTGAGGCACTGGCGAACAAGAGTTCGGTCCTCGTGAAGCTCAAGGAACAGGTCAAGGATGCGCCCAAGCTGATCGCCGACTACGAAACCCTGTTGGGTGAAACCGAAAAGGCTGACGCTCGGCGCGACAAGATCCAGGCCGACGCCGCGGCCGCCGCGACCACCGCCACCCAGGAACTTAACGTCCTGATCAATGGCCAAGATGCCAAGCTGAAGCAGGAGATCGCCGACAAGAAAGACCCGGCCGCGCTCGCCGAACGGCACTCAAAGCTGACGGAATTTAACCGCGCGATTGACGTGCTGAATGCGACCCGGATTGCCAACTTCAAGTCCCAGGCACAACGCGACGCCAAGATTCTGGCGACCGCCGTGGAATCGTTCGCCCAGGCCGACAAGATCCTGGAGGCCACCCTGCCCTTGGTGAAAACAGCGGAAGATCAAAAGGACGTCGCGGATGCCCGCGCCGCGCTCAAAGCCTACGGCGAGGCATTGCAGGCCCAGATTGCCGTGGTGGCCGAAATTGAGACCATCAGCACCCGCCGGGGCGCCGCCGCCAAGGCAGTGGAAACCTTTGCCGTGACCTTGCAGGAAGCGGCCGAGCAGGGAACTGCCGCCGTGTCCAATGCCTCCGCCAGCAGCCTCCGGACCGCCTCCACGACCACCATTCTGGGTGTTTCCGCCGCGGTCATCCTCGGCTTGGTGATC
>JBEISV010000583.1:0-2757 GCA_040375265.1 Verrucomicrobiales bacterium
GCAACGTGCCGCCCTGCTCAGGCTCCGGGACAACGCCGTCGCCGATGGACCGCGGCAATTCGTGTTGGAAGCCTATGACGCCACGACCGGCGAATCACTCCCCGGACCGCCCGCGCTGACGGTAACCCTGACCGACGACGACACCTTGGCCGGCCCCTACCGACGTATCGCGGGTTCCCTCGGCGGAATCACCCCGATGCGCGACGGCTGGTTGCTTTCGGGCAATTTTCCCACCGCCGATGGTCATCAACGCCCCGGACTGGCCCGCTACACCTTCTCGGGTGGGTTCGACGACTCGTTCGATCCGCCCCGAAGTCTTCCGGGCTTGGGCCTCGTGGTGTCCGGGACGCCGGACGGCGGACTGCTGGCCGGGGGCCGCTTCGACGTGGTGGACGGGATACCGACCGCCGGCGTGCTGCGGTTGGATGCCCGCGGAAAGCCGGTTCCAGGATTCCAGTTCCGCGCGCCCGCCAACGGGACCAACTGCCCCGCCCAAAACGAGGCCAAAGCCTTCCTCGCGGAGCCGGACGGTTCGAGTTTCATCGCCGGGAGTTTTCCCGCGTTCTTCGGCTGCGACGCTGCGCCGCGAGTGCTCCGGGTAGCCGCGGATGGCGAAGTCATCGCGAGCTGGCCCATTCCGGGGCACCAGGCCAACAGCGGTTTCACCCTGATCGGCAATGGTCGCGGCAAACGCATCCTCCAGGGCAACGCAGGCGTTTTTGCAGTGGAGGAAGGCGGGCTGGCGCTCCTGACCGAAGTCGATCTGGGCTACGGTGCGCCGCTCGCCGTGCTGCCGGACGGCGGGTTGGTCGGCATCGCCGGCACCACGTTGGTGCATCATGCACCGGACGGAAGCCTCGTCGCCGAAGTGAAGCAGTTTCGGGCCGATGGAATCGTCTGGGATGCGACTTGGCTTCATACCGTCGTCGTCCGGAGCGATGGTCGGATTCTCGTTTCGGGCGTCTTCCAGCCAGCCAATTCGCTGCCGGGCGGACCGCGTGTCTTCACCCTGGCCGCGGCGCCATCGACCCTGGCCAGCGACCAGCCGGCCGCCGGGGACATTGCCAACGGACTGCGCCTGACCGGTGCGGTGGCCCACCCGTCGGGCGCTTTGGCCGCCCTGAACGTGTTCGATTTCAATCGGCCCGAGTCCCAATGGTGGCGCCTCGACGAACTCGGCCAGCCCATCGCCGACCTCGAGTTCCAGAATGTGGTGGCGGACGACGTGGGCCGGCTGCACCTCGCGTTGCGGGGGCAGGCCCCGGGCGGCTACGCAGTCGAGGTTTCCGAAGACTTGGTGAATTGGACCGAGTGGTTCCGTTCGCCTGAAATCAACTGGGGCCAGAGCTTCGTCACCCCGGAGCTGCCGGCGGACTTAGCCGGGCGCTACTTCCGGCTGCGGTTCTGAGTTTCGTCCCGTTGCCGATCCGCGCGCGGACTGGGGTAGGTGGTCGACCGGGCATTTTTTGTGGGTGGTTGCGGCGGCCGTTGTTACCGTCCCGCCCATCGCATGGGTGCCGCGCACGCTTCATTGGCCGTCCGAACGCTTCGCCGCCTGGCCGCGTTTGTCATGGCGCGTCCGGCCTGGGTGGTCTGGCCCCAGGTCGCGCTGTTCGGCGTCGCGCTCTGGTTCACGTGGACGCGGCTGGAGTTCGACATGGACCGGAACAGCCTCGTCGATTCCAACCTCCAGTATCACCGCAATTTCCTCGCGCTGAAGCAGCAGTTCCCCGGCGAGGACGACCTGGTGGCCGTCGTCGAGTCGGAGAACCTGGAGAAGAATCGCCAGTTCGTGGAACGCCTCGCCGCGCGGCTGGAGGCCCACTCGACCGATCGGAATCCCACCAACGTCTTCACCGATGTCTTCTACAAGGGCGACCTGAAGCTGATGGGCCCCAAGGCGCTCCTGTTCCTGTCCGAGACCAACCTCCACGACCTCCGGCAGGCGCTCACCGATTACCGCCCGTTCCTGAACCAGTTCTCGTCCGCGTCGAACCTCGTCACGCTGTTCCAGCGGGTGAACACCGCCATCCGCACCAGCGGCCGTCAGGAAAACGCCCAGACGGATTCCCTGCTGAAGGCGTTGCCGGCCCTCGAACGCATCGTTCGTCGCGCGGAACAGAGCCTCGCCCGGCCCGGCGTGCCGCCCTCGCCGGGCGTCGATGCACTGTTTGGCGCGGGCGCGGACGCCGAGAAGGCGAAGTATGTGACCTTTGCCGACGGGCGTATCTACCTCGTCACGGCCCGGCCGCGGCTGGTGCTGGACGCGGAATTGCCGCCGGAACAGCGGGGTTCCAAGACGGCGCGCGACGCCCGCCAGGCCTCGGTGAATTCACAGTCGGTCCGCCTCTTCCGGCAACTGGTGCAGGAAACCCGCACCGAGGTCGGCGGGGTCAACCTCGGCATCACCGGCGGCACGGTCCTGGAATACGACGAGATGCAGCAGAGCCAGACCGACACCACCAAGGCGACCGTGGTCTCGCTCGTCATCTGCGCGCTGATCTTCATCTTCGGCTATCGCTCCACCGGCCGCCCACTCAAAGCCACGCTCTGCCTCGTCATCGGCCTCGTTTACACGATGGGCTACACCACGCTCGTCATCGGCCACCTGAACATCCTCACGATCACCTTCGTGCCGATGCTCATCGGGTTGGCGATCGACTTCGGCGTCCATCTCATCACCCGTTACGAGGAAGAGCTGCGCCATGGCCGGACGGAAGCGGCGGCGATGAACTTGGCCATGGTGAACACCGGGCA
>JBEISV010000194.1:0-8216 GCA_040375265.1 Verrucomicrobiales bacterium
GATCGCGGCCAAGGCGCTCGCCAGCTTTGCCAGCGCCCTCGAGACGGGAACGATGCAGATATTGAACTACGTGCTCACTCTGCCCGGAACGGAAAAGCACTTTGAAGCCCGGATCGCGCCCTGCACGGCGAAGACGGTCTTGGTGATCGTCCGCGATACCACGGAGCGCGCGCAGGCGGAGGCATCACTGCTCGCCAGCGAAGCGAGATCCCGCGCCATCGTCGAAGCGTCTCCGGTGCCCATGGCCTTGAACGACGCCGACCAGCAGATCCTCTTCCTCAATCCGGCGTTCACCCAGGCCTTTGGCTATGAACTGGGGGACATCCCCACGCTCAGCGACTGGTGGCCCAAGGCCTATCCGGACCCGGTTTATCGGCAGCAGGTGGCTGAGCGTTGGCAGGCGGAACTCGGCCGGTCGGCCGAAACCAGAACGGCGTTCGCGCCTTTGGAGCTCTCCATCCGGTGCAGGGATGGGACCGAGCGAATCGTGGTCGTCGTCGCCGCCCCATTGGAGGACGCCTTCGCCGGCGCCCATCTCGTCGTGCTCCACGACATCACCGCCCGCAAACTCGCGGACGAAGAAATCAAACATCTCAACGCGGACCTCGAGCAGCGCGTGGCCGAGCGAACGGCCCAGCTGGAGACGGCCAACAAGGAGCTGGAGGCGTTCAGCTATTCCGTCTCGCACGATCTCCGGGCACCGCTCCGGGCCGTGAACGGATTTGCCGGCATCGTGATCGAGGACTTCGGGCCGCAGCTTCCGGCCGAAGCGCAACGGTATCTGGGGTTGGTGCGCGACGGGGCCAAACAGATGGGCTTGTTGATCGACGACCTCCTCAAATTGTCGCGCTTGAGCAGGCAGCCACTGAACAAGCAGGCAGTGGACACCACCGAGCTTGTGAGGGCCACGCTCGCCGAGATGCAGCCCGAGCAGGGGCCGCACTCGGCCAAGGTGATTGTAGGATCCCTTCCCCCGTGCGAGGGCGATCGCGCGCTGCTGAAGCAGGTCTGGATCAATCTGCTCTCGAACGCCTTCAAGTATTCCCAGAAGCGCGAGCAACCCGTCGTGGAGGTCGGCTGCAACGAGCAGGACGGCGAGGCCGTCTATTTCGTCCGCGACAACGGAAGCGGCTTCGACATGCGTTATGCGCACAAGCTCTTCGGCGTCTTCCAGCGGCTCCACCGGGCGGAGGACTACGAGGGCACGGGGGTCGGGCTGGCCATCGTGCAACGGATCGTGCACCGGCACGGCGGACGTGTCTGGGCGGATGCCGCCATCGACCTGGGAGCCACGTTTTACTTCACACTACCAAGAAAGGACACGCCATGAACGAACCCATTCCAGTCGGGCTGCTGCTGGTTGAGGACAATCCTCACGACCTGGAGAGACGATGCGCGCCCTGCGCAAGGCGAACGTCACGAACAGCATCCAGGTCGCCCGCGACGGCGCCGAGGCGCTCGAGTATCTCTTCTGCGAGGGAGCCTTCGCCAATCGGGAGATCGCGGACATCCCAAGCTCGTGCTGCTCGACTTGAAACTGCCGAAGGTCGACGGGATCGAGGTCTTGAGACGCATCAAGGGGGATCCGCGCACCCGGATGATCCCCGTCGTCGTGCTGACGTCGTCGAAGGAGCAGAGCGACGTGGTGGAAACCTACCAGCTCGGGGTCAACAGCTACATCGTGAAGCCGGTCGACTTCGAGGGCTTCTTCGAGGCGGTCCGCAAGCTCGGTCTCTACTGGCTGCTGCTGAACCATCCGCCGAAATAGGAAAACGCGATGAACCCCGTTCCCAAAGCCATCCGGGTCCTGATCGCGGAAGACGACCCCAACGCCGCCGAGCTCGTCATCCGTGCGTTGCGCCAGGGCGGATTCGAGCCCGACTGGCGCCGCGTGGACACGGAAGCGGACTTCATCGCCGCGTTGGAAGACCCGGTCGACCTGGTCATCTCGGACTACGTGATGCCGGAGTTCGGGGGCCTGCGGGCTCTGGCCATATGGAAGGAGAAGAATATCGGGATCCCTTTCATCCTCGTCTCCGGAACCATCGGCGAGGAAACGGCGGTTACCGCCATGAAGATGGGGGCGTCGGACTACCTGCTCAAGGACCGGTTAGGCCGGCTGGGAACCGCGGTGGCCCACGAGCTGGAAAACCGGCAGTTGCGTGAGGAGAGCCGGCAGGCGCAGGCGGAACTGCACCGGCGCGAGGAACACTTCCGCTCGCTGATTGAAAACGCCTCGGACCTGATCACGGTCCTGGACCGGGCGGGCGTGATCCGCTTCCAGAGCCCTTCGTCCGAACGGGTCCTCGGTTACCGGCCCGCGGAGCTGACCGGGCAGAACGCCCTTGAGTTCATCCACCCGGATGATGCCGCCCGGGTCACGGCGGCGCTGCAACGCGCCCACCACCCCGGCGGGGTCGAGGTGTCCGAAGACTTCCGGTTTCGCCACCACGACGGCGGCTGGCGGCTGGTCCAGTCCGTCGGCCGGAGCCTCCCGGGCGAAGCGGCCGAACCGCTGGTCGTGGTGAATTCGCGCGACATCACCGAGCGGACACACCTGGAGGAGCAGTTGCGGCAGTCGCAGAAGATGGAGGCCGTCGGCCAACTGGCCGGGGGCATCGCGCATGACTTCAACAACATCCTCGGCTCCATCCTGGGCAACGCGGAGCTGATCCGGCTCCTGCCGCCGGGCAGCCCGGAAACCGGCGAGTGCCTGGACGACATCCTCACCGCCAGCCGGCGGGCCGTTGAGCTGGTGGAGCAGATCCTCGCCTTCAGCCGCCGGCAGGAATCCCGGCGCCTGCCGATCCAGTTGCAACCGGTGGTGCGGGAGGTGCTCAAGCTGCTGCGCGCCACCGTGCCGGCGCACGTCGAGTTCCGCGCCCAACTGGCCAGTGTCCCGGCCGTGCTGGCCGATCCCACCGAGCTGCACTCGGTGATCATGAACCTGTGCACCAACGCCTGGCACGCCCTGCTGGGACGGCGCGGACTCATCACGGTCGGGTTGGCGGAAGTGGAGCCGGACGAGGACTTCATCCGCCGGCATCCCGACCTCCGCCCCGGACGCTACGTGTGCCTGACCGTGGCCGACGACGGCTGCGGCATGGACGAGGCGACGTTGGCGCGGATTTTCGAGCCGTTCTTCACGACCAAGCCGGTGGGCACGGGCACGGGGCTCGGGCTGTCCGTCGTGCACGGCATCGTGAAGAACCACGACGGCGCCATCGTGGTGCAAAGCCGGCCCGGCGCGGGCACCACCTTTCAGCTCTATTTTCCGGTGTTCGCGGCCGAAGCCCCCGCAGCCGCGCCGCCCCCGCAGCCGGTGCCGCGCGGCGCCGGCGAGCACATCCTGTTCGTGGACGACGAGGAGCCGCTGGCGCGGATGGGCACGCGGGCGCTGGAACGGCTGGGCTACCGCGTCACCCCGCACACCAATCCCGCCGAAGCGCTCGCGGTGTTCCGGGCCCGGCCCACGGACTTCGACCTGGTCGTGGTGGACTACAACATGCCCGGGCTGAACGGCACCGAGTTCGGCGCGCAGGTGCTGGAAGTTCGCCCGGTTCAGCGGATCATCCTGGCCACCGGTTACAGCGCGACGCTGACTCCGGAAGCCGCCCGCGACCTGGGCTTCCGCGCACTGATGCCCAAACCCTACGACCTGAACCGCCTCGGCGAGACCGTGCACTGCGTGCTGGCCGGGGCCCCCGCTTTGCCATGACCCATGCCCCCATCCTGCTGGTGGACGACGACGACCTCTTCGCCGCGATGGTCCGGAAGTTCCTCGACGTGTCCGGCCACGCGGTGGTGCGGGCCCGCAACGGCAAGGAGGCGCTGAAGCTCTATGATCCGCAGCGGTTCGCGCTCGTGGTGACGGACCTGATCATGCCCGAGACCGAAGGCGTGGAACTGATCTTGGCGCTGCGGCGAACCCATCCGGCCGTGAAGATCATCGCCCTGTCCGGCGGCGGCCGGAACCAGCCCGACACCTACCTGGCCATCGCCCAGAAGGCCGGCGCCATGCGGACCCTGGCCAAACCGTTCCCGCTGGAGGAACTCGGCAAGGCGGTCCGCGAGTGCCTGAACGCCGGACCGTAGCGTGGCCAACGACGGGAAACTGCACCGGCGCGGCCCGTTAAACTGGCCGGAGTCCCATCAACGTTGTTTTCAGCCGGCCCCGCGTCCGGCCATGTCGCGCCGTGAAACGGGTTTCCTGGAACGTCAACGGCCCGCGCGCCGTCACTGCGCCTCGGCCAGCACCTGCTGCAGTTCGGCCGGCGTCAGCGTGAGCGGATTCCCCTTCATGCTGCTCGCCTGTCCCGCCTTGGTGACAATTGCCTCGAAGTCGGCCGGCCCAATTCCGTAGTGACTCAGCCCGGGGATCGCCAGCCCGAGGGCCAGGTCCCGGAGCCAGCCAACCAAGTCTTGCTCGGTCGCGGCCGGATTGCCGGTGGCGATCCGGGCGGCTTCGCGGTAACGGGCCAGGGCCGGTGACTCCGGTGCCCGAGTTGCCAAGGCGGACAAGTTTGCGGCCGTGACCGGCGCCAGCAACGCGGCGCAGACTGCCCCGTGCGGCGCGTCGAACATCCCGCCCAGCGGACCGGCCAATCCGTGCACCGCCCCCAGTCCGGCATTGGCCAGGGCGAGGCCGCCGAAGAGCGAAGCCAGCGACATGTCCGCGCGCGCGCCCAGGTTGTAGCCGTCGGCGAAGGCGCGCGGCAAGGCCCGGGCGGCGCGGGCCAACCCCTCGCGGCACAGGGAATCCGTCAGCGGATTGGCCCGGACGGACACGAATGGCTCCAGCACTTGCGTGAAGGCGTCCAGGCCGGTCGCGGCCGTGAGCGCGGGCGGCAGGTCGAGCGTGAGTTCCGGATCCACCAGCGCGATGCGCGGCAACATTCGCGGATCGCGCAGGCTGACCTTCACCCGATGTTCGGGCGAGCCGAGGACGGCGTTGCGGGTGACCTCGGCGCCGGTGCCGGCCGTCGTCGGGATCGCGAAGCAGGGCAGGGGTTCGGCCCGCAGCGGCTGGGCCCGGCCGATCACCTCGAGGAAGTCCAACGGGTCGCCGGGATTGGTCGCCAGCGCCGCGATGGCTTTGCCGGCATCCAGCACGCTGCCGCCGCCGAACGCGATGACGAGGTCCACATTTTCGTGCCGGGCGGTTTCAGCGCCGTGCTGGGCGAGTTCAACGGTCGGCTCGCCTATGACCGGAAACCTCACGGACCGGATTCCCGCCTGCGAAAGCCCGGCCAACAATCCGCGGGCCCGGGCCGAATTGGCGCCCGTCACCAGCAGCGCCCGAGTTCCGAGCGACGCCGCGAGCGGGCCGGCCTCGGCCAACTTGCCTGCCCCGAAGACGATCCGAGTTGCCGTGGCGAATTCGAAGTTCATGGGCGGCGCCTCACCAGCCGGATTCGTCCGGGAACAGGCTGGCGAACTTCACGCTCGTGCGCGGGGAGGCCATCATCGGGGCGACCGCGTCGCGCCAGGCCGCGTAGTGCGCGGTCTCCTTGTGGGCGGCCAGCGCCTCGGGCGTGCGGTAGGCCTCAACCAGCACGAAGTGCGTCGGGTCATCCGCCTGCTGCACGACTTCGAAGCGGGCGATGCCGGGTTCCCGCACCGAGTGGCGGGCGTTTTCCCGCGTGGCGGCGATGAAGGCGGCGACGCACTCCGGCTTCACGTGAACGGACACATGGACGACGAGCATGGGGCGACGGTTGGTAGCCGGACGTCCGGAGACAAGCGGAAACCCGGCGCCCACGCGTCCCGCTCGCCAAGCCGCCGGCCGCCGCCTAGGCTGAGCCCCATGGCGCGTAAGGAAATTCTTTGGCTCGCGGGCACGTTGCTGCTCGGGGCCCTGACCGGCTGCGGACCCCAGGATGCGGCGCCCTCGGCTGCGACCAATGCGCCCAGCCGGCCCGGTCCCGCGACCAATGTGCCCGCACCCGGCCCGGCCTTGGCGACGAATGCGGTGGTGGCGACGAACGCCGTCCCGAGCGATCCCGACGAGGAACTGGCCCAGGCCGACACCCTGCTGGCGGCCGGCAAGGACTCGGAGGCGCAACAGGCCTACCGCCGCCTGCTGGCCCGGCATCCCGACGAGGCGGAGGCGCATTTCAGCCTGGGCTTCCTCCTCGTGAAGGCCGGCCAGACCAACGAGGCGCTCCATCATTACGGTGAGGCGGTCCGGGTGCTGCCGGACTACTCGGAGGCGCGGAACAATCTGGGCAACCTGCTGGTCCGCTTGCGGCGTTTTGACGAGGCGATTCCGCACTTTGAGGCGGCCATCGCGGCGAATCCGATGAACAGCAGCACGTTCAATAACCTCGGCACGGCCTACGCCGCGGCTGGCAAACTGGCGGAGGCGATCCCGCACTACCAACGGGCGGCACAGTTGAACCCTGATTACGTGGAGGCATGGTTCAACCTCGGGCGCAGCTACGGGCAGTTGGGCCGGTGGGACGAAGCCATCGCGCCGCTCCAGACCGTAGTGTCACTGCGCCCCGGAATGGCGGCGGCCCGCGAGGCCTTGGAATTCGCGCGGCGGTCCAGCCAGGGCAGCCGTTGAAGGGGTTGCCCTACGCGAGGATGCCACGCACGACGTGGCCATGCACGTCCGTGAGCCGGCGTTCGAGCCCGTTGTGGTAGTAGGTGAGACGCTCGTGCTCGAGGCCGAGCAGGTGGAGGATCGTGGCGTGCAGGTCATAGACCGTGACCACGTTCTCCACTGACTTGTAGCCGAACTCGTCGGTCGCGCCGTAGCTGAAGCCCTTCTTCACCCCCGCCCCGGCGAGCCAGCAGGTGAATCCGGCCGGATTGTGGTCGCGGCCTTGGGCGCCCTTCTGGAACGTCGGCATCCGGCCGAACTCCGTGCACCAGACGACGAGCGTGTCGTCGAGCAGGCCGCGCTGCTTCAGGTCGATGAGCAGCCCGGCGGTCGGCTGGTCCAGCACCGGGCCGTGCAGGCTGTAGTCTTTCTGGAGCTGCTTATGGCCGTCCCAGTTGCTCACGCCCTCGCCGCCGGTCTGGTAGGCGCCGTTGAACAGCTGGACGAATCGCACGCCTCGCTCGACGAGGCGGCGGGCGAGGATGCAGTTCCGAGCGTAGGCGGCGCGGGTCTCGTTGAGCTTGGAGCCGCCTTCGTCCGCCCCGTAGAGCTTCAGGATGTGGGCCGGCTCGTTGCCGAGGTCGGCCACTTCCGGGATCGTGAGCTGCATGCGGGCGGCGAGTTCGTAGCTCGCGATCCGGGCGGCCAGCTCGGAGTCGCCGGGAAACCTCGCGGCATGCTCCTCGTTCAGGCGTTGCAGGAATTTCCTAGTCGCGGCGTCGCTCGTGGCCGGCACGTGGGTGGGGCGGGCGAGGTTGCGGATTGGGTTGGTGGCGTTGAACTCCGTGCCCTGGAACGCGGCCGGCAGGAAACCCGGGCCCCAGTTGTTCACGCTGTTCTGGGGTTTGCCCCGCGGATCGGGGATCGCCACGTAGGAGGGAAGGCTCTGGTCCGCACTGCCCAGCGCGTAGGTGACCCAGGCGCCAAGGCTGGGGAACCCGTCGAGCGTGTTGCAGGTGGACATGAAGTTCTCGCCGGGACCGTGCGTGTTGGTCTTCCCCTGCATCGAGTGGATGAAGCACAGGTCATCCGCCAACGCGCCGATCTGCGGGACGAGTTCGGAGATCATCTTGCCGCTCTGGCCGCGCGGCTTGAATTCCCAGGGGCTTTTCGCGAGCGCGCCCTGTTCGCCCTGGAAGGTGATCAGCTTCTCCTGCCCGGGCATCGGCTGGCCGTGCCGGCGGATCAGCTCGGGCTTGTAGTCGAACGTGTCGAGCTGGCTGCACGCGCCGCTGCAGAAGATGACGAGCACGTTCTTCGCCTTGGGCGCGAAGTGCGTTTCCCGCGGCGCGTAGGGCTGGCCGGGTTGGATCAGCGGGCGGAAGGGATCCTTGCCCGCGACATTGGCCGCGAGCAGACCCTGGCGACTGAGCAGGTGCGTGAGCGCGATGGCGCCAAGTCCCATGCCGGTATCCGCGAAGAAGCGGCGGCGGTTGAGCAGGGGGCTGCGAAAGTTGGGCTGCGGGGTGCTCATGGCAGGAAGAGGAACTCGTTCGCGTTCAGCACCGCGCGGCACAACGCCGGCGTGCCTTCCGCCCGGGCAAAGGCGACGGCGTCCCTCGCTTCGGCTCGGCTGGGCGCCCGGTTGAAGGCCACTTGCCAGGCCCGC
>JBEISV010000426.1:0-4295 GCA_040375265.1 Verrucomicrobiales bacterium
GCGCCCAGCCCCGGAAGAGTTCCTTCGAGTTGTAGGATTCGGATAGGCCCAGCGCCACGTAGAGATTCCCGGCCGTATCAAACTTCGACCCGAGCGCGAACTCATGATAATGTCCGAAGCCCCACGCGTCGCTCACCGTGTCGTAATGATCCGCGCGCCCATCGCCGTTCGTGTCGGCGATGCGCGTGACCTCGGTCGCGTGCGTGGCGTAAAAGGCGCCGTCGTGCCAAGCCAGTCCGAGCACTTCATCCAGCCCGCTGGCGAAGGTGTTCACCCTCGGCCCCGGGTTTTCATCGCTGACGCCGCTGAACAGCAGGATTTCCCCGCGCCGCGTCCCGACCGCGAGCCGTCCATCCGGCAGGGAAACGAAACTGCCGGCCTCCAGATACACGCCCTCGGGCATCGGCAGATTGACCAACCGGTAATAGGCCGCCTCCCGTTCCGACGTGCCCCACGTGTCACCAAACTCCTCGGCGGCGGTGACGACGAGCGGGAGCAGGCAAAGCGAGGTGAAAAGACGAAGAGTCATGGCTTGGCGTTAAGCTCGTATTCGAGTTTCAACTCGCCGCCGGCCACCGGAAGCAGGAGTTCCTTGGTGTCCGCCGCATCGCGCACGAGGCCCGCTGCGGGCAGGCGCACGACCATGCTCCTGCCCACGGCAAACTCATTCGCGCCGCGTGGCTCGATGGACTTGTCGGCGGCGACCCGCAGGTGCAGTCCGGCCGGCGGAGCGTCAGGAAACGTCAGCGTGCGCTCAAGGTAGAGGCGGCCCGAAGCCTCACGTCGTTCGCGGAAGAAATCCCCCACCGCAAGGCCGTCCACGACATAGCGGAACGTCGGGCGTTGCCGGTCGTCGAGCGTGTAGCCCTTGAACGAGGACGACCGGGGACGCGGCGTGGGGTCGAGAGCTGGCCAAGGCGTTGCCGGTGTTGCGAGAACGACGAAGGCCGGGCCGGGCGGAAACATGACGGTGTCCCGGCCGAGGATGCGTGCCTGTCCGGCTCCCTGGCCGCGCCAGAGCCCGGACGCTTCGATGAATCCGCCGCTCCACATGGACGCGAGCCGCATCTGCTCCGCGTCGAAGGAGAGATTGATGCCACCGGGATAGCCGACGCCGATGCCGCGCTTGCCGATGCCAGGAAAGGCGCGGCGAATGATCACGGCCTCGTCCTTCACCGTGACGAGAAGCGGCTCCAGCACGAAGCCGGCAGGTTCAGCCGCGTCCGGCCCCTGCTCGAGATATTGCCAGAGGGCGTCACGCTGCCGGCCCGGTTCGCCGCCGAGGAGGTCGGGCAGCGGCGATTTTCCGTCCGGCCAGAACGCCGGCATGATGGTCAGCGGCGAGAATTGTTGGGGTTGGGCCAGGTAGTGATGGAACCAGTTTTCCTCCAGCCGCTCCGCCATCGTCATCAGGTCCAGTGCGCGGATGGTCCCGGCGGCCTTCTCGCGGAAGGTGTGGCAGGCAACGCAGTTCAGTCCCTTGCTACCCGCGAGTTCACGGCCGACCTGATGCGGTTTCTCGTCCGGGGCAACGCGGGTGAACCCAGCCGGCGACAGCGTGTCGAGTGCCTTGAAGCCGTCCGTGAGCGGCCCGGCATTCACCACGCCAAACTTCGGCATCCGCGTCCGCAGATACGGACGCACGGAGGCGCCGTTCGCGATCACTTCGCGCAACCAGGGAGCTTTCAGCTTGGCGCCCACGCCGGTGAGCGGCGGGGGAAGACGTCCCTGCTCCCCAAGGTTTTCGTCCTTTGCGGCAAAATGCTCCCCGCGGTTCCCCGCGACACCGCCCACCCCGTCACGCTGATGGCAGGCAAGGCAGTTCAACCGCGTGAGGGCGAGCGATACCTGCTCGGCGGGCGTCCGGTTCCTCGCCTCGTCCGAAATTGCCGCCCGCAACCAGGCGCGTTGGCGTTCCGCGAGCGGATACCGGGGCCATGCACCGGGCTTGTCCGAGAGGCAGCCCCCGGCCGGACGCAGCTGGCTGAAGGCCGTGAGCACCGGAGGGGCGACGGGTTCGCCAGTGCGATGACAGGCGTGGCAACGATAGTCGGTGAACAGCCGTTTCCCGCGCGCGGCCAGTGCCGGTTCCAGGAGAAATGGGGGCGGCAGCGCCATTTGGTCGCGCAGCAGGTAGCTCGCAATGTCTGCCGCCTCCGCGCGCCCGACGTGACTGTCCGGCATCCGACCGCCCGGGCGCACCTCCAGCGGGCGTTCGAGGAAGGCCGCGAGACTCGCGACGGAATACTTTTCCGCCAACGGCCCGAGCGACACCGATCCGGCAACTGACTTCTCCGGCGAATGGCAGGCCACGCAGCCGACCGAGTGATACAGCGTTGCGCCCCGCTCCGCCGCGTCCGGGGTTGGCAGCCCTGAAGCCATCGGCCGGCCCAGCGACGCGAGGTAATGCGCCAGCGCGTTCGCCGCGTCTTCGCGCTCGGCGTCCGGAAGATGCGCGAGCACGTCGGGCATCGTCGTTCCCGGCTTCACGGCCGAGGGCGCCGCGAGGAACCGCCGCAGATGCGCGCCGTTGGCCCGCGTCCCGATTGCCGACAGGTCCGGTCCCGGTTTCGCGGCAAACGCCTGCTGTCCGCTCGGGTGACACGCGGCGCAGCCGAGTTCGCCTGCGAGCACCGCCCCCGCGAGCGGTTCGGTGCCTTCCCGTTCCAGTCCGCCGACAAACGGCGGCTCAGCGCGAACCAGTCCGACCAGGGCCAGTGTCCAAACGATCCGCAGAACAGCCTTCATTGCGGTTCCTTTCCCGGGCCGGGCTCCGGTCGGCCTGCTCCCGCCGGCAAATGCTCGTTCAGGAAACGGGTGAGCGTGCCGTAGAAGTGCCGCACGGTGTTGGTCCCTTCGGAGATGCTGTGCGAGCGGTTCGGATACGGCATGACGGCGAACGGCTTGTTCCGGGCGATGAGCTCGTTCATCAGCGTTTCCGTGCCCTGGTAATGGCCGTTGTCGTCGCCGGTGCCGTGGACGAGGAGCAGATTGCCCCGCAGATGCTGCGCGTGCGTCAGCGGCGAACCGTCGCGATAGCCTTCGGCGTTGTCGCCCGGCAGGCCCATATAGCGCTCCTGGTAAATCGTGTCGTAGAGCAGTTGGTTCGCGTTCGGCGCGACGGCGATGGCCGTGGAATAGAGGTCAGGGTAACGGAAGATGGCGTTGAGGCTCATGCTGCCGCCGCCGCTCCATCCCCACACGCCGACGCGTCCGGCATCGGCTTCCGGCCAGCGCTGCAGCAGGGCGCGCACGGCGGCGGCCTGATCGTGCGTTGCCAGGATGCCGATCTGCCGATGCACACTTCGCCGCCAGTCGCGTCCACGCGGCGTCGCCGTGCCGCGATTGTCCACGCTGGCCACGAGGTAGCCCTGTTGCGCGAGCATCCAGTGCCACAGGCCGCGCGCCCCGCCCCAAGAGTCCTTGACGGTCTGCCCGGCCGGTTCGCCATAGACGTGAATCAACAGCGGATACTTGCCCTCCGGATCCAGAGCCGGTGGCCGAATGCACCAGGCGTCAAACGATACTCCCTCGCCGATGTCGAGCTTTAGGAACCCAGTCGCGGGCCGCTTCAGCGCGGACAGCTTCTCGCGCAGCTTCCGGTTGCCGGCCAGGACGCGCATCACCTTGTGATCGGGCAGGCTGACCAGTTCCACCACCGGCGGCGTGGTGAACGTGGACCAAGTGTGCACCGCCCAATGGCAGTCCGGCGAAATGTCGTAGGTGTGCCAACCGGGCTGCCCCGCGGGTGAGAGTCGCTCGGCCGGACCGCCGGCCAGCCGCGTCCGGTAGAGGTATCGCTGGGTGGGATTGTCCGGGGAGGAGGCGTAGTAAAGCCAGGCGCCGGCGTTGTCCTGCGCCTCAATCCCGATCACGTCGAAGTCGCCGCCCGTGATCCGGGAAACGCTGTTGCCGTCCATGCCCGCGCGGTAGGCGTGCCGCCAGCCGTCGCGTTCGCTCAGCCAGACAAAACCGTCCGTCGGATTCAACAGGCGGAACGGATTCAGGTTGTCCACCCACGCGCTGTCCGTCTCCCGGAGCACCACCCGCGTGGCGCCGGTCCTCGGGCTGGCAATCATCACGAGATTCGTGGTTTGAAGCCGGTTGAACTGCTGGAGCAAAAGGGTGCCGTCGGGCGTCCATTCCAAGTGCGGCAGGTAATGCTCGCGCGGGTCGCCGGGAATCCGGAGCCAGCGCACGCGCCCTCCGGTGGCGGCCACCACGCCCAAACGGGTGGCCGAGTTGGTCTCGCCCACCTTGGGATAGGGGAAGGACGTGATCTTCGGATAACTGCC
>JBEISV010000465.1:0-3890 GCA_040375265.1 Verrucomicrobiales bacterium
ACGCACAGTGGCCTGCCGTGGCTGCGCTTCCTCCGTCAACAACTGGGCGCCCGGGCACATTTTTGGCCGTTCGACGGTTGGGCGCCGCCCGCCGGTGTATCGGTCTTCGCCGAGGTGTATCCGGCGCTGTGGAACCGGAACTTTCCCAACGAGGGCCGGACCGCGGACCAGCACGATGCCTACAGCGTGGCGCGTTGGCTGCGGGAGAACGATCTCGCCGGCACGTTGGCGGGCCACTTTCGACCATCGCTGAGCCCGGCCGAAACCACCGTGGCGCAGTTGGAGGGCTGGATTTTCGGTCTCGGCCATCGCGCTCCCTGACCGCCGGTGGAAGAACCCGAATCCGCCGACTTCCGGGTCGCGCAACTCGCCGCTTCGTGAAATTGATTCCCCACCTCATGCTGTCTCATCGCCTTTTTCACCGCCGGTTGGCGGGCCTGACCTGCCTCGCGACGCTCGTGGGCTGGACGGTTTCCGCGCTGGCCGCCGAGCCGCTCCGGCTACCGCTTTGGCCCGACGGCGCACCGTTGGGCAACGGCCAGTCCGAGAAGGCCGACGTGCCGATCACGGTGCATCTGCCCGCACCGGAACGCGCCACGGGCACCGCGGTCGTGATCTGCCCGGGCGGCGGTTACGGCGGCCGGGTGGTGGAGGGAGAAGGCCACGGGATAGCCCGCTGGCTGAACGCCCACGGAATCGCCGGGATCGTCCTTGAATACCGTTTGCCGGCGGGAAATTACCATCGCCCGCTGCTCGACGCACAGCGCGCGCTGCGGGTAGTCCGGGCCCACGCCGCCGAGTGGAAGCTGGATGCCCACCGGATCGGGATCATGGGCTTCTCCGCAGGCGGCCATCTGGCCTCAACGGCCGGAACTCATTTCGACGCCGGCGACCCGAAGTCGTTGGATCCGGTCGCCCGCCTCAGCTGCCGGCCGGACTTCATGGTGCTGGTTTACCCGGTGATCACGATGGGCGAGCTGACCCACGGCGGGTCGCGGGCCAATTTGCTCGGCCCTTCCCCGTCGCCTGAAGTCGTGGAGCTCTTTTCCAACGAAAAGCAGGTCACGGCCCGGACTCCGCCAGCCTTCCTAACGCATGCGCGGACGGATGCCGTGGTTCCGGTGGCGCATAGCCAAATGTTCTTCGCCGCGCTCAAGGCGCACGGCGTGCCGGCGGAGTTGCAGGAGTTTCCGCAGGGCGACCATGGATTCAACGGCTACCGGGGCGCGGAATGGGATGCTTGGCAGAAGCGCTCGCTGGAATGGCTGGCCGAGCGCGGATTGATCCCGGCCAAGCCGTAAGGTGCAGCATCCTCAGCCAACTGCCCAAGGCCGCCGGGCTGGGCGGGGAAAATGGTCTTGGAAGGGCTGTAAGCCGAATTCTGTCCCGGCCCTTGCGGACCGGTGAGCGTCATTTGTCTCGGCAGCCGATACCCGGAACCTGGCCGGCTTGCGCCGACCGTGACGCGGGCCGCGTCGGGGTCCCCTATTGGGCCTTGCTCCCAGGCAGGTTTTCCGTGCCCCGTCGCTTACGCGCCGGGCGGTGGGCTCTTACCCCGCCTTTTCACCCTTACCGCCGGCCTCGCGACCGGCGGCGGTTTGTTTTCTGTGGCACTGTCTGTCGCGTCCGGCTTTCGCCGTCCGCGCCCGCGGGCATGCCGGCTTACCCGCTGACCGAAGCCAGCGGTGCGACCGGTTTCCGTGGGCCTGCGCCCTATGGAGTTCGGACTTTCCTCCCGCAGCTTGCGCCACGAGCGACACTCCGCCCTTCCAAGACCGCCGCGAACCTAAGGCCAAAGGCCCGCCGACAAAGCCCAAAGTTCGCCGGCCACTAACTATGGGAGTGCTTGTCCGCTGTGTGAAGGCAGGCGGGACGCGCGCTCCTCCTTACAATCCATCACGATTTCAGCAGGACCGAAAATACGCTCCACCATAACCGTCCGCGACGCCTCAGGCCACCGCGCAGGCCGACCCCTTCATCTCGCACACTGGAAGGGCCGGAGCCGAACCGAGTCCGACCTGTTCCGCCAGTTCGGCGGCCCGCGGGGAATTCGGGTTCACGAACGGGGCCCGCATCACCAACCCGAGCGCGTCCAGCAGCGCCTTGTCGGCGTCGTAACTGGGCGAAGGCACGGCCTTGGTCAGCATGAACTCGGTTTCGCTGGAGAAGATCGAGTTGGCGCCGGCGAGGAAGCAAAGGGCCTGCGCAGTCGGATCGAGCGTCACGCGGCCGGCGGTAAGGCGGACATCGGAACGCGGCATGACGACACGGGTCACGGCGATCATCCGGATGACTTCCCAGACCGGCACCTCCGCGTTCTCGGCGAGCGGCGTGCCATCGACCTTGGAGAGGATGTTGATCGGCACGGACTCCGGATGGGGCTGAATCTGGGACAGGGTCCGCAGCATCTTGAGCCGGTCATCCACCGATTCGCCCAGACCGATGATGCCGCCGGAGCACATGGTCATGCTGGTCTTGCGGACATTCGCCAGGGTGTCCAACCGGTCGGCGTAGGTTCGGGTCGTGATGATAGTCTCGTAGAATTCCTCGGAGGAATCCACGTTGTGGTTGTAGGCGTAGAGGCCGGCTTCCTCGAGCTTCTTGGCTTGGGACTCGTTGAGCATCCCCAGCGTGCAGCAGACTTCCATGCCCATGCCCGTGACGTCGCGCACCATGTCCAGCACGCGGTCGAACTGGTCATTGTCCTTCACGCTGCGCCAGGCTGCGCCGAGGCACACCCGGGAAACGCCGGCGGCCTTTGCCCGGGCTGCGATCTCGACTACCTTTGCCTTTTCCATCAGCCGCTCCGGACTGACGCCGGTGCTGTAGCGCGACGACTGGGCGCAGTAGGCACAATCCTCCGGGCACGCGCCGGTCTTGATGCTGATGAGCTTGCTGACCTGCATTTCGCGAGGGTCATGGAACTGGCGGTGCACGCTGGCCGCTTCAAAGACGAGTTCCAGCAGGGGGCGGGCGTGCAAATCCCGGAGCTGCTCCAAGGACCAGTCGTGGCGAATCTCAGCCGTCATTTCGGCGCGGAAGATGGGGAGCGGCCGGCGGGTTGTAAATCCGCGAAGCGTTCCACGTTGACGAAAATCCCGGCAACCGCTTGCGACCTCGCGGGGATTGGGCAGCGTTGGCCTGTGCGGCGAGGGGTTCATAGCTTGATCCGATGCGGTCTGTTTGGGGGCGCAACCGTCCTGGCGCCGGCGGCCGCCATGATTTTCTTCGGCCACGGGGACCCTGACCACAACACCTCCGCCCCGACCGGAGCGCTGGCGAATTCCGGCTGGCAGCACGAGGTGTTCTTCGATTTCACCGGGACCGTCGTCGGCCCCCGCCACTTGCTGACGGCCGCCCACCTGAACATCGGCACGAATGCCATCGCCCGGCACAACGGATTGGCTTACCGGGTCATTGCCGTGACCAACCTCCCGGGCACGGACCTCAGCCTGCTGACCGTCGGCGGCCGCTTCCCGGATTGGGCGACGCTGTATCGGCGGGGAGATGAGTCCCGCAAGGTGGCCACGCTCTTTGGCCGGGGACTTCCCCGCGGCAAACCCGTTTTTCACCCTACGGAACGCACCAACGAAGTCCGGGGCTGGACTTGGGGACAAAACGATTTCCGCCCCCGCTGGGGAACCAATCGGGTCGAGCAGGCGTTTGCCCCCGGGGTTCTCGGTTCGAGCGGACTGCTCGCCCTGACCTTTTCCGCCGATGCGGGAGACGACGAGGCCGCCGTGACCGGGGGCGATTCCGGGGGGGGACTCTTCCTGCGGGACACTCGCGACGGGGCCTGGAAGCTGGCCGGCGTCGCGTTTTCCGTGCAGTCCCTGTTCAACACCACAACGGAGGGCGACGGATTCTACGCCTCGCTGTTCGACCGCCGG
>JBEISV010000051.1:0-17103 GCA_040375265.1 Verrucomicrobiales bacterium
CCGCGTGGGGGCGGCGCTTGGACTGCTGCTGGCGACCACCGCGGTGGCCATCTTCAAGCCATGGCCGCTGGCGTGGATCGTGGACCGGCTCGCCCGGAACGACGCGGCGGTTCCCGGGGCAGAGGATGACCTGATGGTCATTCTCTTTAATTCGGTCCTGTTGGCCGCGGTCCATGCCCTGCACGCCTTGCTGGGGGCGGCCCAGCAGGCGCTGGTCATTCACACCGGACTGCGCGGCCTGGCCCGGGTGCGGCGGGCGGTGTTCGGCTGGTTGCTGCGGCTATCGTTGCGCCGGTTGCAAGGCGCCCAGGCCGGCGACCTGATCTACCGGGCAACCTGGGACACGCACGCCTTCCAAACCCTGTTCCAGCAGGGCCTGTTCACCTTCCTCGGCGCGACGCTGACGCTGCTGGCGATGACCGTGGTGATGTGGCGGTTCAATCCGGCGCTGACCCTGGTCGCGCTGGGCACGGTGCCGGTCCTGTTGCTGATCATGCGGTTTTTCGGGCCGCTCATGAGCCAGCGGGCCGGCCGGGCCCAGGCGGTCGATGCGGGCGTCGCCGCGCTCGTGCAGCAGGCG
This sequence comes from Verrucomicrobiales bacterium, assembly GCA_040375265.1. Taxonomy (GTDB): domain Bacteria; phylum Verrucomicrobiota; class Verrucomicrobiia; order Limisphaerales; family UBA9464; genus CAIWAH01. The sequence goes on from JBEISV010000051.1 coordinate 581, forward strand.
GTCGCCAACCTGCCGCTGATCCAGGGGTTCACCCGGGAGCAGACTGAGGCGGACCGCTTCGAATCCAGCGCCGCGGGCTCCTTGTCGGCGCGCTGGCGACAGCATCGGGCCGAAGTGGTTTACCTCGCAGTGGTCGCGGTGGTGTTCGCCGTGGGGACCGCCGGCATCGTGGTCCTAGGCGCGCGGGAAGTCACCGCCGGCAACCTGACGGTGGGCCGGTTGCTGGTCTTCCTCGCCTACTTGGCGCAGCTCTACGAACCGTTGAACCAGCTTTCGCACGTCGGTTCCACCGTATCCAACGCCCGGGCGGGCGCGGAACGGGTGTTGGAACTGCTGGCGGAAGACCGGACCGCCAAGGCGGAACCGCCGCTCAGGAACCGGACCTTCCCGGCGGCCGAACTGGCCTTCGAGGGCGTTTCCTTCGCCTACACGACCGGTCAACCCGTGCTGCGGAATGTCAGCGTGAGCCTGCGGGCCGGCGAATCGGTCGCGTTGATCGGCCCGAGCGGCGCCGGCAAGACGACGTTGCTCCAAATGATCCCGCGGTTTCTCGACCCCGATTCCGGACTCGTCCGGCTGGCCGGCGAGGACCTGCGGTCGTATCCCCGGCCGTGGCTGCGGGAACACGTCGCCCTGGTGCTCCAGGAATCGCTGCTGCTGCCGACGACCATCGCGGAGAACATCGGTTACGGCCGGGCCGGTGCGACGCGAGCCGAGATCGAGGCCGCGGCCGCTGCCGCCAACGCGCACGAGTTCATCCGCCGGTTGCCGCAAGGTTACGACACGGTGGTGGGCGACGGCGCGGCCCGGTTGAGCGTGGGGGAAAAACAGCGGCTGAACTTGGCGCGCGCCTTCCTGAAGGACGCGCCCATTCTCCTGCTGGACGAACCCACCAGCGCCTTGGACGCGGAAAGCGAAGGCTTGGTCCTGGCGAGCCTGCGCCGGCTGATGAAGGGCCGGACGGCGCTGATGGTCGCGCACCGGCTGGCGACGATCCGTGAGGTGGACCGGATCGTGGTTTTGAACGCCGGCGAGGTGACAGAAGTCGGAACGGCCGCCGAATTGCTGGCCAAAGGGGGCTATTTTTCACGCGTGAACGGGTCATGAATCACGAACCTTCGATATCCTTCGCCCAAGCGGTCGCCCTGGCTTTGGGATTGGCCGGCCAGGTGGCCCGGGCAACGGACATACCGCTCACCTCGGTCGAGGACCTGTCTCGGCGCGCTGACGTGGTGGTCCACGGCACCGTGGTGAGCCTTGAAGCGAAGCAGGATGATGGCGGGCAACCGCGAACCGAGATCGCGTTGTCCGTGAACGAAACGTGGAAGGGCGCGCCGACCAACCGGCTGATGGTGGTGCAGGGAAGTTCCGTGCTGGGCCGCCGGCAGGTTCGGGTGCTCGGCGAGCCGGAATTCCGGCTGGGGCAGGAGCTGGTCTTGTTCGCCGTGTTCAACCCGCGCGGGGAAGCGGTGACGCTCGATTTGGCGCGGGGAAAATTTACTTTGAAAACGAATGCTGTTTCCAAGGCGCTCGAAGCAACCAGCGATGGTGCCCGCGTGAGCGGCGGTGTTGCCCTGCCTGGGCAGGCGCCGATGGAGCTCGGTGAGTTGCATCGGCGAGTGCGGGAGGCGATGCGATGAAGACGATGGCTGTGGGAATGCTCGTGGCCGCGGTGGGGCTCGTGGGCGGCGGGTTCATTTCCGGTTCCGCCGCGGTGTCGCAATACGCCGCCAATGGCCAGGCCATGCGCTGGAACCTTGATTCCTATGACGCCAGCGTGGAGCCAGTGCAGAATCCCACGACCTTGGCGATCCGTTACACGCTGGCGGCCGAGGGCTATTCCTCAACGAATCGGGTCGCCGAGCTGAATGCCATCCGGGCGGCGTTCGCCCAGTGGCAGGCGGTGCCCGGCACCAAGGTGAAATTCGAGGAGTTCGGCAGCAGCCTGCTGCCGGGGGACGTGAATCCGCTCGACGGTCGCAATGACGTGGTCTGGCTGACCGGTAACCGGTTCCTCAATGGTGGGACCACGTTTTTTTCGGCGTCGGCGCGGGGCGTAACCGTAATCTCCACCGCGGACGGCACGATTGCCGAGGCGGATATCGTGCTGAATCGGAACTTTGCCTGGTTCACCGACTTTGGCGCCGTGCGTCCCAACGACCAGTTCGTCGAAGCCATCGCCCTCCATGAGATCGGTCATCTGCTGGGCCTGAACCATTCCCCTCTCGGGGGGGCGACCATGTTCTGGAGCAACTCCGGCGGTGTGGACCATGCCGCCGGGATGTCGCCGGACGAGATCAGCGGTTTGCGGGCCCTTTACGGCACGGCGTTGGGTTCGGCAGCTGTGGGGCGGGTAAACGGCACGGTCACATTGAACGGCGCGGCGGTGCTCGGGGCCATCGTCACGCTGGAAGATGCCAACGGCAACGCGGCGGCCAGCACGGCGACCTTGGCGAATGGCAGCTTCACGCTCGGTGGCTTGGTGCCCGACAGCTACGCAATCCGGGTGACCCCGCTGGACCCGCCGACCTCGGGTGATACCTACTTGGTTCGCGGCGCGGATCTGGACGTGACGTCGCGGGCGACCTGGGCCAACGGCAGCACCGCCTTCCTGCCGCTGACGAACGCCACGGTCGCGGTCACCGCGAATGGTAGCGTGACGCGCAATCTGGCGGTTTCCGCCGGCACTCCGCCGTTTCGAATCGTGGAAATGCGCTTGGGCACGAATCCGGCGGCGCGGTCCGCCGGGGACATCTGCGTGCAGTTGAAGCCGGGCGTTGCCGGGCAGACAATTGGCGTCTTTGTTCCTGGACTCGTGGCCACCAACGCGGTGCTGCGGCTTACGGGCGAGGGGGTTTCCTACGGCCCTACCGAGGTGCTGCCGGGAGCGTTGCGGAGCCTGACGTTGGTCCAAGTGCCGGTGACCGTCGCGAGCAATGCCGTGCCGGGGCTGCGCACCCTGAGCGTCACCGCCAACGGCTTCACCGCCTGGGCGAACGGCTTCGCGGAGATCCTGCCGGTCAGCCCAGACTTCAACCTCGATGGGCTGGATGACCGGTTCCAACGACGTTACTTCGACCCGTTCACCCAGAACACGGCCGGGCCGGAGCAGGATCCCGACGGCGACGGGTTCGTGAACCGGCGGGAAGCGACCATGGGATCGGATCCGACTAAAGCCAGCTCGGTAAACTGGCGAATAAGCAGTGTGAAGCTGGCGGCGCCGGGCACCACTGTGACCTGGGAAAGCGCGCCGGGGCGGAAGTATCAGGTGTATGCTCGCGACAACCTGGCGGGCGCGACTTGGCAGGCCGTCGGTGGCGTGGTGAACGTCGCGGGTGAGTCCGGGCAGTTGCTGGACACCCGGCCCACGGACCAGTTGCGGTTCTATCAGGTGAGGGATGTGCCGTAAGCAGGGCCTCGTCAGATTTTGCGAGGGGAATGAGGCTTGTGAACGGAAGCTCAATTGATAGCGTGGCGCTACAACGACTGATAATGGCGGCGGCAACGCGGCCTGATTGATCCCCATTTGAAGACCCTTCCTCAACCGGCGCCGCGACGGAATCCGGCCGCTTCGCCTCTTACCTTACCTCGGATGGGATCGCGGCTGGCGCGGGGTTCCTCCTTCGGCTTGGCCGTGGCGTCCACCACGGTCGTGCTGGGGCAGGCCTATTTCGACACCCGTAATCCCTTCTTGGCGCCAGTAGTTCCCGCTCCCGCCGAGCAGCCGGTGGCGACCCGCGCGGGTGAGGATTTCTACGCCAACGAACGGATCCCCTACCGGCCGGCTGGATTTGATGGCGGCGACTACAACCTCAAGCTGGGCCCGGTTCTGGTCAGTTTTGGGAGCAGCGTGTCGTTTGCCTACACCAGCAACGCTCTCCAAAGTCAGGGCGGCGGGGAGAACTACGACCTGAGCATCAATCCGATGCTAAATACCAACCTGCGGTGGCAAATGACCGATGCGGCGCGTCTGAGCCTCAACGTGGGAGTCGGTTACCGGTTCAACTTGGTCCAGGAGGACCTGAGCGGCCTGACCGTCAACCCGAACACGTCCATCGACTATGCCTTCAGCGTGGGTGATGCGCTGTTCACGGTCTTCAACCGCCTTTCGACCGCGAATTCGGCTGACCAACGTCCTGACATTATCGGCACCGGCAATCCGTTGGCGGTGCGGTTTAACCGGATCAACAACTCGACCGGCCTTTCGACCGAGTGGGCGCCCTACACGGATTTGTCGATCAGTGCCGATTACGCCTACTCCATGGAGCGGGGTCTGGACGACAGCTTTGATTCGCTGAATGGCGATTCGCACACAGTTTCCTCGGCGGTGTTCCAACGGCTGCACCCGGATCTGTCGGTTGGCATTTCGGCCAGCGCCTCCCTGAACGACTACTCGAACCAATTCCAGAACTCCTCAAAGACGTTTGGCATCGGTCCCGTAACGACCTGGACGGTCAGCGAATACATCACGGTTAGCGCGAGCGTGCGTTACACGATGATCAATTCAGAACAAAACGGGCAGATTCGGGATTCGTCCGATTTCTCCGGAATCTCCGGCAATCTTTCCGTGCGGCATCAGATCAACCGGGTGTTGAACCACTCGATCTCGCTCGGCCGTGGCGTTAACGGCGCGCTGGGCAGCAATTTTTCGACTTCGATGGAGGCCAGCTATCAGCTGAGCTGGCGTCTGACCGACTTCATTCCGTTGAATTTCAATGCCGGAGTCGACCAGACCGAACAGTCGGGAGGGTTGGCCATCTTTGCGGTTCCCCCGGGCTCAATTTACCTGCCGGGCGACCCGGCGAACGGGATTCCGCCGATCCTGGTGACCTCACAGGGCACCTTTACCGACGTGGTGCGGACCCCGGAAGGGTTGTTCGGCGTGCCGACCGCGGGGCAGGTCAGCCAGTCCTATCGCTTCGGTGTTTCGACCGGCTACCAGATCACGCAGCGGCTGAATTCTTCCCTGGGATGGAGCTATGTCATCCGCGACACGGACTTTGTGTTCGGCGATTTCAACGCCCACACGGTTACCCTGACGTTGAGTTATCAATTCTAAATTCATGAAGCGACTGGTTGCATATGTTTTGGTCGGCAGCCTTGGGTTGGCCCGGTTGGTTGGCCAGGAGGCTGTGCCTGTCCCGGTGGGCACCAACGCGATCCCGACGTTGGCCACGAACTCGATCGGCACGAATGGCGTTACGGCGACGCTCGACAAAATCGACGCCGAGGCCCGAGACCTGAAGCCTGGAGACGTCCTGCGCTTCAGCATCGACCAAGATCCGGCGGCGGCGAAGCTTATCCAATTAGTCGACATCACCGCGGCGGGCGAAGCGCTGTTCCCGGTCTCCAAGGAAAGCGATCGTTACGTGAAGCTCAATGCCCGCGGCAAGAAGTTGGCGGCGCTGCGCCAAGAAGTGAAACAGTTGCTCGACGCGGAATACTACAATGATTGCGCCGTGAAGATCGACCTCGACCGCATCCGGCAGGATGCCTCGGTGGTTAATCCGGAAAATATGGCAAAAGTTACCGTCTTCGGGGTCACGAGTGGCAGCATTACGATCCGTGAGGGGGAGACCAAGACGTTGACGGACTTGATTATTCAACTTGGGCAACTTCCTCGCGCCAAACTAAGTGAAGTCAGGATTCGCAGGCTCGACCCCACGACCAAGCGAGAGATTGTCACCGAACACGACGTTCGGAAGCTGATGAAAGAAGGCGACCGCACCAAAGATCCTGTCCTTCAGGACGGAGACCGGGTTGAGATCCCGGAGAGAATTTTCAACGCGCTATAAGAAGATGAAGGGTTCCTACGGCTCCTACGGCTCTTCGGTCCCCGGTTACGGCACCTCGCTGGTCGACCGGATCAACCTTTACCTGCACTTCCGCCGCTACTTCAAGCTGCTGCGGGAGCGCTGGTTGCTGCTGCTCATTTTCACGTCCGTCGGCCTGGGAATTGGCGTTTGGGTGGCCGTCACCAAGGTGGACCAATACCAGTCGACCGCCACGATTGCCCGCGCGTCCAAGATGCAGTTGCAGACCGGCTTCGAGGAAACGAGCGCCACGGTGGAAACGTTGCTGGCCCTCATGAAGACCGAGGTGGTCGTGCAACGGGTGCTGGAAAAGTTGCAGCAGACGCGGGATGCGACCAATGCGCTGGTCCGGCCGGACATCGACGCGAAGCAGGGGCGCGGCAACATGTTCTTCCTGATCGTCAACAGCACCAACTACGGCTACGCGAAGGATTTCGTCACGGCGTGGGCCTCCGAGTTCGTCGACTTCCAGAAGCAACAGCGTCGCGGCATGGTCAGCACCACCCGCGCCCAAGTTGAGCAGCAAATCCTGACCTACGAGCGCCTCCTAGAGCAGAAGCAGCAGGCGTTGGACGATTTCCGCCGGAAACAGAATATTACATCCGTCCAGGATGCAGGCTTGGCCGCTCAAGCTCGTTTGGACCGGACCCAAGCCGAATACCAGAACCTGAAGTCCGAACTGGAACTCTACGAAAACGCCAAGGCTGAGACCTTGGCGGCGCAAGGGTTGGGCAATCAGGCCAAGGGACCACGCACAACGGCGAAGGGAGCGACCGAAGAATCCGATGACGCCGGTTCATCCGCCATGGCGATGGGCTCGCGTTACTCCGAAATTAGGAAAGCGATCCGAAATCTGGAGTCGGATTTGGACGCCAAGCTGAAGGATCTCAAGGAGAAGCATCCCTACATCATCCGGCAGCGCGAGACACTGGCCCGGCTGCAGGCTGACCTGAAGTTTGAGCTCCAGTTGGTCGAAGAGGCCCGGCTTGGGCAGATCGAAGCCCTCAAGACTCGGATCCGTGGTTACCCGAAGCTGATTGAAGATATCAAGGCCGACGTCTTCGAGTCCGCCGACACCCGTAATCAGTTGCTTCGGCTCGAAGCCGAGCAGAAGAGCGTCCAAGGCAATTTGGACACGCTGAAGCAGCAGTTGGATGCGATGGGGCGGGTCAGCACCGACGAGGAAGAATTTATGGTGGTGCAGGCGGGCATTGGCAGCGCTGCCCCGGTCGATGCCAAACGGCCCCAGACAATCATGGGAGGAGCCGGCGCGGGATTGGGATTGGCCATCGCCATCATGTTCCTCCTGCATCGGTTGGATGACCGCGTGGAGAACCCGGAGGAAATTGAGGCGAAACTGGAAGAACCCATCCTTGGACAGCTGCCGGAGGTGGATAAGCGTCACAACACGGAAGGCTACCTCCTGCTGACGCGGATGAAGCCGCACACGATGTTCGCGGAGGCCCTCCGGGGCGTTCGTTCGGCGTTGCTGCTCGGACCCGACGGCGCCAGCAAACGTATGTTGGCAGTAACCTCGGCGGTGCCGGGAGATGGCAAGACCACCTTCACCACCAACTTTGCCGCCACACTCGCGGCGGCGGGTAACCGGACCCTGCTCATCGACGCCGACCTTCGTCGGGGCAACATTCACAACTACTTTGAGCAACCGTTGGAGGGAGGGTTGTCGGAGGTTCTGGACGGGCGTCTGGGGTTGGAGGAGGCCATCCACGAAACCCAAGTTCAGAACCTTTGGCTGATGCGGGCCGGTGAACGGCCGTCAAATCCCAGCGAATTGCTGCTCGGCGCCAAGACGAAGCAGCTGATCGAGGAGCTTCGCGGACGATTCGATTATGTGGTGTTCGACTGCCCGCCGCTGACGGCGATCGACGACACCTTCTCGATTGCTGCCTATCTCGACGGATTGCTGTTCGTGGTCCGGGCGGGCCGGACTTCCATCCGCTTTGCGCGATTGGCGATCAACACCATTCGCCAGCGGGGGGCGCCACTCGTCGGCTTGGTGGTCAACGGCGTGCCGATTGACAACCCCTACTATTACTACACGACCTACTACTACGCCTCATATTACCACAAGCCGCTGGCGCCGAACGACGCGGTTTACGCGGACCGGGGGCGTTCCGTGCAAACCATCACTGCGCCGGCAGAGACGCGCGATGCCGTGGCGCCCTCGCCGGTGGGGGCCGATGGCTCGGATAAACCCAAGAAATAATCGTTAGCCGCCTTGGCCGGGCGTGGGGCCGGACCGCGGGCTGGCGCTCAGTTGGCGCAGGCCGTCCCAGAGATACTGCCCGCCGGACACAGCGGTCAGCAATGTGGCGATCTGCGCCAAGTAATGCTGGATGCCGGCGGGCCATTTCAGCAGGCACCACAAGACGACTGCCATCTGGAAGACCGTGGCGCATTTCCCGGTCCACCGGGGTCGCACCCGGGTTTCACCGACGGTGAGGTGGATGATTCCCAGTCCGACGACCAGCAGGACGTCCCGGGAAATGACGGTCAGGTTGAGCCAGATGGGCAACGGCGTCAGGCGTTGGTGTTCCAATGCCAGCATGATGAGGGCGGAGACGAGCAACAACTTGTCCGCCAGGGGATCGAGGACTGCGCCAAGTTCCGATTTCTGGTGAAACTTCCGGGCGATGTAGCCGTCCACGCCGTCCAGCAGTGCTGCCAGCGCGAAGCAACCCAAGGCGGCCCAACGCTGAAATTCATCGCCTGACTGACGGTAGCTCAGCAGCAGGAAGATGAAGAACGGCACCAGGAGGATCCGCAGCACCGTCACTTTGTTGGCCGTGGTCATCGTGAGGGGAGTTGTCGAAGCCTTCGCCGGAGCAGATCCAACGCCTGCTGGGCCGTGGCGAATTTGAAGGTCTCGCGGTCGAATGGATTCAATTGTCGAACCACTTCCGCACCGTCCGGACCGGCCAAACCGATGAATGCCGTGCCTACCGGTTTGGCTGCGGAACCGCCGCCCGGGCCCGCGATCCCGGTAACGGCGAGGCCAAAGTCTGCTTTGGCGGCGCGGCGGACACCTACTGCCATTTGCCGCGCCACGGGCTCACTGACCGCACCGAATTCCACCAAAGTCTCCCCAGAGACGCCCAGAAAATCCTGTTTGGCCGCATTGGCATAACTGACCACCCCGGCCAGCAGAACCACGGAAGCCCCCGGAACGTTGGTCAGCCGGTGCGCGATGAAGCCGCCTGTGCAGGATTCCGCGAGGGCTACCGTGCAACCCGAACGGGTTGCTTCACGGATAACCGCGGCCTCCAAAAGTTCGTCACCTTGGCCGAACACCGCGTCGCCCAGCAACGGTAGCGCGATGGCCTCGGCGGCTGAAATCTGGTCTCGCCCGGCCGAACCTCGGCCCGTGAATCGAACTTCGACCTCGGCGATTTTGGCGCAGAAGCCTAGTTGCAAACCTTGTGCAAGGAGGCCGGCCAACGGTGGTGCCAGCAAGTCCTCCAAATTGGATTCCCCTATGCCCGTCGTGCGCAACGTGAGGGAGTGGCACGGGGAATCGGGTGCCATTTCCCGCAGTAACAGGGGCAGGGCCTGATCGCGGAACATGGGGTGCAATTCCCGGGGCGGCCCCGGCAGCAGGACGAGCAGCGCTGGTTTCCCCGGGTTACGGAACGGATTAGGGTCTAGCTTCACCGCCAGCCCGGGCGCGGTGCCGTGATTGTTGGGCAGGACGGTGGCGCCTTCCGGGACCAAGCTTTCGACCGACGTCCTAGGTGGCGTAGGACGGCCGCGGGATTCGAAGAAATGCCGGATTCGGGCCGCCACTTCCGGATTGGGCAGGAGCTTGCGTCCAAGTAGCCCGGCAACGCGCTCGCGGGTCAGGTCATCGCCGGTCGGACCCAAGCCACCGGTGGTGATCACAATATCCGCCCGCGACAGTGCCTCGCGAATCGCCGCTTCGATGGCTTCGCCGGTGTCCGGAACTGTCACTTGGCGGCCGAGTTCGTATCCCGCGTCCGCAAGCCGACGACCCAGCCATTGCAGATGGGTATTGAGGATCCGGCCGAGCAGGAGTTCGGAACCGGTGTTGATCAGTTCCGCGGTCATGGTTTTGGCGGAGTCGGGCAGGCACCAAGGCCCAATGCTGTGACGATCTGCCGGACCAACTGCTCCGGCAAAAAGGAGATGTCCAAAACCAAGGCGTCCGTCGGCGACTCCAAGGTTGCCAACTGGCTGTCGAGCAAGGTGGAGGGCATGAAGTGACCGGAGCGGGCCGACATTCGGTCCGCGATGAGCTCGCGGGCGCCTTGGAGATGCACAAAGCGAACCCACGGCTCGCCGCGCAGGAGCAAATCGCGGTAGGCCGCCTTCAAGGCTGAACACGCCACCACGGCTGATTGTCCATCGGCGTGGCTTTGCCGCATGAAATCTTGGATCGCCAACAACCAAGGTCGCCGGTCGTCGTCGTTCAACGGTGTGCCCGACCGCATCTTGGTGACGTTTGCTTCCGGATGGAAACTGTCGCCGTCCCGAAACTCCCAGCCAACTTGTTCGGCCAACAGTCTGCCCACCGTGCTTTTGCCGGACCCGGACACCCCCATGATGATCACGACCATGTCCGTGACGATAGGGGGAGCCAACCGGAGGGCCACTAACTTTCGGGTGCCGGAAATTATCGGAACTGCGAAGCTCACCTCCGGTTCGATACTTGCTAGGCCGGGTCACCGGCGACGGCTTTCCGTGGGTCAGCCGTTTCCGCTGGAGGAAAGTGGTTTACACGTCGGAATGCTTTCCAGAAGGTCGCCGGGTTCGGGCTTTGCCGCACCAGGACCTTGGTGGGGCGCCGCGGCAATGGGGTGAACGGAACTACTGCTTTGAGAGCGAACAATGTCAGAGGCCGAGGATATTTGGCCGGTTTGTGTCTGTTGCTGTTGCTGGCGACACGGGCGCTGGCGGCGGGTTTTATCGAAACCACCGAACAGTGGCTCTCCTACGACGTGGGCAAGCTGTTGTTCAAGCCCCAGCTCAGCTTGGCCTCGAAGTTCACGGATAACGTTTTCTACGGTAACAACGACGTTGCCACGAAGTTTTACGTCAACCAGTTGCAGCCCTACGACGTGATCGTCCCCGGCTTGGGCGCCATCCGGTTCCCCGGGGCCACCAATCTCCAGACATTCCCCGGCGGCGTCACCTTGAGCACCAACCTGTTCTTCAACGCCCAGAACATTCTCACCAATTTCAACTACACCGTCCGAATTCCTGCCTACGTGGAGACCATCAACGGGATTTCGACCGCGGTGGCCCAGCGTGACGTGATTTCGCGCGTCCCGGGCGCAACTTCCGTGGGGACCACCACCGTTCCCGTCCGGCCAAAGGAATCCGAGGTGCTCATGATTGCGAGCCCCGGTTTGCGCCTTCAATACGGGGACACAGGGCTGAACTCGCTGACCTTCGAATACACTCACGACCGCATTTTCTATATCAACAATCCCGAATACGACACGGCCCAGCATCGCGGCCAATTCGGGGCGAACCTCAAGCTCGGCCGGTTCACCATTGTGGGCAATGACAGCGTCCAGTTGCTGTCCAGCTTCCTCGGCGGCGGTAATGCCACCACCCGCAATCAGGTGGACCGCATCGTGTGGACCGACAATTACCGGGTGACCTACGACGCCACGGCGAAGACCGATTTCTACGTCACCGCCAACCACTACCGCTACGATTACGACCAGGGCGTGGCCATTTACGACAGTGAGACGGTGAAAGGCGCCTTCGGTTCCAGTTACATTTGGACGGATCGCCTGAGGCTGTTCGCCGAACTCGAGTATGGGCGTTCGTTCGTCAACCCCAACCTCACCACCCAGCCGGATGCGCCCAATTCAACCGTCTACGGCGGGTTCGTCGGCATCCGCGGTGATTTCACTCCGCGAATTCAGGGCAACCTGAAGGTCGGCTACGAAAGCCGCAGCTTTCAGGGAACCTTTGCCCCCGGCGATGAGCCCGCCTCGATCGCTTCGCCCGCGGTCTCCGCCGATATCAGCTATGCGGCCGGGCCCAAGACGTTCTTCAAGCTGGCGTATACCCGGAGCACGGACGTTTCGCCCCAGTTTGCGAAGCAGTCCTTCATCTATGACCGGGTGCAGCTCACGGCCACCCAACTGATTGGCACGACTGGCAAATGGGCGGTTTCCGCGAATGCCGGCGTCAACATGGGCGATTTCAGCGAGACTCCCGGGGTCAACCAAGCCCGCACCGACCGTATTCTGGAGGCAGGCGCCCGCCTCAGCTATCAACCACGCCCCTGGCTCGCCGCGATCCTCGCCTACGAATACGAGAACTACTCCACCACGTTTAGCGATGCCACCGTCGCGCGCCGGACGTCGCTCATCGACTACCAAGTCAACAACCTCACGCTTTCCCTGAACATCGGCTACTGAACCATGAAATTGAAACCTATCCTCAAGGTGATGCTGCTGGGGTTGCTGGCCCTCCTTGCCCTGCAAACCCGGGCTGCGGCGCAGATCAATGCCCGCAAGATCCTGCCCAACGATGTCCTGCTCATCCGCGTGTTAAACGAGCCGGACATGATGGCGGAGAAGAAGGTCTCGGCCGATGGCAAGATTGACTACTTCTTCATCGGTGAAATCGACCTGAATGACAAGACGGTCGCCGAGGCCCAGAAGATCATTCGGGACAAGTTGGACGCCGATTATTTGGTCAACCCGCAGGTCTACTTGGAGGTGAAGCAGTATGCCCTCCAGTTTGTCACGGTCACGGGTATGGTGAACCGGCCGGGTCCCGTCAACATTCCGCCGGACCACCGCATGGACATCGTGGAAGCGATCGGCGCAGCGGGTGATTTCAATCCGAAGGCGAAGAAGAGCCAGATTGAACTACGCCGAAAGGACTCAACCAAACAGTATACCTACGACCAACTGCGCAAACCGGAAGGCAAGGTGTATGTCGAGCCGGATGACGTGATCTGGGTCGCTGAATCCGTATTCTAAAACGAGCATGAACGAAAATACCACTTCAGCGAACGCGCCATCCGCCTCGGAGGCGTTCAAGATCCGCGAATACTGGCACGTCGTGCTTGAGCGGCGTTGGCTGATCATCGCCACGTTCGCCATCTGTGTCATCTTGGGCGCGCTTTATGCGTTCAGGGCCACACCGATTTACGAGGCGGTCGCCCGCCTGCAGATCGACCCGGAAACGGGCGGAGTGCTGAGCCTCCGCGATGCGATTAGCTGGGGCAACAAGGACCAGGACTACCTCCAGACCCAGTATCGCAACCTTCAGGCACGTTCCCTCCTCAAGTCCGTCATCGACAAGCTAAAGCTGGATGAGGATGACCGCTACAAGCTGTCCCCGGACCGGGAGGCGGCGTTGGCGGCGGATTTGGATGTGACCCCCATCCGCTTGACGCGTCTGGTTGAGGTCAAGATTCGCCACCCGAACCCCAAGGCCGCCGAGAATATCGTGAACACCTTGGTGGAAAATTTCCTGCAACAGAATCAGGACCGCAAGACAGGCAAGGCGATGGCGGGCTACCGCATGCTCAAGCAGGAAGCTCAAAGCCAGGAGGCGGACCTCACCCAGGCCATCGAACGCCTGACCAAGTATCGGTCGGACAAGGCGATGGTGTCCTTGGCCGACGACATGAACGTGGTGGCCCTAGGCCTGAAGCAGGCAAAGCTGGACCTGGATGGCCAATTGTTGCGTCGGTCCGACGCGCAGAAGACGGCGGAACAGGTCAACCGCTGGATCAAGGAAGGCAAAGACTTGGTCGAGTTTCCCACGGTGGCGCAGGACCGCGTGATTTCCGAATTGAAGCTGAAGGTAGCCCTCTCGGAATCCACCCTGGCCCAACTCCGCACCCGCTACCGCGACAAGCATCCAAAGGTTTCCGAGGTCCTGAATTCCCTCCAGGCAGACCGCGAGAAACTCAAGTCCGAGGCGCAACGGTCCATTGAGGCCGTGTTCAATGTCGCCCAAATTGAGCAGTCCAAGCTGGTGGAAGCGGAGAAGAAATATAAGGACGCCGAAAAGTCCGTGTTCGAGATGAACGCGGCCCGAACCCAGTATGAGCTGATGCTTCGCCAGAAGGAACGGGCGGAAACCATGTATCAACTGGTGCTCTCCAAGACCAAGGAATACGACCTGAGTTCCAAGGAGCAGATGCAGAACATGGTCATCATCGACCGTGCGGTAATCCCGTCCAAGGCCGTGAAGCCCAACAAGCCACTGATCCTCGCCGGCAGCGTGTTCGGCGGGTTGCTGGCGGCGCTGGGCTTGGCGTTCTTCGTCAACTTCCTCGACGATTCGGTGAAGAGCCAGGACGATGTGGAGAATTATCTCCGGCTGCCGTTCCTCGGCTATGTGCCCAACATCAAGACCACGAGCGTCGTCGAACGCGACTTGCAGGCACACATCCAGCCTACCTCCAGCGCGGCAGAAGGCTTCCGCACCCTGCGGGCGGCCGTGTCGTTGGCCAAGAATGCGGATCGCCTGCGGAACATCGCGGTGACCAGCACGATCCCGTCCGAGGGCAAATCCCTCGTGGCCTCCAACTTCGCCATCGTAACCGCCCAAACCGGGCTGAAGACGTTGCTGGTGGATGCGGACTTGCGCCGTCCTTCCGTCCACAAGGCGTTCCAGTTGCAGAGCCCGATTGGCCTGGCGGCCTACCTGGCCGGCCGGGTCCACAGCGTGGACGAGATCACCCACAAGTCCGAGGTGCCCAACTTGGACGTCATCTGCTGCGGTGCGACGCCCGGCAATCCGTCGGAACTGATCGGCTCCAAGCAGATGTTGCAGTTCCTGGAGGAGGTCGCGGGGCGCTATGACCGCGTCATTCTCGACTGCCCTCCCGTCTCGGCCGTCGCCGATCCGCTGGTGGTTGGCTCCATGTGCGACGGGCTGATCTTCGTGACCAAGTTCAATAAGATCCGCCGCGAGCACGCGCTCCGCTCGGTGCAGCGCATCCAGGATGCGGGCATCTTTGTCATCGGCTCGGTGTTGAACGACATCGATTTCGAGGGCAAAGACTCCTACTACTACAGCTACCACTACTACCAGAACCGCTATTACTCCTCCCACTACAAGAGCCGGACGGCCACGCCGGCGGGTGATCCCAAGGCGCCGGGAGGCAAGGACAAGGAATCCGCGGGCAAGGAATCGACCAAAGCCTGAAGCCGAAACTAAATGAAAGGCGCGACCCGGTTGGGTCGCGCCTTTTGTTTTCCCGAAATCGTTGCTCGCTCGGGGTGCTTCGATGATGACGACCACTCCGCGCATTCGCTTGGACCACATTCAAACCAGTCGCCGGCCGCGGCGGCGAGATCGGCCGGGTTGGTAGCCGTGCGGCGGAAATTGGCCCCGTCGTGCGGTGACGCATCCGTGAGAAATTTGAGTCACCAGGTGTAACGGGCGCGTCGGCGCTGCGTCCCTAGGCTTAGGGGTGATGTTTCCGGGTGGTCCGGAACGGCCCCTGATTGTCCTGCCCATGAGAAACTTGGTCCTGGTAAGCTGGTTGGTGGTGTGCGGCGTGCTGTTCCCTGCGTGGGCGCAGGACCGTCCGCTGAACCTGGAGCCGCTGGCGGACGGGGGCCTGCGGCTGGCGTGGACCAACGGGCCGACGGCGTGGGTGGCGGAGGCGTCGCTGGGGCTGGTGCCGGACAACTGGCAACCGCTGGCCGAGGCGATCACCGCGGAGGGCGACCGGCGCCACGTGGACGTGCGGCTGGGCGCGGAACGGCGCTACTTCCGGCTGCGCCAGCTGCAGCCCGCCCGCATCCAGGGCCACTCGCCGGCCAGCGGGGAGACCGGCGTGTCGGTGAACCGCGAGGTCGTGGTGACCTTCACCACGCCGCTGGCCGCCGCGGCCACGCTGAACACGGAACAGTTCTTCGCCACCGCCGCCGGGCGCAAGCTGCTCGGCCGGGTGGAACTCGGCGCGGACCGCCGGACGGCGACCCTGTTCGCCCTCGAACCGGTGCCGGCGGGCACCAACGTGACCGTCACCTTCGCCCCGACCGAGGTCCGCGACACCAACGGGCTGGTGCTCGACGCCGACGGCGACGGCCAGCCGGGCGGTTCGCTGGTCTTCGGCTACGCCACGCCGACCGTGAAGACCGTGGCCAAGACCGCCGTGGTCGGCCAGGTGTTCGCCGCGGAACCGGTGAAACTGCCCGACGGCTCGACCACCAACCTGCCCCTGGCCGGGGTCACCATCACGGTGGACGGTGCGGAGGAGACCCTGCGGACAGTGACGGGCGCCGACGGCAAGTTCCGGCTCGATCCGAGCCCGGCCGGCCGAATCTTCGTGCACGTCGACGGACGCACCTCGCCCGCCAGCCAGTGGCCGGACGGCGCCTACTACCCGTTCGTCGGCAAGGCCTGGGAAATCACCGCCGGCTCCGTCAACAACCTCGTCAACGGCAACGGCAAACTCTACCTGCCGCTCGTGCCGGCTGCGGCGCTCCAGGCCGTGTCGCCCAACACCGAGACCCGGATCCACCTCAGTGGCACCCAGACCAATGGCAACCCCCTGCTCGCGGGCGTCGAGCTCACCATCCCGCCCAACGCCCTGTTCGACGACGCCGGCACGCGCGGCGGCCGCATCGGGCTGGCGGCGGTGCCGCCCGACCGGCTGCCGGAGCCCTTGCCCCCCGGCCTGAACCTGCCGCTGGTCATCACGATCCAGACCTCGGGCCCGATGAACTTCGCCGA
>JBEISV010000156.1:0-9231 GCA_040375265.1 Verrucomicrobiales bacterium
GCGGATTCCCGAATACGCGGCCATGGCGCCCGAGCAGCGCAAGGAAGCCATCCTGCGGAACCTCGTGGCCAACACGGCGTTTCTCGGCCTCGACCTGCCGGCGTTCCGGCGGTCCGTGCCGAGCGAGACGATGCAACGCATGGCGCCCGCCGAGCGGGTGGCCTACGCCCTGCGCGATGCCGCGGCCAATCCCGAACTGGTGGACGCCCTCCACGCCACCGCCGACGAGCTGGCCTTGCAGGCGATGCAGCCGGGAGCGGGGAGCGGGGAGCAGGGAGAAAGCCCGGTGTTCCGCCGCGCGGCGCCGCTGGGACAGGTGCCGGGAGCGCGAAGCACGGAGCAGGGAGCCGCAATTCCGAATTCCGAATTCCGAATTCCGAATGCGGAACCGGGGCGCCCGCTGGACCCGTTTGCGACGGACCAAGGGGTGGGCGAAACGATGCCGGCGGAAGGCGAGACGGCCATGGACCGGATGCTGCGCGAGCGCCGGCAGAACAAGTTTCGCGAGAAGGCGGACGTGCTGCGGGCCCGGCGCGATGCGTGGATAAACCAGACGCTGACGCAGGCCGGCGAGCGGGGTTCGCTGGAGTATGTGAGCACCAAGCGGCCGGACCGGTCGCTGATCGTCTCCCCGATTCCCGGCCAGCCGGAGCGATGGCGCACCACGTATTTCGACGCCAATGGGCCGATGGGTCACTACGAGTTTGATTCCCGCGAACAGGCCATCCGTGCCGTGGGTGGCGAGGGGCACACCGCCAAGGTGAAGGGGCCCGGATACTTTGACACCGGCGAGTATGTGCTGAAGCGGTCCAAGGAGCGTTACAACCTGCCGGCGGAAGGCCGCCCGCTCGACCCGTTCCAAACGGACCAAGGCGCGACGGAGCCCGCTGCGCCGGATGCCGAGTGGAATGTCGTGGGCATGGGGCGCAAGGCCGTTGCCAAGCCGGCACCTTTGCCCACCGATTCCGGCCTAAGTTCCGAGGTGAAGCCGGCCCGTGAGGTTTCGCCCATCGACCAGTTTATCCGGGGCGAACAGCGGAAGCAGGTGGAGGCCGGCAAACAGCAGCGGGCGGATTCGCAGGAGTTCGACCGGCTGCTCATCGAGGCCGGCCCGGAACTGGGCTGGGTGGACAATCTCGACGCGCTGGCGCCGCAGATGCAGACGGTGAAGCAGGACGGCACCACGATTGCCGCCAAGCTGGCCCGCTCTGCGGAGTTGAACAAGCTCCGCTACCGGGCCGCGCAGGCGCTGGGCATCGACGCGCAGAACACCAACCTCGACGCCCGCCAACGTGCCGCCCTGTTGCCCAAGCTGAAGGAGTTCATCGCCCAGGAGGTGATTCCCAAGCGGCAGGCGGAATCCCTGACAGCCGCGATCCAGCCGGCCGAGGGCAAGGTGCCGGTGAACACCAGCGACCTGAACGTGGGCGACGTGCTTTACCCCGAAGGGCGCGACCCCGTGCGCGTGGACGGCGTGGACCCCGATACGGGCGAAGTGACCTTGCAGGACGGCACCCGCTTCGGCCGCACCACCATCGCCGACGGCCAGACGATCTACGTAGAGAACATAGAGAACGTAGAGACGGCCGACCAATTTCCTGACGCCACGGAAATGGTGCAACAGAAGGGAACGGAGGGAACGAAGGGCGAAATCAGTGTGGAACAGCGCCGCCTGTTGCACACCCGATTGCAACAGGCGCGGCAGTCGCTGAAATTCCTTAACACCAAGAACCGTCCCGGCACCTTCGGACACGGCCCGGTTGATCACGGCAATGTGGATGCCAAGCGGGCGGATCTCCAAGCGGAGGTGGCAAATCTTGAACGGCAGTTGGCCGGAAAGGCTGACGCTATCGACAAACCTATCACCCAGCCTATCGACACTAGGGTGAGCGAGGTTGATACCGGTCCCGGCGTGCTTGACGCCCCGGAATCTGTGGCGGACCAGAACGCCCGGCAGGCCCGGGAAGCCACGCAGGCCAAGGCCAAGGCGGACCGCGAGAAGTTGGCGGACCTGCAAGCCAAACCCCTGACCGGCAGCGTGGGCGACATCGGCCAAGGCGACTTGCTGGGCGGCGGCGACCTGTTCAGCGCGCCGGGACCGAGGCCGCGGGCATCCGGTGCCGAGGGCACCCGCTCGCAAGCCTACCCCGGCGGGCCCCTGGGCGAAGCACCGGCGCGGCCGGCGGACAACCGCGAGTTTACGGCGTTTCCCATGGAATTGCCGGAGGCGGTGAAGTTCGCCCGCGAGCTGGCCGGTGGCGCTTATCCCAAGCTGCGCGACCGGCTGCGGCTGTTGGGCGGCACGGCGCTGGGGGTGTTCAAGCATCGCGACGCCGCGGGCAAGGCCAGCATCGAGCTGCGGCGCGACCTGTTTGACCTGCCGGAGTCCGAGCGGGCCCGGTTGCGCGAGGAGGCTTTGGCCTACGCCAAGGCCGCCGCCGACAAGCCGGGCGAGGTGCAGGAAATCTTCCGCGAACGGCTGGACTACCTGAAGCGCGAGGCGTTCAAGGAGAACCCGCTGCTGGCCCTGAAGGTGTTGTGGCACGAGATCGGCCATTGGGTGGATTGGCTGCCCGACCACATGATCCAAGGCCGCGGCAACCTGTTCGGCCGGCTGGCCAGCCTGAAGGATTACCTGGAGCACACGCTGCCGGAGTCGCCGGACGTGCCGCATCGGAAGATCGAACCGGCCGAGCGGGCAAAGCTCATGCGCGAAGCCGAGCGGGCCCTGCGCGAGGAGCTGGGCCCCATCGAGGAGATCGTCCGCACCATCGTCACCGAGGAACCCATCTTTGAACGGGCCGGGGTGACGCCGGAGGACGTGAAGAACCTGCTGGGCATGAACGCCCGCGAGGCGAACCCGGAGCTTTACCGCTGGTTTGCCGAGCAGCCGGCCGAGGTGAAGAAGGCCATCCTGAAGGCCGCGATGAAGGGCATGGTGGATGCCCGCGTGGCCAGCCAGGGGGCGACCCTGAAGCAGACCGGCACGCGCACGGTGGAGCGCGAGGTGCGCGAGAAGGTGGGCCGCGAGCCGACGCCCGCGGAGATCAAGGAACGGTTCCAGAAGCTGTTCCGCGAGGAGCTGGCGCGGCGCAAGCTGGCCGAGATCGAGCAGGTGAAGGCGGAAATCGAGCCGCTGATCGCCTGGTGGCGCGGCACGGAGAAGATGGAGGACTATTTCCGGCCATCGTCCGAGATGTATGCCGAGGCGTTCAGCATATTCGCCAACAACCCGGCGGCGATGGCGCAACGGGCGCCGACGTATTGGCGCATCCTCAACAGCTACTTCGGCCGGAAGCCGGAGGTGGCCAAACTTTACCGGGAGATTCAGGACAGCCTGGCCGCCGGCACCGTGATGCGCGACCGGGTGACCGACCTGCGCCGCTCCTGGCGCGAGGACGATGCGCAGAGCATGGATCGGGCGCGGAAGCAGGACCGGATTTCGGCCGGCGCCTTCCTCGACAACGTGCTCTACCACTTCGACGACCGGCTGGGTCCGCTGTATCGCGTGGCGCGGCAGGCGGGCAAGCGCGGGGCGCCGTTGCGCGAGGCTGCCGGCAACTTCCGCTATCGGGCCACGGAGCACGAGCGGCTGCTGGGCCGGGCCAACCGCGAGGTGATCGAGCCGCTGGCCGAGGCGGGCGTGGACCGGGTGTGGCTGGAGGAATACATCTTCCACAAGCACGTCACGGAGTCGCGTTTTGTCCGGGACCCGGTGACCAAGGAGCTGCGGATGATCGGCAACCCCATGGGCTGGACGCCGAAGAACTCGCTCGAACGGCTGGCGGAGATGAAGCAGCAGTTGGGCAACGTGAACTTTGCCAAGCTGGAGGCCGCGCAGCAGACGTGGCGCCGGATCTACGAGGAGCAGGTGCTGGATCTGGTGAAGCGCAGTGGCCTGGCGTCGCCCGAACTGATGCAGGCAATGGAGGACCGGGTGTTCTACGCGACGTTTGCCAAGGCCAAGGGTGAACCCGCGGCGGACGGCATCGCGCAACTGCTGGAGGATTCCTACGGGCCCCAGGTGGGCAGCCACATCTACCGGCAGGTGGGCAACCTCGGCGAGATCAAGGCGCCCTTCACCGGGACCGTGCTGAAGTCGCTGGCGCTCACCTCGGCGGCGTATCGCAACATCCTGAAGCGCGAGACCGTGCGCGCCATGATCGAGAACGACCGCGGCAACATCACCGAGGCCCGGATGCGCTACACCGGCAAGCACATGGAGCCGGTGATCCTTGGGGGCAAGGGCTCGAAGGTGGGCACGCTGGTCTATCTGGAGAATGGCAAGGCCAAGGCTTACTACGTGCCCAAGGCGGTGGCCGACGGCATCGACGGCGGCGCCGGCCATGACAACCAACTGGCGCTCGCCTCGATGAAGGCCATCGGCGGGCTTAAGGCGATCTTCACCCAGTTGAACTACGGCTTCTGGCCCGTAGCGCTGGTGCGCGATGCCGCGGCGTGGACGATGCAGATGCCCGGCGCCGGCCCGCTCGACTTGGCCCGGAACTTCGGGCCCGCGCTCAAGGCGGCCTACCAGTCGCAGCGGGGCCGGGTCAATCCGCTGGCCGATGCCGCCTTGCGCCGCAAGATGCTGATTTCCCGGGCCGACTCCCGCGGGGTGATGAACAACGTGGACAACGAGTTCGACCTGAAGGTGGCCAGCTTCGGGCTCGATCCCGTGAAGTGGGGTGAGCAGGACAAGCAGGTGACCCGGCTGGTGCGGGCGTGGAACCATTACCGCGAGTTTGGCCAGGTGTTCGAGCGCACCATGAAGATCGCCGGGATGCGCTACCTCGACGCCAAGTTCCCGGAGATGCCGGAATGGCAGAAGCAGGAGCTGGTGCGCGAGCGCGCCGGTTCGCCGGACTTCCTGACCAAGGGCGCCGCGGCGCCCATCGTGGATTGGGCCGCCATGTTCTACAACCCGTGGCTCCAAGGGGTGAAGGCCGTGGGCAAGGCAGCGCGGGAGAATCCGTTTAGCTTCACGGCCAAGGCCACCGCCCTGATCGTGGCGCCCACGGTGCTGCAATCGCTCGCCGTGCGCGGGCTGCTGGGCGATGACCTGAAGGAGATGTATGGCAGCGTGTCGGATTACGACCTGACCAACTACCTGGTGCTGCCGCTCGGCTGGCATGATCGGGAGCGCAAGAAGGTGGCCTACCTGCGGCTGCCCCTGTGGGAACCCGCCCGGCTGGCGCACGGCAGCCTGTTCCAGACGATGACCGGCCGCGGCCAGGGGGTGCTGAGCTTTGCCGGCGGGCAGTTGCCCGGCCTGAATCCGCTGCTGGCGAATGCCGCCATGTGGTGGGATTACACCGTGAACCACCGGAACCCTTACGATTCCTTCCATGGCCGGCTGATGCTGACTGACGATGCCTTTAAGGTGGGCGGCGCCGCGGCCTACAAGGAGCTGGCCGGGCAGACGTGGAATTCCCTGGGCGGCTCGCTGGTGGGGCGCTTCGAGGGCAAGCCCCTCGGCGAGCCGGAGCCCGAACGGCTGGAGAAATTCCTGAAGCTGCCGCTCGTGAGCAATGCGCTGGGCCGTTGGGTGAAGGTGAGCACCCGCGGGGTGTTTGACGCCGATCGCTGGGCCGCCGAAGCCACGTTGCAGGCCGACGCCCAACGCCGCGAAGCCGTGCGCGTGGCGGTCGATGCGACCATGGCCGGCAAAGCCTTCACGGAATCCGAGCGGATGCTGCTGCGAGATCCGGCGGCGGCGGACTACTACCTGAAGCTACTCAAGAAATCGCAGGAATCCCGGGCTGCGCTGGATCAGCAACGCCTCCAACGCCTGCCGACCAAGGGCGCGCGGGAAGCCGCCTTTGCCCCGGTGCCCTGACGTATCTTGTCGCGTATCACGGCGCAGCCGGCGGTGGCGCCGCGTTGCCGTGCAACCGGTTACGCCCGACCAGCAGCAGCCTCGAAATCAGGAGATGGGGTAACCCATCCGGGGGTTCGAATCCCTCCCCTTCCGCCATGATTTACAAGGGGTTGCAGCGGGAAACCGTTGCAGCCCTTCTGCTTTCAGGGGGTGCCGGCTGATACGTTGGGGCGTATCGCGGTGGGTTCACCGTGAACTTTGGTGAACTCTGGCGGACGGTTGGTGATACGGTCGGACGTATCTTGTGACGTATCAGCGCCGGGGGCGAAGGCGACGAGGTTGGAGGCGGCGGCCGGGCGAAGGAGTTGCCACGCGGGCGCGGTGCCGTCGGCGGGGAGCCAGTCGAGGCGGCCGGTGCCGCGAATGTCGCCGGGGTCGCCGTAGATGCGCACCACGATCTTCTCGCCGGACCGGTGGCCGAGGTGGCTGGCAATGTCGCTGTCGTTCAGGCCCTGCGAGCGGCGCACGCTGACGTAGTAGGCGCGGGCGGCGTGGCCGGTGCGCGGCGGCAGGCCGAGCGCAGCGCAGGTGGGCAGCAGGTCGCGGCTGAGGGTGTCGCTGTCGCAGGGGCCCGTCCCGGCGTTGTTCGGGAACATCCACGGGCACCCGGGAAACCGCTCCAGGGTGTAGGCGCGCCACACGTCGAGGAAGTCGCCGAGGGTGGCGTGGATCTCCACGCCGGGATTGATGCCGTGTTTCTCCCGTTGCACGGCCAGCAGGCGCCGGCCGTGGGTGTCGGTGAATTGTTCGCCGGGGGCCCGGTGTTTCGGGCTGGCGCCGCGGGCGTCCCAGCGCAGGAAAGCGTGCTCGCCGGGGCGCAGGCCGGTCATGGCCGCGAACAGGAGGCGGGCGCCGCTGACGATGGCCGCGGGCCGGCCGAACAGGTGGCGGGCAAGCTGGTGCAACTCTTCGTCGCTGTCGGCCTGCTTGGCGTGGCAATGGACAATCGACTTTGAGGAGCGGAAGCGGGGCCGCTGGGCGAAGGGGTTGTGATCCATGCGCTCGTCGGCCACGGCCCAACGGCAGAGCTGGGCGAGGGCGTTCAGCTCCAGATCCACGGCGCGGCTCCCCTTCCCTTGTCCGCTGCGGGCACCGGCGGCGACCTGGGCGCAGCGGCTGGCGTGATAGTCGCGCATGGTGCGCTGGGTGACGGCGGCGGGATCGTGGCTGCCCCACCAGCGCAAGGCGGTGTCGAGGAAGGGGCGCAGGGCGGCGCGGGCCTCGGCGGTGCGCGGGGCGAAGGCGGCGCCGTCGCTGTCGGGATCGAGGCCGGGCATTCCCAGTTCGAGCCAGTCGGCGGACAGCTTGGCGAGGGTGAGGTTGGCGCGGTAGGCGACGCGGGCGCGGGCGCGGGCGAACGGATCGCGCTGTTGGGCGGTGGCGGCCAGATGATCGAGGGCGTTGCGGATGGCGGCCACGATGCCATCGGGCGACCAGGCGGGCGGGCCGTCGAGCGGAGACACGCGCAACCAACTGGTGGGGGTGCGGAGATACCAAGGCGCGGCGGCATCGGGCCCGGCGCCGGGGTGTTTGCGGAGCTGGCCGTCAAGCAGGCCGCCGCGGTGCTTGGCGAAGCGGACCTTGAGCGGGCGGGCTTCGGGGGCGTCGGTGCGGGCGGTGATTTCCCAGCCGTGGCCGGGGTAGGCGGGGATCTTCATGGGGGCGATGAATTTGGAAGGCAGGAAATCAGGAACGGGGAGAGCGGTGGCGCTGGAAATGTTTGGCCAGGCGCAGGTGCAGGCGGGCCTTGCGCTTGGCTTCGCGGGTGTCGGCCCAGTCGGGCCCGCGTTCCTGCCCGCGGGCAATCCGCAGCCAGGTGAAGGCGTGCAACGCATGGCCGGCGGGACTGACGCCGAGGGCGCGGCCGAGGCTGGAGTCGTAATAAAACGTGGCTTTCATGGGGTGGGGAGCACGAAGGACTCGATGGCGGCGCCGAGTTGGGGGCGGCGGTTGCCGTCGGTCTTGGCGAGTTCGCGGGCGCGGGCGCGCAGGGCGGCGCGGACGGACGGCGTGACGTTGGCGGTGATCGGCACGCGGCCGGATTTGGGCCGGCCGACGCGGGGAGGTTTGGGTTTGGTGGCCATCGAATGCGGCCCGCGGTTGCCCGTGGGCCGTGGTTCGAGGGTCAGGCCGGCAACGCGGCGGTCAGTTTGGTTTCGAGTTGGGCGGTGAGATCGGGCAGCGGGGTGGCAAACCGGATGCCGGCGCCGAGTTGCCGGCCGAGGGTGTAGGGGTGCAGGGCCACGCCGGGAGCGTGCGCGAGGGCCTTGCGCTTGGCTTTGCCCACGGCCACGGCGCCGGGGCGCGAGGGCAGAGCCTGGCCGAAGCGATCTTCCTGCATCATGCCGTCATAGAGGCCAATCAGGAACGTGGCGCGGTCGGCCGGATGCACGCCCGGGGTGGCGCCGTAGCGGGCCCAGAGGGCGGCAAATGCCTCGGCAATGGTGGCGGCAATGCGCTCCAACTGGCGGGCGGTGGCGGCGGTGGCATCGGCCCAGAGGGTCAAGCCGTCGCGATAGAGGCACCGGATGCCGGTGCTTTGTTCGATGGCCCACTTGCAGGCGTTGGCAATCGCGTCGTCGTCGAACCGGCGGACGGCCTGGGCCTTGGCGCTGGGGGTGAACTGGCCGCGGAATATGTCGTCCTTGCTCACGTCGGGCAGAGTGAAGTCGAAGCGGGCTTCGAGCTTGGCGAGCTTGGCGGCGGCGCTGGCGCGTTCGCCGTCGATGCCGCGCTCGGCGAGGGCGGCGAGCTTGGCGCGGAGGGCGCGGGCCTTGGTGCTGGCGGGTTTCTTCATGGGGTGCGCGGTGAGGGGTTAGAGGGCGGCGCGGAGCTCGGAAACCACCGTTGCAAATTCGGACCGGGTGATCGGCCGGCTGCTGACAACATACTGGCCGCGCCGGCTAACAAAGCATTCAAACCGCGGCTGTCCTGTCGCGGCGTGGTGGTCGTAGGGCTCACCCACGAGGAACGCGCCCAGTTGCCAAGCGGCGGGCGGCAGCACGCCCAACATGTCTTCGTAACGCTCAACGGTGGTTTCCTGCCACTCAATCGGGCTGTCCTGGCGGGCGGCCTTGCTGGCAATGTATTCGTCCACCTTCATCAGCACGGCGCCGGGTTCCCATTCCTGAACTTGTTCGAGGGTGCGGTCGAAGCAGCAGGAGCGGCCGGTGATCGGATGCACGAGGTCGATCATGGAATCGGAGCCCGGAACGGCGAAGCAGTGGGTGCAATCGCGGGCGCTGAGGATGCGGCCGGCCTTGATTTCGGGAGCGGCTGCGGGGATGGTGGCGGTAGACATAACTAGTGATTGTTACTGGTTTTGTTTAGAGCCGGGCGGGTGTTTCAGC
>JBEISV010000503.1:0-3477 GCA_040375265.1 Verrucomicrobiales bacterium
CCCTCGCGGAAGCGCGGCGCCTAGGCCTCGACGTGACGCAGGACCAATACGCCTACACCGCGTCCAGCACCGGCCTGAGCCAGCTCGTGCCGGAAGAGTTCCGGGAAGGCGGCAAGTTCCGCGAACGCCTCGCCGATCCGGCGCAGAAGGCGGCCATGATCGCGGCGATGAAAGAACGGATCGCGACCGGAAAACGCGGCGACTACCGCTACGCCGTCATCGCGGACTATCCGCCGGACCGCGCGTTGAATGGCCTGAACATCGCCGAGGCGGCGAAACGGCGGCGCGGGGCAGACACGCTCGACGACCAGATTGAGCTGATCCTGGAACTCCAGTCTCGGGGCGGTGGCAGCGGCGTGTTCCACGGCATGAACGAGGACGACCTGCGGGCCTTCGCGGTCCAGCCGAACACGATGTTCGCGTCAGACTCCGGCGTCCGGGAATTCGGCAAGGGTGTGCCGCATCCGCGCGGCTACGGGAACAACGCCCGCGTGCTCGCCCGCTACGTCCGCGAACAGGGGCTGCTGCGTATGGAAGACGCCGTCCGCAAGATGACCTCGCTGCCGGCCGGAACCTTCCGGCTGAAGGACCGCGGTCTGATCCGCGAAGGCGCCTGGGCTGACCTCGTTGTGTTCGACCCCGAGAAAGTCCAGGACCGGGCGACGTTCACGGAGCCGCACCGATACGCGTCCGGATTCCGGGCGGTGCTGGTCAACGGCGCGGTGGTGGTCGAAAACGATGTCCACACCGGCACTCGGCCGGGACGCGCCTTGAGGCGGTGACCGCGGGCCTCACGGCGCGCTAGGACAATTGCCGCAGGATTCGCCGGTGGGCGCTGGTGAACGCAAGTTGGTCGAGTTCCCCGGGAGTCCGCCACGTTGCGTCGGCCTCAACCGGCAACGGCTTGCGGCCGGCTTCGGCGCGGAACACCTCCAGCGAGATGCGATACCGGGTGATGCTGTGTTTCACGCCCTTGAGCGCGACCAACGACTCGGCGGGCAGGCTTAGCCAATCCGCAGCGATGTCGCGGGCGACTGCGTCCGGGGGCAGTTCGAGGTTGGGGAATTCCCAGAGCCCGCCGTTGACCGCGCCGGCCGGGCGTTGGCGAACCAGGAAGCGCCCCTGCCGGTCCAGCACCGCCACGACATAACGCTGCGCGGTCACTTCGGCGCGGGCCTTGGATTCCGGGAATGCCTCCGCCTGGCCCTGGCGACCGGCGACGCACAGCGCGGCGAGCGGACACACGAGGCAGGCGGGAGCCCGCGGTGTGCAGACGGTGGCGCCCAATTCCATGAGAGACTGGTTCAAGGCGGAGCAGGGGCCTGCGGAATGGGGAACGGGCGGAGTGACGGTGGTTCGCGTCGCGGCGGTGGCGACGAGTTCCTCGGCGAGTTCCCACAGCCGGGCGTTGAGCTGTTTTTCCTTCGGGTCACCCCGCAGGGCACCCAAGCGCGTGAGCACCCGGATGACGTTGCCGTCGAGGATCGGGGCGGCCTCGTTGAAGGCGATGCTGGCGATGGCGCCGGCGGTGTAGCGGCCGATTCCGGGCAGCGCGAGCACGTCCGCGAAGTTCCGGGGAAATTGGCCTCCGTGGTTTTCCACGATGGACTGGGCCGAGCGACGGAGGTTGCGGGCGCGGGTGTAGTAACCGAGCCCTTCCCAGAGCTTGAGCACGTCCGCCTCGGGGGCGGCGGCGAGGGCCGCGACGGTGGGCAGGCGTTTCAGCCAGCGTTCCCAGTAGGGGATCACGGTCTTCACCTGGGTCTGCTGGAGCATGATCTCCGAGATCCAGATCGCGTAGGGGTCCAGCGTGCGGCGCCACGGCAGGTCGCGGGCGTTGGCGGCGAACCACGGCAACAGCGCGCCGACGACGGAATCGGCGCGGGGGCTTACGGGAGGCTTCGGACGCGGCACGGGCCGATGCTCGGTAGGCTCCGGCAAAAGTTCAACGCACGCGTGTGACGGCCTTGATTCGGAGCGGTTGGACCAAATGGGCCATAGGCGAAGGCCAGCACCTCGGGCGCGGCTTCGGCGGGCGGCTCCGGCCCGGGCCTGCGCAGGATTGCTGCCTCCTTGAACTTTGCCGGCGGAATTCGGACCGTGCCGCCGCTTTGACCATGTTCACCACCAAGCTGACGCCGGCGCAGGCGGACACGCTGGAACGGATCGTGCGCGACGGCAGCTTCGAGTTGCGGGACGTGCCGTATGCCCGTTTCAGCGGCGCCAAGCCGGACTTCAATCTGACCTATTACGAGTCGGGCAAGCTGGTGGTGCAAGGCAAGGGCACCAAGGAATTCGTCGAATTCATCCTCGAACCCGAGGTCCTCGGCGAAGCCAAGGTCGGTTACGAGGAGGTGCTCAATCCGACGCTGCTGGATGCCCGGATCGGCGTGGATGAATCCGGCAAGGGTGATTTCTTCGGTCCGCTGTGCGTCGCGGGGGTCTACGTCAACGCCCGGGTGATCGCGGCCTGGAAGGACAAGGGCGTGCGGGATTCCAAGAGCATCACCAGCGACGCCCAGATGGCGAAGATCGCGGAAGTGATCCGGGAGACGCCGGGCTGCGTGTATTCGGTCGTCCCGATCGGCTGCGAGGCCTACAACCGGATGCACAAGACGACCGGTTCGGTGAACCGTGTGCTGGCCTGGGGGCACGCGCGGGTCATCGAGAACCTGATGCTGCAACGCGAGCGGATGGACCCGCCGCCGGTGCGCGCCATCAGCGACCAGTTTGCCCAGGACAAATCCACGGTGGCCAAGGCGCTGATGGAACTCGGCCGCAGCATCGAGCTGGTGCAGCGGCACCGGGCGGAAGCCGACCTTGCGGTGGCCGCTGCGTCGATCCTGGCCCGGGACGAGTTTGTCCGCCGGCTCAAGCGCCTGGAAACCGAGTTCCATTCGCCACTCCCCAAGGGTGCCTCGGCAGCGGTTGAAACGGCCGGCAAGGCGTTCGTGGCGAAGCACGGCGCGGCGGTGCTGCCGAAGGTGGCCAAGATGCACTTCCGGACCGCCTTCCGGGTCCAAGGTCTGCCGGAGCCGCCCAAGGTGGAGTGGCAGCGGCGCGGCGCCTGAGCAGCGTGGTCACTCGCCCTTGGCAGTCAGGCGCCGCAGCGAAATCCCACCTCCGACCGAGCGCAGTTTCAGGACCGGTCCGGCGCCGTTGAGTTGGCCCTGAAGGGAGGTTCGCGAGGTCTTCTGGGCGGACTCCACGGGCAGTTCGGACCGCACGCCGCCGCCGGTGCTTTCGGCATCCACGGCGAAGCCTACGGCATCCGCCAAATGGACTGTGATTCCGCCGCCGGTGCACTCCAGTTTGCTGTCACCTTGCGGGGCCGCCACAAACCGCACCGTGATGGAGCCGCCCGCGGTGTCGGCCTGGATCGGGCCGGAGGCCTGATTGATGACGATGCTGCCGCCGCTGGTGCCTGCTTTCACCGGCCCGGCCGCGGCGTCCACCCGGACGGATCCGCCGGCGGAG
>JBEISV010000489.1:0-3589 GCA_040375265.1 Verrucomicrobiales bacterium
CCAAGCCCGTTTGGCGAAGGAAGCACTGAAGCCCTCGCCGACGGCGGACCGGATCACCTTGCTGCGCCGGCTGCATTTCGACCTGACCGGACTGCCGCCCACGCCGGCGGAGACGGACCAGTTTCTCGCCGACAAGTCGCCGAACGCCTACGCCAACAAGGTGGACGAATTGCTGAAGTCACTCCACTTCGGCGAACGCTGGGGCCGGCATTGGCTGGATGCCGCGCGCTACGCGGACTCCGACGGCTTCGAGAAGGACAAGCCGCGCTTCGTGTGGGCTTACCGCGACTGGGTCGTAAACGCCCTCAACCGCGACTTGCCCTACGACCAATTCATCATCGAACAAATCGCCGGCGACCAACTCCCCGATGCGACCGACGAGCAACGCGTGGCCACGGGCTTCCTGCGCAACGCCATGCTCAACGAGGAAGGCGGCGTGGACCCGGAACAGTTCCGCACCGACGGGCTCATCGACCGGATGGACGCCCTCGGCAAGTCGGTGCTCGGCATCACCATCCAGTGCGCGCAGTGCCATACGCACAAATACGATCCGATCACCCAGGAGGAATACTACCGCCTGTTCGCCTTCCTGAACAACGACCACGAGTCCAGCCGCGTCCACTATCCACCCAAGGAGCAGATGCTCGTCGGCAATCTCACCCGGCAGATGCGCGACCTCGAGGAAGGCCTGCGCCACACGACGCCCGACTGGGAGCGGCGGATGGCTTCCTGGG
Source organism: Verrucomicrobiales bacterium (assembly GCA_040375265.1). Taxonomy (GTDB): domain Bacteria; phylum Verrucomicrobiota; class Verrucomicrobiia; order Limisphaerales; family UBA9464; genus CAIWAH01. Next base: position 735 of record JBEISV010000489.1, read on the forward strand.
AGGATTCCGTGGCGACCAACCAACCCGACTGGCAGGTCGTCAAAGCCGTCCACGAGGGCGAGCGCGGCGAACGTTTCTACGACTACGCCGACGGGTCCATCCGGGCCGCGAGCTACGCGCCGACCTTCTGGACCGCGCACTTCCGCGGCACGAATTCGTCGCCCCGCATTGGCGCCTTCCGCCTCGAACAACTCCCCGACCCGAACCTCCCGAGCGGCGGCCCGGGCCGGTCGATCAAGGGCATGGCGGCGCTGAGCGAATTCCGGGTGGAGGCGAGCGAAGCAACGAATCCCACGAACAAACTGAAGGTGAAGTTCGTGCGGGCAACCGCCGATTTTGCCAACGCGGAGAAGCCGCTGGAGCCGGAATTCCAGTCGGAGAGCCGCAACCGCAAGGACGGTGACAAGCGAACCTACGGTCCGGTGGACCATGCGATCGACGGCAAGGACGACACCGCGTGGGGCATCGACGCCGGCCCGGGAAGACGCAACGTAGCGCGCCAAGCCGTGTTCATTCCCGAGTCGCCAATCCCGTTCACCAACGGCGTGGTGTTGGACTTCTTCCTCGACCAGAAGCACGGCGGGGACAATTCCGACGACAACCAGAACCACAACCTCGGCCGCTTCCGCCTCAGCGTGGTCGGCGACACCAATGCCGTGGCCGACCCGATTCCGGCCTCCGTCCGGCAGATTCTCCGGATTTCGCGCGGACAACGTTCGCCGCACCAGGTGGCCGCCGTGTTCAGCCATTGGCGGACGACCGTGCCGGAGTTCGAGGCGACCAACGAAAAGATTGAGGCACTCTGGCAACAGTGGCCGGAAGGCACGCCCACATTGGTCCTCGCGGCCCGGCGTGGTGAGGGGCCCGGCGAGGAACTGCGGCCCACGCAGATCTTCAAGCGCGGCGACTGGCTCAAGCCCGGCAAGGAAGTGACCTTTGGCACCCCGGCGTTCCTGCACCCGCTCCCCGCCGGCGTGGACGGCTCGCGCCTAACCCTGGCCCGCTGGCTCGTGGACCGGCGGTCACCGACCACGGCGCGGGTGGCGGTGAACCGCGTCTGGCAGCAGCTCTTCGGCACCGGGTTGTTGGAAACGCCCGAGGATTTCGGCGTGCAGTCCCCCGCCCCGTCGCATCCCGAGCTGCTCGAATGGCTCGCGTGCGAGTTCGTGGAGCCCACCGCCATATTGGGCGCCACCCCGGGCTGGTCCCTCAAGGGACTGCTTCGCCTCATCGTCAATTCCGCGACCTACCAGCAAAACAGTCGCGTCGCGCCGGAGCTGCTCGAACGCGACCAGTTCAACCGCCTGCTGGCCCGCGGGCCGCGCTTCCGGGTCGAGGGCGAAGTCGTCCGCGACGTCGCGCTCGCCGCCAGCGGCCTGCTGAATCCCGCGCTTGGCGGCCGCAGTGTTTACGCGCCGGCGCCGGAGTTCCTCTTTCAGCCGCCCGCAAGTTACGGCCCGAAGGTGTGGAACGAGGAGAAAGGCTCCGATCGCTACCGCCGCAGCCTTTACGTGTTCAAGTTCCGGAGCATCCCATATCCGGTCTTGGCGAGCTTCGACGCGCCGAACGGCGACTTCTCCTGCGTGCGCCGCCAGCGCTCCAACACGCCGCTCCAGGCCCTCACCGCCATGAACGAGACGCTCTTCGTGGAGTCCGCCCAAGGGCTGGCCCGCGTCACCTTGGCGGAAGGCGGCCGGACCGACGACGAACGCCTGACCTACGCCTTCCGCCGCGTGCTGTCGCGCCCACCGACCAAGGCCGAACGCGCCGAACTGAAGGGCCTGCTCGACCGCCAGCGCCAACGCATCGGCGAGGGCTGGGTGAATCCGTTCGAGCTCGCGACCGGCAAGAACGAGCCGCCGAAGAACTTGCCCACCAACACCACGCCCGCACAGCTCGCCGCCTACACGGTCGTGAGCCGCGCCCTGCTGAATCTCGACGAAGCCATCACCAAGGAATAACCATGAACCGCCTCACTCCGCTCCAGCACGCCTTGCAGGAACAGCAGCGCGCCGTCTCCCGCCGGTGGTTCTTCAAGGACTGCGGCGTCGCCCTGGGCAGCATTGCGCTGCATTCCCTGCTGGCCGACCGCCTGGCCGCGGCGCCGAAACCGCCCCTCGCGGTCAATCCGTTGGCGCCGAAGAAGGCCCACTTCACCGGCAAAGCCAAACGGGTGATCTACCTCTTCATGGCCGGGGCACCGAGCCATCTCGAACTCTTCGACTACAAGCCACAGCTCGCGAAGTTTGACGGCACGCTCCCACCGGCCGAGCTGCTCAAGGGTTACCGCGCCGCCTTCATCACGCCGGACGCGAAGCTGCTCGGGCCGAAGTTCAAGTTCGCCAAGCACGGCAAGAGCGGCATGGAACTGTCGGAGCTCCTGCCTCACCTCGCCGGCGTCGCGGACGACCTGACACTGATTCGCTCCATGCAGACCGACGCGTTCAACCACGCGCCCGGCCAGATCATGATGAACACGGGTTCGCAGCAGTTCGGCCGCCCGAGCTTCGGCGCGTGGACTTCCTACGGTCTCGGCTGCGAGACGCAGGACCTGCCGTCCTACGTCGTCTTCAGCACCGGCGGCAAGGGCACCAGCGGCGGCGCCTCCAACTGGGGCTGCGGCTTCCTGCCCACCACCCACAACGGCACGCTCTTCCGCACTGGGGGCGATCCCGTGCTTTACCTGTCCAATCCCCGGGGCGTGGACGATCCGATGCAGAAGGACACGCTGGAGACGATCAATCGCCTCAACGCCAAACGCCTCGGCGCGATGGGCGATCCCGAGATTGCCGCCCGGATCAGCGCCTACGAGATGGCCTACCGGATGCAGCACGTCGCTCCCGAGGTGATGGATC
>JBEISV010000293.1:0-6048 GCA_040375265.1 Verrucomicrobiales bacterium
AGCTGCCACCTTTGTCACGGCCAGAAGATCACCGCGCAGCCCCGGCAGTTGCTGAAGGCGATCCCGAATCTCAAGCTGGTCGAGTTGGCGGAATCCAACTGGTGCTGCGGCAGCGCGGGCATCTACAACCTGACGCAACCGGAGATGGCCGGTCAGTTGCTCGAACGGAAGATGAATCACGTCATCGCGAGTCGGGCCACCACGGTGGCGACGGGCAATCCAGGCTGCCTGCTCCAACTGATCACTGGCTGCAAGCAACGCGGCGTGGAATTGCGGGTGGCGCATCCCATCACGCTGCTGGCCGAGGCCTACCGCCGGTAGTCACGGCTTCAGACCGGCGGAGCGATAGACGAGAAAAAGTTCGTCACCGACCCGCTTCAACGACTTCAGCTCCAACTGGGCTGCGTCGGCAAGCCGCTGGAATCCGGCCCCGTCCGCAATGGTCGGGGCGATGCGGCCGCCGAAGATCAGCGGGCAGACCGTCAGGTGAAGTTCATCAACCAAACCGGCGCGGAAAAGGGCGTCGTTCATCAGCGAGCCGCCTTCGGAGAGTAGGCGCCGCACCCCATGATCGTCATGCAAGGCCTGCAGGGCAGCCGCGAAATCAACCTCGCGCCCTCGCGAAACCCAAACCTCGCTGGCCAGGCGGCGGAGGCGTTTCAGCCGCGCTTCGCTGGCCTTCTCTGTGGACAGCACGATGACCGGCGAAAAATCGGCGGCCCACAGTTCCGCCTCCGGGGACAGGCTGCCCGAGCCGGTGACCACGACGCGGAGCGGGTGCCGGGCGAGACCCGCGCGCACGCGGCGGCGGGTATATCTGTCCGGGCCGTTGCCCAACGTGGCATGGGATTGTTCCACCGTGCGGGCGCCGCACAGGATCGCGTCGGCAGTTGAGCGCAATTCGTAGAGATGTTCGAGGTCCCTGGCGCTGCCGAAGCTGGTGACCGCCCGGTTCGCGGTGGCGATTTTCCCATCCGCGGTCATCGCCATGTTAATCAGGACGAATGGGCGCGGGATGCCGGAAGGATTTGGCCGCGATCTGGCAACAGGTGATGGAGAGGCCATGCGCGGAGCGAAAACCGAATTCAGCCGCTCGCCAATCGGGAAAAATGCTGGGCCACAGTCCGCGCTCATTCGAGCAACATGGCGTCGCCGTAGCTGAAGAACCGGTAACGTTCCCGCACGGCTTCGGCGTAAGCCTGCAAGGCCAGGTCGCGTCCGCGCGGATGTTCGCCGGGTGCCGCGAAGGCACTGACCAACATGAGCAGCGTGCTTTGGGGCAGGTGGAAGTTGGTAATCAAGGCGTCGATCACCAGGAAACGGGCGGGCGGGTGCAGAAAGATCCGAGTTCGACCGGCACCCGCAATGACCTGCCCGTGAGTGCGCGCGACGTGTTCGAGGACGCGGGTCGTCGTGGTCCCAACAGCGACGACCCGGCGGCCTTCCGCTTTGGCTCGGGTGATCGCTTGCGCGGTTCCGGTCGGGACCTCGTAGCGCTCCTCGTGCATGCGGTGATCTTCGATCCGGCCCGCTTTTACCGGGGCGAAGGTGCCGGCCCCGACATGCAAGGTCACAAACCGGGTCTCAATACCCCGAGTCACCAGTTGTTCCAACAGGCCGGACGTAAAGTGTAGCCCGGCGGTCGGAGCGGCCACCGAACCATCGTGGGCGGCGTAGACGGTTTGGTAACGAGTTCGGTCTTCCGCCCCCACGGCCGGCTCGGCCCGGCCGATGTAGGGGGGCAGGGGCATTTCGCCGAGTTCACGGGCGGAGGCCAACACGTCTTCCGTGCCGCTAAACCGGAGGTGGCAGTGACCTTCTTCGTTTTTGGCCCGCACTTCCGCCCGGACCGGGCTATTCGCGCCGTTGGGGCGCCTGAAATTGATCCACGAGCCGGGGCGGACCCGTTTCCCGGGCTTGAGCAGCACCCACCACTCCAGCGGGCCGCACTCCTCGAGGAGGAGGATTTCCACCTCCCCGCCGGTGTCCGCCTTCGAACCCCGCAGGCGGGCCGGGATCACGCGAGAATTGTTCATCACCAACAGATCACCGGCCCGAAGGAGGCCCGGAAGATCTCGGAACATCCGATGCTGAAAACGGGAGGAGGCCCGTTCGACGACCAACAACCTGGATGCATCCCGTTCCGGGGCAGGCTGTTGGGCGATGAGCTCGGGCGGCAGGTGGAAGTCGAAGTCAGCGGTCTGCACAGGTAGGGAAGGGCGGGGGCTTGATGGCTCCGAGGGGCATTCAGTGGATTCGGCGCCGGGTTAACCCGCTCCAGGGGTATCTAGGGGCGAAATTCGCTCAACAGTGATCAGGAATAGCCAGCCACTGGGACAGTCTACGGCCCGAATGATCCAAGATGGCCACCGCGGCAACCTAAAGTTGTTCGGTGAACAACTTAGCGTTGACGGAAAAGGGGTGGCTAGGGTTAAACAGGGGTGGTCAGGAGCAATTTGGATTAAACGGTGGTTCCATGTCAGAAATTCCCGCCAGCGCAGTCAGCGCCGTCCCCGGTCCGACCGTGGACGAGCCGGAGTTTACCTGGCGTTTCACGCACAAGCTGGACTCCCAGGCGCGGGTCCAAATGCCGGCCGAGTGGCGGCCGAATGATCCCAATTTCGTCTTCATGCTCTGCATTTGGCCGCACCAGCCCTCGGGACGCAAGAAGGCGTGCATCAAGGGGTTTACCCAGCGGGTTTATCGGGATTTGGTCCGTAAAGTCGACGCGATGCGCTTGGGTGATCCCGAGGCCGATGCGCTCCGGCGCGCACTGTTTGAAGACGCCGTGAAGCTGAAGCTCGACGGGGCCGGCCGGCTGTGTTTGCCCGCCGAAATGGTCTCGGAAGTCGGATTGGGCAAGGAAGCCTACTTCATGGGCTTGGGAACCCAGTTCGAGATCTGGAACAAGGAAACCCTCGACGACTGCCGCAAGACGGATTCCGCCCTTTCCACCAACGCCTTCAGCCGCATCTAAGCCACCACGACGCCCATGAACCTGACTTCTCTCCTGAACCGCGGTCGCGGCCTGCTGCGGCCCAATTCCGATCCGTTTGCGACGTCCGGTGGGGAATCGGTGCTGCCGGTGCAGCCGGAACTTCATGCGCCGACGCCGATGGCGGCGTTGCCGAAGCCCCCGGCCAGCAGCCGACGCCGGCAGAGCTGGTTTGGCTGGTTGTTCGGGAATTCCCGTCGCCACGAGAGCGTGCGCTTGGTGCAAGGCGAGCTGCTGCTGCAAAAGGTGAAGCCGATTCGCAACGATTTCCGGGACGACGATAACCCGGCTCCGGCCCGGGCGAAGGCGCGGGTGCTCTGGGAAACTCCGCGGCAGGACGCGCCGCGGGATGACCAGGACCACGCCTGGAACCGGCTGCGGAACCGGCGGACCGACTCGCTCGTGGTGAAAGCCGACTGAGGTCATGCGCAGTGGTCCCCTTCATTCACCAACCAGTGTTGCTGGCGGAAGTGCTGGCGAATCTCCGCCCCCGGGCTGGGAAGTCGTTCTTCGACGGCACGTGTGGTGGCGCTGGGCACAGCGGGGCGATGCTGCGGGAAAGCTCACCGACGGGCTTCCTGTATGCGTGCGACCAGGATGGCGACGCGATCGCGGTGGCCACTGAGCGGCTCGCGCCGTTCGCCGGGCGCTTCGAGCTGCGCCGGATGAATTTTGCGGACGCGGCGGGTTGGGTTCCAGCCGGGAGCTGTGTCGGGGCGCTGATCGACTGCGGCGTCTCGAGCTTCCAGATCGACCACGGGAGGCGGGGGTTCTCGTTCCAGCAGGACGGGCCGCTCGATTCGCGGATGGACCAGCGGGCGGCGTTGACGGCGGCGGACATCGTCAACCAGTGGTCGGCCGAAGAGCTGGCGAAGATTTTTTGGGAATACGGCGAAGAGCGGGAATCACGGCGGATCGCGCGGGCGATCGAGACGGAGCGCAAGATGGTGAAGTTTGAAACAACGCGGCAGTTGGCGGGCCTGGTCCAGCGGACCTGTCCCCGCACGGACCAATTGCCCGGCCGGCTCGCGCGGATCTTCCAGGCGCTCCGGATCGTGGTGAACGACGAAATGGAAGTCCTGCGCCGCGGATTGACGGGCGCCTTCGGAATGCTGGAACCGCAGGGACGCCTGGCGGTGATCACGTTCCATTCGCTGGAGGACCGCAGCGTGAAGGACTTCATGCGGGAACTCTCCCGGGATTACACCTTGCCGCCCGGCGAAGCCGACTTTCCCCACCTGCGAATCCCGCGGACGCCGCCGGGGCGGCTGGTGACCCGCAAACCCATTTCGCCCGGCGAGGCTGAACTCGCCGCCAACCCCCGTTCCCGCAGCGCCCACTTGCGGGTGCTGGAAAGGATCTGAATGGCCCGGAACCAAAAACGAGACGTCCACGCACAGCAGTTGCGTAACTACGCGCTCTTCGCCCTGTCGGTCGGCATCATCGCCACGATGGTGATGGGCTTCGTGCTGCAACGTCGGGCGCACACGCGCTTGGGTGCCCAGAAACGGCAGCTGGAGACCCGGGTCGCCGAGTTGCGCCGGCAGACGAACTTCCACGCCATCCTGCTCGCCCAACGGAGCTCGCCGCTGGAACTCATCCGCAAGGCGGAGGCGTTGGGCCTGACCAAGATCTCAGCGAGCCAACGTCTATTCGTCCCGCTGCCGTCCCCCTCGTTGGCGGTGACCTCCGCGCAGCCGACTCCCGCGGCGACTTCCTTGCCTTCCGGACAATTCGCCACCGCCATTCCGCGCTAGACCATGGATGCTTCCCTCAGCCGCCGCCGCATGTGGATCCTCTCCTGGGGATTCTGTGTGGCGTTTGCGGTTATCGCGGGGCGGTTGATCTTCATTCAGGCCATCGCACCAGTCGAGCCGCAGTTTGCGATGGAAAGCACCGAACGGACCTATCCTCGGCCGGCCAAGCGGGGGGCGATCTTGGACGTCAATCGTCAGCCGATGGTGCTTTCCGACCTGATGGTCACTGTCCGGGCGGATCCCCTCAAACTGGGCATCTTCGGCGGGGAAATGGCCGAGCTGATTTCGCCGTTCATCGGGTTGCCGCCGGCGGTCATCAACGAACGGATGCGGCCGGCCTATTACGCGGGTCGGGAAGGCCGTTTGATGACCAACGCCGGGGTGGTCACCACCAACTGGGTGACTGTGCAGAAGGTTCGCCGCAACAACGGCATCACCACCAATCTGCCGTATTCCCGTTGGGTTGACCTGGAGGAAATGCTGCGCACCAACCACTTCGCGGAAGAGCGGGCGCTGCTCCTGGCCCGCACCAATGCGAACTTCGCCTACCAGCGCAGTGTCAAGGAAGCCGGCTGGTGGAACCTGAAGGCCTTTCTCGCTGCCAAAAAAGTCCGGTCCGCGACCATGCGGGAGATCAACCCGCGGCTGACCTACCTGAAGACCAACTCGCTCGAATGCCGGGTCAATGGGCTTTACCCGGAAGTGGTGGAAGTGAGGGTGTATCCTAACGCCCATTTAGCGGCGCACGTCCTGGGCTACGCCACCAACAGCGTCGCCGCCCAACGCAGTCAGTCCCAGGTGCCGTGGCGGTTGCTCGGCGCGCAGGGATTGGAGCAGCGGTTTGATGCCGAGCTCCAAGGTTCCCACGGGGTCCTGGTCACCCACAAGGTCGGCAACGACGAACTGGTCCCGCTCCGGGCCCGGGATGTCGCCCCAATCGACGGCCTCAACGTCCGGACCACAATCGACCTCAACATCCAGAGCTTCACCGAGCAGGCGCTCGACGAGGCCTATGCCACGCTCCAGCCCAAGAGCATTTCGGCGATCGTCATCAACCCGAAGACCGGCGACGTGTTGGCCTTGGCGAACCGGCCCACTTACGACCCCAACACCGGGCGCATTCCGTCGCTCGAGGCCATGCTCAACCGTGCGCTCAAGGTGCCCGCCGAGCCTGGGTCCACCTTCAAGATCGTGACTTACGCCGCCGCGCTGAACGAAGGCCTGATCAAGCCCGACGAACGCATCGACTGTGAGCATGGCCGGTGGAATGTCCCCGGCACGCGGCGCGTGATCAGC
>JBEISV010000576.1:0-2808 GCA_040375265.1 Verrucomicrobiales bacterium
ATTAGTGACCCGCAGCGCGGCCGAGTCCCAGAGCAGCTTCTTGCCGGTCAACTCCTCGCGAAGTTGGCTGCGCAGGGCGACGTTGCCCAACAGCACCGCCTCGGCCAGCGGGCCCGCGAAGTCGAAGGCCGAGCCGGCCGGCTGGCCCGTGAGGCACGACTGCGCCCATTCGTCATAATGGTCCTTCACCCGGGGAAGGGTCTTCGGCACGTCGCCGATTTCCCGGCGACGCGCTTCCGGATACACGGTGGTGCCCAGGATGAATCCTTGGTCGCCGACCAGCAGGCGGCCGTTTGCGCCCATGTCCGGCCCGTCTCCCAGCGCCCCGGGCCGCGGCGGCCGCAGTCCGCCGTCATACCACACGGCCTTTACTTCAGGCATCGCCACGCCGCCGGCGGCGGAGCCGGTCAACCCGCGGACATGGTGGTTGTTCGCCTGCACCTCGGCGGTGCGGGCGGGGAACTGGTAGGTCACCATCGAGGCGAGCGGGTAAGTCTCCTGGTTCACGCGCGAAGAACTCGCCTGCACGCTCGTCGGCGCGCCGAGCTTCAGCGCCCGGAAAATCGGATCGAAGGCATGGCAACCGATGTCTCCCAGCGCGCCGGTGCCGAAATCCCACCAACCTCGCCACTTGAACGGCAGGTAAGCCGGGTGGAATGGCCGCTCCGGGGCGGGGCCGAGCCAGAGATCCCAGTCGAGGGTTGCGGGCACCGCCGGCGTGTCGGCCGGTCGCCCGACGCCCTGCGGCCAAAACTCGCCGAACAGGCCGTTGGCCGGCCGGTCGGTCCAGACGTGAACTTCGCGCACCGCGCCGATGGCACCGGACCACACCAATTCACACAGCCGCCGGGTGTCCTCGCTGGCCTGCCCCTGGTTGCCCATCTGGGTGGCCAGCTTGCGTTCGCGCGCCAGGGTCGCGACCTGGCGGGCTTCCCACACCGAGTGCGTCAACGGCTTCTCGCAATACACGTGTTTGCCGAGCTTCATCGTGGTCATCGCGGCGAAGGCATGGCTGTGGTCGGGTGTCGCCACCACTACGGCGTCGATGTCCCGCTGCTCGGCGAGCATCCGGCGGTAGTCCTTCCATTGCCGGGCAGCCGGGAACTTCCGGAACGTGCCGGCGGCATGCGCCCAATCGACGTCACACAACGCCACCACGTTGTGGCCGGGAAACTGGCTGATGTCGTGTCCGCCCTGTCCGGCCACCCCGATGCCGGCAAGATTGAGGCGTTCGCTGGCCGGTTTCGCACCGTCGAGGCCGAGGACGGAGCCGGGCAACACTTGGAAGCCCGCCGTGGCGACGGCCATGCCGCCCATGAATTGGCGGCGGGAGAGCGGGCGGGCGGCCGCGGTGTCTCGCGGATCAGCGGAGCGGGGATAGGTTCTCATGGTTTGTATTGGGGAATCTTCATCAGTTCGCCGCCCTTCAAGGCCGACTGGTGGGCGACGATGCCCGCAACGGTCAGGTTCAGGGCCATGAAGATGTCCACCAACGGCGGACGATCCTGAAGGATGGCGGTGACGAATTCGTCGGTGAGGTAGCCATGCGATCCGCCGTGGCCGCCGCCGGCCACTCCCGGCGGCAGGGGCGGCCGGCGCCCGGAGGGCAGGGTCTTCGCCAGGCCCTCATACTTGCCATAGAACGAACCAAGCTCACCTCGGACACGGCCCATCTCGCCGCTGGCCCCCGGCGTATCCCAACTGCACGCCATGCGGGACATCCCGCCCTCGCTGGTGCGGAAAAGCGCGATCTCGGTGCCGAACGGATTCGCGTAGGGATTGTTCGCCGCCTGCAAATGCGGGATCCGGCTGGGGAGGCCGAGGCACGACACTTCGGTGAAACTCCCGCCGGTCACGCCCGGGTAATAGGCGTTCGAATGCGTGGGATACCATTGCGGCGGCAGGCCCACGCGCCAGTCCCGGTAGGAGGCGATGGGCTGGTCCATGTAGTGGTAATACTCGCCCTCGGAATACACGAGCCGGCCGAACCCGCCCGCCCGGTAGATCTGCCGCATGGCGGAAAGGTCCTCGTGGAAGCACGAGGTCTCGAACATCATGTATTTGCGCCCGCTGGACCGGACCGCCGCGAGGAGCTGGTCCGCCTCCTCCAGCGAACCGAACACGGCCGGCACGGCGGAAGCCACGTGTTTGCCGTGCTTGAGCACCTCGATGCAGTGCTTCGCATGGCTCGGCGCGTCCGTGGCGACGAACACCGCCTCGACCCGGTCGTCTTGGACCAGCTTTTCCAGGGACGGATACGTCCGATCGCAGCGGGCCGCCTTGGCTAGTTCCGCGCACCGATCGGGCATCAGGTCGCTGACCGCCACGACTTCGACGTTGGGATGATCCTGGAACCCGAAGGCCGCCGCAAACTTGCAGACCCCGTGGCCGACCAGTCCCACGCGAATCTTCCGGTCGGATACCGGCTGCCAGCCCTTGGAGGCGTCCGGGGCGTCGGTCGTTGGTTCGAAACCTTGGATCGGCTTTTCCGCCGCCTGGGCCAGCGGCGAGAGGCCCAACGCCGCGGTGCCAAGTCCCACCGTGCGGAGGAACGAACGCCGGGCGAAGGCTCCGTCCGGATCCGGGGTGCGACTGGTTGACTTGCCGGGGCGGGACCCGGGAGACGGGGCGGACTGAGGACGGCTTTTCATGGTGTGATCGGATCGTTGAACCGGTGGGGACGGCGCGGTTCTACCGCAACGCAAGCCCACGACAACAGCCCGCGGAAAAACGCTGCCGAACTTTGCCGAATGGCGACGGCACGGACGTTGGCCGATCGGTAGACCGTTGATTTGCGCAGCAGGCTCA
>JBEISV010000648.1:0-2143 GCA_040375265.1 Verrucomicrobiales bacterium
ACGTCGTCTTCAGCACCGGCGGCAAAGGCACCAGCGGCGGCGCCTCCAACTGGGGCTGCGGCTTCCTGCCCACCACCCACAACGGCACGCTCTTCCTCACCGGCGGCGATCCCGTCCTTTACCTGTCCAATCCCCAGGGCGTGGACGATCCGATGCAGAGGGACACACTGCAGACGATCAATCGCCTCACCGCCACACGCCTCGGCACCATGGGCGACCCGGAGATCGCCGCCCGCATCAGCGCCTACGAGATGGCCTACCGGATGCAGCACGTCGCTCCCGAAGTGATGGATCTGTCGAAGGAACCCCAGAGTGTCCGCGACCTGTATGGCGCCGAACCCGGCAAGCCGACATACGCCAACGCGTGCCTCCTCGCCCGCCGCCTGATCGAGAAGGGCGTCCGTTTCGTGCAGATCTTCCACGAGTCCTGGGACCAGCACGGCAACCTCAAGGCCGACTTGAAGCGCAACTGCGAGGTCACCGACAAGGCCAGCGCGGCGCTGGTGCGGGACCTCAAGCAACGCGGCCTGCTCGACGACACGATCGTGGTCTGGGGCGGCGAATTTGGCCGCACGCCCATGGTCCAGGGCGGTGACGATGGCCGGGACCATCATCCCAACGGCTTCAGCTACTGGGTCGCCGGCGGCGGCTTCAAGCCGGGCCTCACCTGGGGTGAGACCGACGAACTCGGCTTCAACGCCGTCCGCGACAAGGTCCACGTCCACGACTTCCACGCCACGCTGCTGCACCAACTCGGCTTCGACCACGAGAAGCTCATCTACCGCTTCAACGGCCGCGACTACCGGCTGACCGACGTGTTCGGAGAAGTGGTGAAGGGGCTGGTGGCGTAAGCGGCCGCGAACTGCAAACCCGACGAAATCTTGGGCATCGGAGCGCAATCAGGACGGGAAATCGCCGCAGTCTGCGCCGTAATCGTCCTGCTTTACGTCGGAGCCTATGCATTCTTCCGAACTTCAAAGGAAATCGTCCATTTCCAGAACCGAGGCCGCCCACAGGGGCATGAAGTGAAAGCAATGGCCCAAGAATGGGCCGACCTGAGCAGCGGATCGGCAGCGGATGCTTCCCCACCCTTGGTCAAATTGGTGGGCGCAGCCCGTGGTAACTGGGCGAGCTTTTGAACGCAGCGTTCTGGCCGCTCAGGACATTCGAAGCGCTGTGTTGGACGTTTGCCGATTGAACGATTCCTCGGGCAGCCAATGTGCGGAGTTCGGCAGCGGTATTCGACTACATGGCTAATGTTTTTGGGAGTCCGAGGTCGGCATGAAAACCACCCACCGTGTAGCCCTACACCCGCCGGCGGGGAGGTTCACCCAATCGTCACCGAAACCACCCATTCCGGGGCTTGTTCCGCCCCTGCCCCTGCGGTTCGCTCTGCGCCGTTACCCGGCCCAGTGGTTGGGCCGCACCGTTCAACGATCTGCCGAATCACATGCAACTGCCGACGCCCAAAGACCAGCTCCTCTACACGCCCGGTCCGCTCACCACCTCGCTCTCCGTCAAGCAGGCCATGCTGCACGACGCCGGCTCGTGGCACTGGGAGTTTAACGCCAAGGTCGCCAGCATCCGCGAGCGCCTGCTGAAGCTCGCCGGCCTCTCCCGCGAAGGCGGCTGGGAAGCCGTCCTGCTCCAGGGCAGCGGCACCTTCGGCGTCGAAGCCGTCTTCCAGACCTGCACGCCGCCGAACGGCAAGATCGCCGTGCTGTCCAACGGCGCCTACGGCGAACGCATGGTGCTCATGCTCCAGCACGCGAAGATCGACCACGTCGTCCTGCGCACCCCGGAGAACGTCCCGAATGATCCGGCCGCCCTCGACGCCCTGCTCGCCGGCGACCCGGCGATCACCCAGGTCGCCGTCGTCCACTGCGAGACGACCACGGGCCTCCTCAATGACATAGCCGCGTTGGGCGCCGTCACCCGGAAACACGGCCGCACCTACATCGTGGACGCCATGAGCAGCTTCGGCTCGATCCCGATCGACTTTGAGGCCTGCGCCATCGACTTCCTCATCTCCTCGGCCAACAAGTGCGTCGAAGGCGTGCCCGGGTTCAGCTTCATCCTGTGTCGCCGCGCCAAGCTCCTCGCCAGCGCCGGCTGGGCCCGAAACCTGAGCATGAACCTGCTG
>JBEISV010000620.1:0-2455 GCA_040375265.1 Verrucomicrobiales bacterium
AAGACGAACGGCTCCAGGGCAATCCCAAGTTCTGGGAACTGATCGAGCAGGCCAAGACCACCGCGACGCGCGCCTGAGCGGTTCACCTCCGCTCCACCTGATGGAACCGAATTCCGAGCCACCCCGGCCTCACCGGGTGCCCCCGCTGTGGCATGCCCCGGTGCCGCCGCCGTTGCCCACCGCGCGCCGGAAATCCCGGTGGGGCGAATGGCTCGGCTCGCTGGGGATTATCGGGACGCTGCTCCTGTCCTTCGGTGGCAAGCTGAAGTTCCTGCTGCCGCTGCTGAAGTTCCTCGGGCCCGCCCTGAAGACCGGCGGCACCATGCTGCTGTCCATCGGCGTCTACGCGTTGGCGTTCGGGTGGAAGTTCGCCGTCGGTTTCGTGCTGCTCATCTTCGTGCATGAGATGGGCCACGTCTTCGCCGCCCGGCAGGCCGGCATCGCAGTCACGGCGCCGACCTTCATCCCTTTCATCGGGGCGCACATCCTGATCAAGCAGGCGATGCCCGGGGCGTGGGTCGAGGCCAAGATCGGTTACGGCGGGCCGCTCGCCGGGGCGTGGGCCTCCGCGTTGTGCCACTGGATCTGGTTGGAAACGGGCAACCCATTCTGGGCCGCGCTCGCCTACACCGGCTATTTTCTGAACCTCTTCAACCTGGCGCCTGTAAGCCCGCTGGACGGCGGTCGCATCACCGCGGCGATCTCCCCGTGGCTTTGGGTGATTGGCTTCGTCCTGCTCTCCAGTTGGCTGGTGTGGGACCTCTATCAGGTTTTCCACGGCGGCCGGAAACTGGGCGCGGGCATCTTTGTCATGGGCATGATCTTGGTGAGCGGACTGCCGCGGCTGGTCTCGCTGTTCCGGCCCAAGTCGGAGCACGAGCGCCGCTACTTCGCCGTCAGCCCGCAACAGCGCATCGGCATGTCGCTCGCCTACTTCGGGCTCATCGGCCTGCTCGCGTGGGGCATGGCCGCGACGCACGTGGCGCCCGAGGGGCTGTGACAGATGTCCGGGATGGCCGGAGCGAAGGGAGGGGCTTCCCCAATCACGGCTCCGCGGCCTGCCAGCCTAATTTCGCGGCAGAATAGATGCTGAGGAAGACCGCGTCGTCCGGGCCTTCATTGCGGGCGCCGTGAACTTCGCCCACGTCCGCCACATCGACATCGCCGGCCCGGATGATGCGCCGGGCGCCTTGGCCGAGGTAGTAGGTCAGTTCGCCGCGGAGCATGACCCAGGTGTCCTGGCCGTCCGGGTGCGTGTGGGCCGGAACTTCCTGTCCGGGCCGGACGCCCCAGACCGCAACGCTCACGTGCTTCGTGATGCTGAGTTCGGTGACGGTCGCCTTGTCCGCTGAGAACTGGACTGCTTCCATGGCGTGGAGGATACGTTGGCTCATTTGGGTGTCAGTTTGACCGCACAGTGTTTGTAGCTGGGTTGGCGCGAATGCGGGTCGAAACTGCCGAGCGTGAGCCGGTTCACCGCGTCGTAGTGCATGGGGATGAAGAGTTGGCCCGGCTGAACGGTCGGCGTCACGAAGGCCGTCGCCGTCAGACTGGCGCGGCGCGAGCTCACCGTGACCGGCGAATGCCGCGCGATGCCCAGACGGTGCGCATCGTCGGGATGGATCTCCACGTAGCAGTCGGCCGGGTAGAGCTTCCGGAGGATGGCCGACTTGCCGGTGCGGGTGTTGGTATGCCACTGCGCCGAGGTGCCGCGGCCGGTCAGCAGCACGAAGGGAAACTCCGCATCGGTCGGCTCCGCGACGGGCCGGGGAAGGTCGAACAGGAACCGCGCCCGGCGGTCGGGCGTGTGGAATTGGCCATCGGCGAAGAGGCGGCGCTCCCGGAAGGCAGAAGGCAGAATGGGGAATGCAGAATTCGCGGAACCCTGGTCTGCTTCAGCATTCTTCACTCTGCATTCTTCATTCAGCCTTTCCGAGAAGGGCCACTGTATGCCGCCCGCCTCGTCAAGGTGCCGGTAGTCGCGGATGCCGGTGATGTCGCAGGGCTGGCCGGCGCTGAGGCGCTTCAGGATCTGAAAGACGGCTTCCGGGGAGGACCATTCGCGGAAGGCCTCGCTGCAACCCCACGCGGCGGCGACGAGCTTGAAGATGTTGAAGTCGCTCAACGCCTCGCCGGGCGCGCGGAGGACCTTCTTCACCAGCCCGATCCGGCGTTCGCTGTTGATGAGCGTGCCGTCCTTCTCGCCCCAGCCGGCGGCGGGCAGGATCAGGTCGGCGCGTTGGGCGGTCTCGGTCGTCGTGTAGAGATCCTGCACGACGAGGAACTCCAGCTTCTTGGCCAGCTCGTTGAAGCGTCCCTGGTGAATCCACGAGTGCGACGTGTTGGTGGCGATGATCCACAGGCCGCGAATCGCGCCGGACTCGATGCCGTCCACGATCTGGTCATAGGCCCACGAATTCTCCGCGGGGATGCTTTCGGCGGGAAGCTTCAACAG
>JBEISV010000064.1:0-15440 GCA_040375265.1 Verrucomicrobiales bacterium
GGTCCAGCGGCAGCACATCCTGCAGGCCGTCCGGAACTACGTGGCGGAGTTCAACCCGGTGCCGCCCCTGCCGGCAGACGAACTCAAGGTCCACGCCGACCGGATCGTCACCCAGCTCAACTGCGACCCGATCTTCCGCGACTTCATCGGGGTGCTGCTCAACAACGAGATGTGGCGCGAGCAGCTCGCCGGCGTGCCGTTTGAGCGCCGCTTGCTCCTGCTGCCGAAATGCCTGCGGGTCGAGGCGAAGTGTCCGGCGCCGTTCGACGAGTTCGGCCTGCTGTGCAAACAGTGCGGCCTGTGCTCGATCCAGGACCTCACGGTCGAAGCCGAGAAGCTCGGTTACGCCGTCCTCGTCGCCGAGGGTTCGGCCATCGTCATGAGCTTGATCCAGACCGGGAAGATCGAGGCCATCGTCGGCGTGAGCTGCCTGAGCGTGCTGGAACGCGCCTTCCCTTACATGGAGGCCGCCGCGATTCCGGGCGTCGCCGTGCCGTTGCTCCAGGACGACTGCATCGACACCAACGTGGACCTCGACTGGGTGTGGGAATACATCCACCTCACGGCCGACGACCGCACGCGCCGGTTGGACCTCGGCCAGTTGCGCGACGAGGTGGACTTCTGGTTCACGCCGGCTTCGCTTGAGCTGATCATGGGCCCCGCCCAGGGCGAATCCGAGCTCATCGCCCGCGACTGGCTCATGCGCGCCGGCAAACGCTGGCGGCCCTTCCTCACCGTCTCCGCCTACCAGGCCCTCAGCGGAAAACCCGACGCCGAACTGCCGGACGACCTTCGAAAGGTCGCTGTGGCCGTCGAGTGCTTCCACAAGGCCTCGCTGATCCACGACGACATCGAGGACAACGACGCCCAACGCTACGGCGAGAAGACCCTGCATGAAGAATACGGCGTGGCCATCGCGTTGAACGTCGGCGACCTGCTGATCGGCGAGGGCTACCGCCTGCTGGCCGCCTGCAAGGCCAGCCCGGAAGCCAAGGCGGAGATGCTGCGTGTCGCCGCCGAGGGCCAACGCGAGCTGTGCCGCGGCCAGGGCGCCGAACTCATCTGGACCCGCAATCCCGGCGTGCTCACGCCGTTGCAGGTCGTGGACATCTTCCGCCAGAAGACCGCGCCCGCCTTCGAGGTGGCCTTACGCGTGGGCGCCATCTACGCCGGCCGCCATGACGAGTGCGACGACGTGCTCGGCGCCTATAGCCGCGCGCTGGGCATCGCCTACCAGATCCGCGACGACCTGAGCGACCTCGGCGAAGGCGGCGAGACGGACGACATCGCCGGCCTGCGTCCCAGCCTGCTGCTCGCTATCGCCCGCGAACGGGCCGCCGGCGAACGCCGCGACTTCCTCGACCGGCTGTGGCGTCGCGAAGTGAAGCCCGACTCGAAGGAAATCGAGGCGCTTTACCGCGAGCTGAAGGCCGACGAGCGCTGTGAACTCCTGCTGGAAAGCTACAAGGAGGAAGCCATTCGCTCGCTGGCCGCGCTGGAACATCCCAGCCTCAAGGGCCTGCTCCGCCGCGTCGTCGGCAAGATCTTCAACGACGTCGAGATCAAGGGCTGGTGCAAGGAGCAGGAGCAGAAGAATGCCGAGCAACGGCTCGTGGAAGTGGCGCCGGTGGCGGTGGCGTGAGCCTGCGTCTCCAACTCCTCCAGGTCGCCCGGCTCGCGCCGCGGCTACTGGGCGATTCGACGGACCTGGTCCGCGACTTCTACCGTCGGCAGTTCAATGCCGACGGCGCGGCCGGGGATCGCGCGGGTAAGCCCGACCTCTATTACACTATCTTCGCCCTCGCCGGCGCACAGGCGCTGGATGTGCCGGTGCCGGCGGACCGCACGCAGGCCTGGCTCGCCACGCACGGCGACGGCGCGGGACTCGACTTTGTCCACCTCGGCGCGCTGGCCCGCTGCTGGGCCGCGCTGGGCGTGGAACGCATGCCGGCGTCGTTGCCAGAGGCGCTACTCACTCGCATCGAAAGCTATCGCAAGCCCGACGGCGGTTACGAAGGCGATCCCAAGCTAGCCCACGGCACGGCTTACGGCGCCTTTGTGGCGTTGGGCGCCTACCAGGACCTCGGTCGCACGCCGCCTCACGTGCTCGATCTCGTGCGCAGCCTCAAGCGCTTGGAGACCCCGGACGGCGCCTGGAGCAACGCGCCTGGGTTGCCAACCGGCTCGCTCAATGCGACGGCCGGAGCGATTACGCTCATCCGGCATCTCGGTTTCCCGGTCAATCAGGCCGTCGGCGACTGGCTGTTCGCGCAGCAGCATCCAGGCGGCGGCTTTCTGGCGGTGCCGGGCGCGCCGTTGCCGGACCTGCTTTCCACGGCCACCGCGCTGCACGCCTTGGCCTGCCTGGAACGGCGCATTCCCAGCACGGTGCATGAGCGCTGCCTCGATTTCCTCGACACGCTATGGTCGGCGGAGGGCGGCTTCCACGGCCACTGGGCGGACGACCATCTCGACGCCGAATACACGTTCTACGGCCTGCTCGCGCTGGGGCACCTGAGCCTGTGAACGCCGCCCTGCGCCAGCGCCTCGAAGCCGCCCATCGCACCGCCACGCAGGCGTTGCTCGCCGAGTTGGATCCGAACGGTCACTGGGTCGGAGAACTCAGCAGCAGCGCGCTTTCGACGGCGACCGCAATCACTGCCTTGGCCACCGTGGATCGCGTTGCTCATGCGGGGCTCATCCAAGGCGGGTTACAGTGGCTGGCCGCGAATGCCAATGCCGATGGCGGCTGGGGGGACACGGTGCGGAGCCGCAGCAATCTCAGCACGACCGCGTTGGTGTGGGCTGCATTTGGAGCGGCGCAGGCGGACGCGGATTTTCCAACGGTCGTGGGCCGGGCCGTTGGGTTCATCGAGGCCAAGGCAGGTTCGTTCGACCAGTTGGTGCCCGCCATCGAGGCGCTCTACGGCAAGGACCGCACCTTCAGCGTGCCGATCACGATGATGCTCGCGCTCGGCGGACGGCTGGGACCGGACGGCTGGCAACGGGTGCGGCCGCTGCCGTTCGAGTTGGCGACGTTGCCGCGCGGATTCTACGGCGCGCTTCGATTGCCGGTGGTCAGCTACGCGCTGCCGGCGCTGATTGCGATCGGACAGGTCATTCACCAGCGGTCAGGCCGCTTCAACCCGCTGCGTTCGCTCGCCCGGGACCACACGCTGGATGTGCTGACCACGTTGCAGCCGGCCAACGGCGGTTTCCTTGAAGCGACGCCCCTGACCAGTTTCGTGACCATGAGCTTGGCGGGCATGGGGCGCGCGGATCATGTGGTCGCCCGACGAGGAACCGAGTTCCTGCGGCAGTCGGTCCGGCCCGATGGCAGTTGGCCAATCGACACGAATCTGGCGACTTGGGTGACCACGTTGTCGGTCAAGGCACTGAGCCAGCGGAGCGCGGACGGCGCCGTTCGCCTGGAGGAGTTCCTGAACGAAAGCCAACGCAGCACACTCCGCGGGTGGTTGCTGGGCCAACAGTATCGCGGGGAGCATCCCTACACCGGCGCCGCCCCAGGCGGTTGGGCGTGGACCGATCTGCCTGGCGGCGTGCCCGACGCCGACGACACGGCCGGCGCGCTCCTAGCGTTGCGTTGCCTCGGTGATCCCGATCGCGCCACGGTCGCGTCGGCCGCCGCCGGCGTGAACTGGCTGCTAGGCTTGCAGAATCGCGACGGCGGCATCCCCACCTTCTGCCGCGGCTGGGGCGCCCTGCCCTTCGATCGCAGCACGCCGGAACTCACCGCCCACGCCCAGCGGGCTTGGCGGGTCTGGTTATCCGATCTCCCCGCGGAACTCGCCAATCGCACCGAGGCGGCCATCCGACGCGGCAACACCTACCTTGCAACCAGTCAGCGGAGCGACGGAGCGTGGCTGCCGCTGTGGTTTGGAAATGAAGCCGCCCCGCTACAGGAGAACCCGGTCTATGGGACCGCCCAGGTGCTGCTGGGGTTGGACTCGATTCCAACGCTCGACCGCCTGCGCTCACGGGGTTGCGATTTCCTGCGCAGAAACCAGAATCCGGATGGCGGGTGGGGCGGCGCGTTGGGAACCGCTTCAACGGTCGAGGAAACCGCGTTGGCCGTGGAGGCCTTGGCCGACGATCCGAAGGCCACCACCGCCGTGGAAGGCGGGGCCGCCTGGCTGGCAGCAGCGGTGGAGTCGGGGCGTTGGCGGGAACCCTCGCCCATCGGGCTCTACTTCGCGCGGCTCTGGTATTTCGAGCGGCTTTATCCTCAGGTGTTCGCGGTCAGCGCGCTCGGTCGGTTGACGTCAGATCGCCGTTGAGTCGTCGCGTTTCTGCAGCTTGAGCAGGTGCTTCTTGATCACTTCGACCTGCTTCGTGATCTCGAACAAGGCCTTGAGCACTTCCCCTTTGGCGGCGGCGTCTGGAATCGCCCCGGTCAGCGGATGCATTTGCGTGACTTGGGCGGAAATGCCCTGGGCCATCCGGGAAAGCTCGGCGGGGCTCGACGGGGTTTGCATGCGGAATGACGGCAGAAGCAACGCCTGAACCCGGCGGCTCAGGCCTTCTGGCGCTCTTCAGTCTTCGCCACGCACTTCTTGGAATACGGCGTGTGCAGGTTGAAGTAGATGCCGCAGAGCGGGCGCGGGCCGTCGGTCTGGCTCAGGATGATGGTGACGTGGCGGTCGAGGGCGATGCCGTGGCGCATCTCGGGGGCCCGATTGAGGTAGGCATTGATGGCCTTGCTCATGAGCGACTGGAGCGAGCATTCGCAGTCCTCCGGCAACTTTTCGAGGCACACGATGTGACGCTCATAATTTCTGAGCGCCGCGGCCATTTCTGGCGCAAACGTGTCCACGGTGATTTCCACGGCGGCAAACTAGGGGGCGGACGCCGACAGGCAAGGCCCGGTGTGCAATTCGCCCCGTTTGCCCGGCAGATTCCACGCCCGAATCGGGATTAATCTCGGTCGCGACAAGGCAGTGGACACCGGAGTGGGTTTGCGTTTGGCGCAGTAGCTCAGCATCGTTGCCGGACGTGAAACTTCGCCGGCTGTTGTGCGCCCTGACCGTCCTTGGCTTGTCCTTGCCGGGTTGGTCCGCGCCCGCGAAGTCCACCGACGCGCCGCCGGCCGACGCCTTTGCCCTGCGATCGCTGGAGTGGATTCCCCAGTTCCCTGCCCCGCGCTTGCTGCCGGCGTGGTTCCCCCGCGACGTTCCGGTCCGATCCGTGGAGCACCTGGCCTTCGCCGGGCCCCGGCTTTGGCTTGCAGTGCGGCCGCGCGCCGATGCCAATCTAGAGGCCGGCTCGGGTCGCCTGTGGGCGTTTTCACCCGAGGTAAATCGGCTCGAAGCCTTTCCCGGCGCGATCACCAATGAAACGGTGACGGGCTTGGTGGGCCAGGCCGGGCAGATCTGGCTGGCGGTAGATGGCGGCGTGGCCGCCATCGACGCGACCGCGTTGACCATCCGGGGTTTCGGTCAACCGCAGGGATTGGTCGCCACGAACTTCGTCGGCCTCGAACTCCTGGACGGCGGCTTGGCGACCCTGTCCCGGAATGGCGGCCTGTTCACGCTGTCGGCAACGGCGACCAACTTTTCCCGCGCGACGGGACCCGCTCCCGCCTCCAATCGGACAGCGGCGGAACCTTGGAGTGTATTCGCCGCCTCCAAGCATTGGGTCCTCGCGGGGGCCGGCACCAACCTGGTCCTCCGCAACACGCTCGGACCCCAATGGCTCCCGGTCGCGGCGGAACTGGACCGTGGTTCGCCCCAGCTTTCCCCGCCCCGCGTGCAGTGCGCGGAAAGTGACGGCGAGGGCGGCTTCTGGATCGGCACCGACGCCGGACTGCATTGGCTCGATTCCGAGACCGGTCAGATGGAGAACCGTTTCGCCCCGATGCCGCTCAAGGTCCCCGGCGGCTTGGGGGTCAAGGCCGCGCCCGGCTTCCAATTGACGGCCGCGGCGTATCGGCAAGCCCAGGATCGGGTCATGAATGGCGTCCGCGAACGCATGCGGGACCGGGCTCGCCGAGCCCGCGCCGTGGGCGAAGGCCGGCCGCTCGCGAACTGGGTGCAACCCACCAGCCGGCTCCCGGGACCGGTGACCGCCCTGCTGCGGGATCAGACGTGGCTCTGGGTCGCCTGCGCGGATTTCATCGGCCCGCAGCGCAGCCGGATCCTGTTGTATCACCGGCCATCCCGCCGCTGGGTCGGCTGGTTCCCGCTGGGCTTGCCGGTCCGCAGCCTGGCGGCAGATACCCGGCACCTCTGGGTCGGTATGGATGATGCCGCGGGCGCGGGGGTGCCCGTGCTTGTCGCCGTGGACAAGCTACCCTTGATTTCGCAACCCCAAGGCCGGTGGACGCACGAAACTATCACCCCGGAGGAACTTGGTCAGCGACTGGCCGCGCTCGGCGCTAAGGAACGGGCCGTCTATGCCTTCTTCGCCGGCGACCCCGCCAAGGTGGTCGAACTGCTGGCGCCGGACGGCACGCCGGCCCCGGGATCGGACGCCGAGTCCCTGTTCCTGCTCGCCTTCGCCCACGATTCCCTCGGCTTGAACCAGCCGGACCGCATGGACGGCTTCCTGTCCCGCTTGCGGTCGGCTTACCCCGACAGCCTGTTCACCGAACTCACCGCCCAAGTCCGGCCGCGGCCCACAGCGACGGCGCCACCACCATCCGAGGAACCGGTGGAGCCGGAGACGGCCGAAGCTGTGATGGAGCGCCGGGACCTAAATGGAGACGGCAAACTCAACGCGGTGGAACTACGGCTTTGGCTTGGAGCGGACGCCCCGGTTGCGCCGGCCGACTCGAACGGCGATGGCGTGTGGGATCGGGCGGAACTGGCGGCTTGGCTCGCCCGACGGAGGCCCTGAGACAGGCTACGGTTCGTCGTCGGCCCGTTCCAAGGCCCGCAAAATCCGGTCGAACCCAAGACGCAGCTCGTCGTATTGCCGCAGGTCCACCGTGAAGCGGCCGGACGCGTTCTTCCGGCTGGCGACGTGGCCGTCGCCAAACAGCAGGTTCGCCAACTTCTGGCGGTGATGGGTGCGGGGGCGGACGTTGAACGATTTCAAATCAGGCGGGCAAAGGAACTGGGAGTCCATGGCCAAAGCCCGCACCAACGAGCCCAGGCGGTTCGTGCCCAAGTCGTCCAACCTCGGGGCCCGCAGGGGTGTCGCCGGATCGTCAAACAGCTGGGTGTTGCCCCCATGCCGATAGTAGTAGCTTCCCTGGGCCTGGAACCGCCCGACGCGCGACAATTCGGTCTGGGCATCCACAAGCTGGTCATTGGCAGGGCAGAAAAGCACCCGGGGCTGGGTCGCCAGGTGATGGGCCAGTAACAACCCCTGCCCCACGGGCGCCCCGCCCTGGAGGGAAAGCAGGCTCGTCGGTGCGCCGGTCGATGGATAAAAGCTGGCCGGACTGGTGAACGGTGGCGCCTTGGGCCCATACGGAATTCGGCCCTCAAAATCACCCGCGTATCCGTGGATCGCGATTCCCATTTGCCGGAGGTTGGACAGGCAGGCCGCCTTTCGTCCGGCTTGCTGGGCCGAGCCCAAGGCAGGGAGCAGCAGGGCCGCCAACAGCGCGATGATGGTCAGCACCACAAGCAGCTCGATCAGCGTGAAGCCTAGGCGATGCCGGCGGCGGTTCATGGGCAGGAATCTTCCCGGTGGCACGTCAGGCACAAGGGCGGAACGCGCCTAACCTGCCGGCACCGCCACGAGGGTGAAAAATTCCGCGCCCTGCGCGGCGGGCACGACTCGCTCCGCTTCCGAACCGGTGCCCGGGATCGGTTCCCCAAGCGGCAGCCAGTCTTTCAGGTCGGCGGATCGGCGGAGTTGATAACTCGTTCCCGGCTCGGTCGGCCAAGTCACGCGGAGTCCGTCGGCCACCGGGGCCACCGAGAGCCGGAGGGGGGGCGCACCCACGGCCGTCAGGCGGACATGGTCGAGGTCCCAGTAGCCACCCTGCAGTTCGGCGCTGACCGTGGAGAGGAATCGCACGCCGATATGTCGGCCCTCCCAGGCGTCGTTCGAGGCGACGACGGGGGTGCGCAGGACAATCTCTGAAAGGCGGGTCTTGGTTGGAAACTCCGCCTTCGAATAGACGACATTCGTAGCCGCCACGGGAATTTCCTGCCCCTGCTCGTTCCGGAAATACAGCGCCGTCTCCAAGCTAACCCCTTCGAGCATGTTACCGCCGCCGGCCACGAGGCCAAAACTCAGCTGGTAGGACTTGCCCGCTTCAAACCGAGCGTCGAACGCATGGCTTGGCACCCGATCGTCCCAATCCACCGAGTCAAAGTCCTGAAACAAGCCCACCGCAGGAACTGCAAACAGGTAAAGCGCTTGGTCTCCGTCGCAGTTGTCGATGTGATCGCTGGCTCCCGGCGGGGTGTTGTGAAACACGCCGGTCAGTTGATCCCAAGTGAAACCGCCGCCTTCTTGGAACCAATCGGGCCTGGGGGTTTCCTGCCAATCATCGACCAGAGTGCTGACGAAGAAGGTGGCCGGCCGCTCAAATGAGCCGTTCGGCACGATGATTTCCTGGCCCAAAGCCGCGCCCGAACCCAGCACGGCCAACGCCGCCGCGCCAATTGTGTTCCTCAACCTGTGCACGCAATTGAATTGCCCGACGGTTTAACGGAGGAGCGCGATCGCTTACCGCGACCGCTGCCAGCGGCGCCACCCCGCAACGCCCAGCAGGGCGCCGCCGAAGGCCAAGGCGTAGGTTTCGGGCTCAGGAACCGCCGTGACGGCCACCTTGTCGATCTCCCAGTAGGCGATCCCGGCGGCGCCGTTGTTGGAAGCTGCCAACAATTGAACCCCGATGTTCTTGCCGACCGCCGGGGCCCCCGGAGCCACCGCCCCGGTCGTGGCAGATACTTCAATCAGCTGGGTCGTCGTGGCGAACTCCGCCGTGGCCGTGACCGTGGTCGAACCCAAGGTCACCGGCGTGGACCCGTCCAGATAAAACAGCCCGATCTGGAATGTGGTGCCCGGAGTGAGGGCGCCGCCACCGCGGATTCCGAGGCTGAGCTCATAGGAAACCCCGGCGGCAAACGTGTCCCCGAGTTGCTGGGAAATGCCCACGCCCTGGACCGCAAAGAGGAATGCCACCTGGTTGCCGTCGGCATTCCCAATGTGCCGCGGCTGCCCCACCGCGGCGTTCTCGAACAGGCCGGACAATTGGTCCCATTGTCCGGGAGGAAATCCGGGATCGGGAGTCTTCTGCCAGGAGTCGATGAGGGTGATCGCCGGAAACCCGTTGGGCACGGTCGGTGATTCGAAGGAAGGGTTAAGGACGCCCAAGGAGGCGGCTTGGGCAACCGCGGTCGCGGCGCCGATGGCGACAAGACGGGAAACCAGCCAAAGGCCGGAGGCGTTCCAGGTTGGAGCGTAGTGCATGGCTGGCAATGTGGCGGCACAGGCGGCGCGGGCGAATGAAATTTGCCAACTCTCCGCGTCGCGTCGTCCGGCGCCTAAACCTAATTCGCATGCGGCTCCAAGCCCAACGGCCACCGCGCAACTGAGCCCGGGCGCAGCGGCAATTCCGGCGGTAACAGCAGGCTCTGCCATTGGGTGCAAACGGATTGGTCACCAACAAAAACGGCGCCTCGTAATGAGGCGCCGTCTTCAAAGCTTGGCTCGAACCTGCTTAAGCCGCCTTCGCCGTCTTAGCGTCGGCCTTCTTCCAAGTGCGCTTGGGAGCCTTGGTGATGAGACCCTTCTTGATGACGCTGACGGCCACCCGGATGGTCTTCACTTGGCCGCTCGGCAGCAGCACCTTGACGCGCTGGAGGTTCGGATAGAACCAGCGCTTGGTTTTGGCGGTCACGTGCGTGCCGATACCACCTTTTTTCTTGGCTTTACCGGAACGCCAAATGTGACGGCCGCGCACGGGGCGCTTACCTGAGATCGGACAAATGCGGGACATATTCTGCCTTACGTCTAAAAGGAGCGGCGTAAGTAACGGCGTTCCGCGTTCGCTGCAAGCCCTTATTTCATTTGGCTCGAAATAATGGGCTCCACTGGCGCCGGATTTGCCCGCCCGCGACGCTCAAAGATGGGGATTAAAGCCCCGCATTTCGGCAATCAGGCGGGCATTGTGCTCATCGCCGCTGGTATTGCTGCTGACGAAAACTTCCGGCGGACTGCCCGCCAATGCCGCCCGCTCCATCGCCGCCAGGATGATGAGGTTGATGATGAAGATTCCGGTGAGGGACGAGGTCGAGCCCACCGCGGTCGGCAGGCCGGCAATTTGCAGGGCCGCGTCGCCGTTGATTCCGCAGTTGTCGATCACCACGTCGGCGACGTCGGCGAGCCGCTGGCCACTGGGATGACGGGAAGGCCATGCCATCGTCTGTTCCCGGTTGGTGATTGCGACGGTTTTTGCGCCGCGGGCCTGGGCGCCCAGCGCGAGTTCGATTGGCACCGCGTTGCGCCCGCCGTTGGAAGCGATGACCACCACGTCGCCCGCCGCGACCGGATAACGGGCCAGGATGCGCTCCGCATATCCGGCTTCCCGCTCCTTCCAAGAGCTGTCCACGGCATGCTCATGGAGCATCAGGGGTTCCTCCAGGATCGGGATGGCGCGGACCAAACCACCGGCGCGATAAAAGATTTCCTCGGCAATCATGTGGGAATGGCCGGTGCCGAAGGCGAAAAGGAAACGGCGGCGGGCCAACGCTTCAGCCAACCACTGGCCGGCGAGTTCGATGGCCGCCCGTTGGCTGGTGGCGATCCGGCCAGTTTGCTCCCCAACGACCCGGACAAAGGCGTCGTAGGCCGGCATCGAAGAACTGGAATTCATAAGCGGGGGGCGGCGGGCCGAATGGGGGCGGCGTAGGGCTGGGCCCCCTTGGCCTTGAGCCGGCGTTTCCAAACCTTGTCACCGGCGGCGAGGAACAGTTCATCGCCGGCGTTGCCGCCAAAGCAGACGTCGCTGGCCCAAGCGCCCGGCTCAGGTTTGCCCAGGATGCCGTTCACGCGGCCAGCTTGGTCGCAGAATTGCACTCCCAGCTCCGTCGCCACGTAGAGGCGGCCGTCCGTGTCTACGCACATGCCGTCCGCACCGGCGCCGCGCGGATCGTCGGGCAGGTGCAAGTGGTAGTAGGGCTGCTTGTAGGCGAGCGAACCATCGGCTTGGATCTGGAAGCTGTAAACGAATTGGCCCAGCAGGTCGCTGACGTAAAGCAGGGTCTGGTCCGGGGAGAGGCAGACGGCCGCGGGAAACTCAATGCCCGTGTCGAGCGTGGTCACCTTGCCGGCCTTGCCCAGGGACTTCACGGAACGGGTTCGAGGTTCGGTGAAGTAGGTGATGCCCTGGTGGGACACGGTCAGTTCCTTCGCCGACACTTCGGTAGTAATGAACTTCTCGCCGTTCTCCCCTTCGAGCGCGACGAGCCGTTTCGCGCCGGGTTGGGTGGCGATCAGCGCCCCATCCGGCGCCAAGACCATGGCGGCCGCGCCGCTGGTATCCGAACGCAGCAACTTCACCGAGCCGTCGAGCCCGATGCGGTAGATGCGATTCTCCGGCGCGTCGGTGAAGAAGACTTCGCCCTTTTCATTGGCGCACAGCCCGGCCGGCAGTTGGTAACCACGGCCGACGAGTTCCCAGTCGCCGGCGACCAGTTGGGCGGCGAGGTGCTTCTCGCCGTTGCCCCGCTGGATCGCCACGCCCGGATAGCCCTTCCAGAGCCAGCGCATGGCATCGGGGAAAATGGCGCCGCCCTGCTTGCCGTCGTGGCCACCCATGCCCCAGACCTTCTCGACCTCGTAGCCGGCGAACTGGAGCGCGCTGAACATGTCCTGGTTCGCAATCCACCAATTGCCGCCGTAAATGTTCTGGTCGTTGAAACCGTCCTGCAGGAACACCCGCAGCGGCTTCGGCTCAAACTTGCGGACCAACGTCGGATAATCGTTGCCGCCGCGCAGGCCGACGTAGGTGCCGATGGTCGAGAAGACCCGGCGGAAATAGTCGGGCCGCTCCCACGCCGCGGTGAAGGCCGCAATCGCGCCGCTGCTGGCACCGGCAATGGCGTGGCCCTCGGGATCGGGGGTAATCAGGTAGGATTTCTGGATCTCGGGCAGCAGTTCGTTGATCAGGAAACGCGCGTAGCGGTCACCGAGTCCGTCGTATTCATAGCTGCGGTTGTAGCGCGGCAGGGCGTTGGTGCCGTTGCTGGAAGGCAGGACGCCGGGATTGATGAAGACGCCGATCGTCACCGGCATCTCACCCTTCGCGATCAGGTTGTCGAAGACGACCGGCACGCGCCACTGACCACCCTCACCGACATAGCCACCGCCGTCCTGAAACACCATCAGCGCGGCCGGCTTCGAACCGTCATATTGCTCCGGCACGTAAACCCAGTAGTCACGCTCGGTGCCCGGAAAAACGCTGTTCGGCCCGGCATTGAAGGCCTGCTTGAGCACCAAGCCCTTGGGCACGTCGGGCTTCCGCTCCGAATCGGGGCCCAGTTTGTATTCCTCAGCCCGCGGCTGTTCCTGGGCCGCGAGGGACCCGGCGAACAACCCAAGCACAACAACGGCGGCACTGCGAACGGACGACAACATGCGCAGCAGCAAAGCAAATCCGGCCGGAACGAACAACGGGCAACCGCGCCGACGCGTTCGGGCTCGAACTCCCGGCTGCCTGGCCGCACGCTTCGCGCCGTGACCGAGCTCGCCTGGTGGTGGTATCCTGCCCTGTTCGCGACCGGCCTGGTGGCCGGCTTCGTCGACGCGATCGCCGGCGGGGGCGGCCTGCTCACCGTGCCCGCGCTGCTGGCCACGGGCATGGATCCGAAGGACGCGCTCGGCACGAACAAATTCCAATCGGCGTGCGGCACTTCGGTGGCGACCTGGCACTACGCGCGTCACGGGTTGCTGAAATGGGTGGAACTTCGCGCCGGCGTCCTGGCCACTCTGGTAGGCGCCGTCGCCGGGGCGGCGATGGTTACCCAGATTAAACCGGATCTCCTGCGACCGGTGATCCCGATCCTGCTGGCCGGCATCGCGATCTACACGTGGCTCAAGCCGGATCTCGGGCGGGAAGCCCGGCCGTCGCGGATTCCGCGCCCCGCCTTTGCCTTGCTGTTCGGTCTGCTTATCGGCTTCTACGACGGATTCTTCGGACCGGGCACGGGCACATTCTGGACGGTCGCGTGCCTCCTGCTCCTCGGCCTCGATTTGCTGGCGGCGACCGCTTACACGAAGGCGATGAACCTCACCAGCAACCTGGCTTCGCTCGCGGTCTTCCTTGCGGCAGGCCACGTCCGCTTCGGCCTCGGCCTGACCATGGCGGCGGGACAGATGCTGGGGGGCCGATTGGGCGCCAAAGCCGCGGTGAAGGGCGGATCGCGCCTTATCCGGCCGATCTTCCTGTCCATGGTGTTGGCGCTTGCCGCCAAGCTGGCTTGGGACAGCGCCAAGTAGGCACCACCCGGGACTTACCCTGGGTAGCCGAGCAATTGCCGTTGTTTGATCATCTCGGCGACCTGGACCGGCACGCTATTTTCCCAGCCGGGCGTGTTGGACTGGATCTGCGCCAGCACCTCGCGCGAGAAGATGTCCATGTTTGCCTCGTTCACGTCCCGGATGGGTTGGATGAAGTGGTTCTCGAACAGGTAGTCGTAGAGGTGCTGGAGGTGGGGCGCGACGCGGAGATTCCCGACGGTGATGATGGAACCCGACTTGGGATCGCGCAGCGGGTAGGCGTAGAGCTTGAGCGCGTTTTTGAACATCCGGCCGAACGACTCCAGGATGCCGCCGTCGAGCTCGGCGTAATACTTCTCGTCAAACAGCTCGCGGAGGGTCGGAACGCCCATGACGATCCCAATCGGCATCTTGGTGTAGCGGAAGAAATACGAGGCGAGCCGGAAAAACTCGCCGTAGTTGGAGATCATCACCGGATGGCCCAGCGTGGCCAGCAAATCGGCCCGGTCCAGGAAGTCCCGGTGGTTGATCTTGCCCTCGACGTTGAGGTTCTTGAGCGTCATCTCGAGAACGACCCGCACGTCCTTCCCCTCGACGTCGGGCTCCTGCACAAACTGCGCCTGGGCGTAACGGATCATGTCCACCGACACCTTGGTGGGCGGCCGGAAGCTGCCGCGCTGGATGAGCACCGGGCGTTTGTAGATGAGCTCGGCGGGTTGGACGATTTTCCCGTCGGGTGTGAACATCGCCGCGTTGGTCAGACCGCGTTCCACCAACTGGAGCGAAACCAAGCGGTTGTCCACGCCCTGGAAGGCCGGCCCCTCGAAGTCGATCACGTCCACCTCGATTCGTTCAATGGACAACTGGTCCAGCAGCGCCTCGACGATGCGGTGCACGTTTGGCGTGTCGTAAAGCGCGGCGTGGATGAGGTTCACGCCCAGGATTCCCAGCGCTTCGGCCTGCTGGAAATTCTCCCGGTCCGCCATGCGGACGTGCATCAGGATGTCATTGGGCGGACCGCCCGGCTCGGCCTGGAAACGAATGCCCATCCAACCGTGGGTTTCGTCCCGCCGGACAAAACTCTTGGCGGTAACCGTGTCGGCGAAGACGAAGAAACGGGTGCTGGCGCCACGTTGGGCGGCCAGGCGTTCGACGAGCAACTTGTGCTCGTGGGTCAGCATGGAGATGAGCCGATTCTTGCCGACGTAACGATCGCTGGGACCGTAGATGGCGTCGCTCACGGTCATGTCGTAAGCGGAAATGCTTTTGGCAATGGTCCCGGCCGCGCCGCCGACCCGGAAAAACCAACGGGCAACTTCCTGGCCGGCGCCGATCTCGGCGAACACGCCGTATTTGCCCGGGTCGAGGTTGATCTGGAGCGCCTTCTGGTGGGTATCAGGTCGGTCTGCCATGCGGCGCGGAGGAAAGCTCATGTTGGGAAAGTTTCCAATTTCACTCGGGCAGTATTCGACCATTGCCACCGGAAACTTGAGGGCAGCCCCAATCGGGCGACGGGAATCCGCCCCTGGAAAAAATAAACCCGGGCGGCGTTCAGAGGGTGAACTACCGCCCGGGGGAATTTTCAGAAACAGTTCAGTAGGACTATGTAGAGATTCCCAACCGGTGAACAAATTCGGATGGGAAATTGGTTGGGTGTCAGCGACTGCTCGCCAGCACCCGAAATTGTTTAGTCCTGCGTTCCAAAGAGCGGGCGGAAAATACGGGCCGGGCCCGTTCCGTCAAGGTGTTCTTCTAATTTATCCATCGGCAATCTTCACGGGAGCTTTAGCGGAAATCTGGCTTTCACCGGCCGAAAGGCGGACAGGAGAGCCTTTCGTGGGGCATCGCCCAACCGGATTGGGCTTGCTGGACCGGTGGCAAATCAGGTTCATCGCGCGCATGTCAGACTGGATTGCCGTTGTGCTGCTGGGGGCCATTGAGGGGATCACCGAGTTCCTGCCCATCTCCTCCACCGGCCACCTGCTGCTGGCCGAGCATTGGCTGGGACACCGCAGCGA
>JBEISV010000354.1:0-5051 GCA_040375265.1 Verrucomicrobiales bacterium
GATGACGCCGAGTGGAAGATCATCTCGGAGCGCATCGAGAAGGTCAGCACCGCCCGCCGTGAAATGGGCGGCGGCATGGGCATGTTCGGTGGCGGCCGGGGCGGTCCTGGTGGTCCCGGAGGCGGTGGTGGTGGCCGGGGCGGTTTTGGCGGCGAACCCAGTCCCGAGGCCACGGCACTGAAGGCAGCCATCGACAACAATGCGTCGGCCGATGACGTCAAGGCCAAGCTCGCCAAATACCGCGAGTCGCAGAAGGAGAAGGAAGCCAAACTCACCAAGGCCCAGGAAGACCTGCGCCAGGTATTGACCGCCAAGCAGGAAGCCGCCGCGGTGCTGGCCGGCTATCTCAAGTAGGACGTTCCGCCCCTTCGTTTCGACTTACCGCATCCCGCGCATGGCAGAAGCCGGCTCACTCGGACAACTGATCGAACGCATGGTGGCCGACAGGCAACTGTCGGCCGCCGACGCTCGTTCCCTGGCCACCGCGCTTCCGGGCGGCCCGGCCGGCGAGACCGAAGCGGACGTCCTGCGCTGGCTGGCGACCGAATACGAGGTCCCGTTCTCCGCCTTGGAGGATGTGGATCCGGACAAGCAGGTGCTGTCGCTGTTCCCGGCGCGTATCCTGCTGAAGGAGGAACTGCTCCCGCTTCGCCGCCAGAATGGCTGCGTAGAGGTGGCGACCAGCCGGTTGTTCGCGACCCAGGGGCTGGACGTGCTCAAGACCATTACCGGCCTGCGATTGCAGCCGGTGTTGGCGCCCCGCGAGGCGATCCAGCGCGAGATGAAGAAGCGCCTGGGCGTCGGCGCAGACACGCTGGACACGCTGGTCGAGGAGGGCGGCTTCCAGGTTGTC
Source organism: Verrucomicrobiales bacterium (assembly GCA_040375265.1). Lineage (GTDB taxonomy): Bacteria > Verrucomicrobiota > Verrucomicrobiia > Limisphaerales > UBA9464 > CAIWAH01. The sequence continues at coordinate 854 of JBEISV010000354.1, forward strand.
GATGAAGGCGCCGACGAAGATGGCGATCTCGATTCCGCCGCCGAGGACGCGTCCATCATCCGGTTCGTCAACCAGTTCCTGAAGGACGCCATCGAACTGCGGGCGTCCGACATCCACTTGGAACCCTTCGAGGACGAACTCCGCATTCGTTACCGCATTGACGGCGTGTTGCAGGAAGTTCCCGTGCCGGCGCAGATCAAGCGTTTCCAGCCGGCCATCGTTTCCCGCGTCAAAATCCTCAGTCACCTCAACATCGCCGAGAAGCGCCTGCCGCAGGACGGCCGCATCAAGGTCCGCATCGAGGATGCCGAGGTGGACATCCGCGTCTCGATCATCCCGATGCTGCACGGCGAGGCGGTCGTCATGCGTCTCTTGCGGCAAAATTCGACCCTCCGGGGCATGAAGGACCTCGGCATGGCAGCGCGCGAGTTGAACTGCTTCAACCAGGTCCTCCAACTGCCGCACGGAATCATCCTGGTCACCGGCCCGACTGGCTCCGGCAAGACTTCAACGCTCTACACTGCGCTCGCCGCCATCAACGACACCGAGCGCAAGATCATCACCATCGAGGACCCGATCGAGTATCAGCTCCGCGGCGTTAACCAGATCCAGGTGAACGAGAAGTCCGGCCTGACCTTCGCCCGCGGCTTGCGCTCGATCCTGCGTCACGATCCCGACGTGGTGCTGATCGGCGAAATCCGCGACGCCGAAACGGCCCAGATCGCCGTGCAAGCCTCGCTGACCGGCCACTTGGTTTTCTCTACGCTGCACACCAACGACGCGGCCGGCGCCTGCACCCGGTTGGTGGACATGGGGGTCGAGCCCTACTTGGTGGCGTCATCCCTCGAAGCAGTCCTCGCTCAACGTCTCGTCCGCGTCCTCTGCAAGCACTGCAAGCAACCCGACACGTCGCCCACGGCCCAGGTGTTCAAGGTGAAGCTTGGCATTCCGGCCGACCATGTCACCTATCGCGCCGTCGGCTGCCGCGAATGTCGGAATACCGGCTTTCACGGCCGCCACGCGATCTACGAGTGGATGGACTCCAGCAACGAGATCCGCCAACTGATCCTGAACAGCGCCTCAACCGACGCCATTCGCGACGCCGCCCGCAAGGACGGCATGAGGACGCTGGCGGAAGACGGCTGGCGGCTCGTGCGCCAGGGCATCACCACGGTCGAGGAAGTGCTCAGCGTGACGACCGCCAAGGAGGTTTCCCGGACCACGGTGGACGAACGTTCGTCTGGCGAAACGATCTCGGAGCTCGCGGTGAGCCAGGACTGACCCCATGGCGCTCTTCACCTACAAGGCCCTGCAGACCGACGGTCGCGCCATCGAAGGCGAGATCGAGGCCGGCGGTCGCCATGAGGCGTTGAAGTTGGTCGAGGGGCGCGGCCTGCGTCCCATCCGGCTCGCCGAACGCGGCGCGGCAAACGGCGTGCCCAAGCCTGCGAAGGCGCCGTCCCGGCCGAAGGAAGCCCCGAAGGACAACAAGGCCGCGGCAAAGGCGGCGCCCGGATTTTCCCTCGGCGGTCCCGGCAAGATCACGCCGCGAATCCTCGAGAATTTTACCCGGTTGCTCGCCAGCCTGTTGGCCGCCGGTGTGCCGCTGAGCCGTGCGCTGGTCATCATGACCAAGGAGGCGGCGAACCCGCTCGCGGGCGAGAAGTGGAAGCAGGTTCACGACGCGGTCGTGGACGGCCTGTCGCTGACCGACGCGATGTCCCGCCAGCCGGACACCTTCCCGCGGGTTTATGTCGCAATGGTCGAGGCGGGGGAGGCCGGCGGTTTCCTGGATGTGGTGCTGAGCCAAATCGCCGATTTCCAAGCCCGCGAGGGCGAGATGAAGTCCAAGGTCGTCAACGCGCTGCTGTATCCGGTCATCATCCTGGTGCTGGCCATCGCGGTGCTGGTGTTCCTGCTGGTCTTCTTCATCCCGCGTTTCCAGCTCATCTTCTCGGGTTTCGGCGGCCAATTGCCGCTCATCACCCGCATCATTGTCGGCGTCAGCGATTTCATGCGCAGCTACGGCCTACTGGGCGCCCTTGGCATCGGGATCGGCCTGTTCATGCTGCGTTCTTGGTTCGCCTCTGAGGCGGGAAAACGCTCATGGGATGGGGGCATTCTCCGGGCGCCGGTGGTGGGCAATCTGGTGGCGCAGTTCGCGATGTCGCGGTTCTGCCGGATGCTGGGAACGCTGCTCGGTGCGGGCGTGCCGTTGATCGCGGGCCTAAATGTCGCGCGTCGCTCCATCGGCAACCAGATCCTGGTGGATGCCGTGTCCAATTCCATCGAACGCGTGAAGGAAGGCAAGCAGCTCGGGCCGAGCCTCGGCGACTGTCGGACGCTGTTTTCCGGGGCGACGCTGGAAATGATCGCCGTCGCCGAGGAAAGCGGACGCCTGGACCAGGAACTCGTCCGCATCGCCAACGTCACCGAGGGTGACCTTGATCGGCAGCTGAAGGCCGCGGTCTCGATGGCGGAGCCGCTGATGCTCTTCATCGTGGCGGCCCTCGTCGGTGTCATCGTCATCGGCATGGTGCTGCCCATCTTCTCGCTGCAAGACCAAATTAAGTGACCCTTTTCCGAATCCAGAGACTCCCATGAAGATCATCATTCGAAATACGCCCCCCGAAAACCGGCCCTCGCGCCGCCGTTCCGGCTTCACGCTGATCGAACTCCTCCTCGTGCTCGTCATCCTCGGCGTGCTGGCGGCCATCGTGGTGCCCAAGTTTGCCGGCCGCACCGAGCAGGCCCGCGAGGCCGCCGCGAAGACGCAGCTCTCCACGTTCGGCACCGTGCTCGACGCCTTCGAGGTGGACAACGGCTACTATCCCAAGGGCAAGAGCGGCCTGAACGACCTCGTCGCCGCGCCGCGCGACGCCAAGAACTGGCGCGGGCCTTACATCAAGGAAGTGCCGAAGGATCCGTGGGGCAACGACTACGTCTATGAATGCCCGGGCAAAAACAACCCGACGTCCTACGACGTTTCCTCCATGGGGCCGGACGGCCAACTGGGCGGCACCGATGACATCACGAACTGGACATCGAACCGGCGCTGATCGGCCCCGCCGCGCGGCGTTCACGCTCATCGAGCTGCTGCTGGTGATGACGCTCCTGATCGTGGTCATCGCCATCGTCGCCCCTTCGCTCAGCAACTTTTTCCGGGGAAGAAACCTTGATTCCGAGTCCCGCAGATTCTTGGCGCTCAGCCGTTACGCCCGCAGCCGGGCCGTCTCGGAAGGCGTGCCCATGCTGCTGTGGCTCGACCCCGACCAGCGCGCCTACGGGCTCACCGAGGAATACAACTTCGGCCAGCGCGACGAGAAGGCGGTCTCGTATCAGTTGGAGCCGGACGTGGAGATCCAGCTCGACGCCCGGGGCCTGTCCGCGACGACGCCCAGCCAGGTCCTGCCCGCAACCCTATCGCTGGGCGCAAACGCCTTCACGATCCGCTTCCAGCCGGACGGATTTGTCAGCGAGGCGAGTCCGCAAAGCCTGTGGTTTAAGGAACGGGAGCGGGAAGGTGGGAGTCTCCGGGAAACGGAACGGAACGTGGTCTGGGTCACCCAGTCCCAGAATCGGGTCGGCTATGAGATTCAAACCAACAACGTCGCGTTCGTGCGCCGGTAGCCGCCGGCAGGCGGGCTTCACGCTGGCCGAGGCGCTGGCGGCGTTGGCGTTTCTCGCCATCGTGATCCCAGTCGCGGTGCATGCGCTCCAGGTGGCGAGCCTCGCGGGGCAGGTGGCCGAACGGAAGTCGGTGGCTGCCCGGGTGGCGGACCGGCTGCTCAACGAAATGCTCGTCACCGGCCAATGGAAGCAGTCCGCGACCAGCGGCACGGTCGAAGAAGGGACTCGGGAGTTCCGGTGGAGCCTCCAGAGCCAGTCGTGGGACAAGGATTCGTTGCGCCTGCTGACGTTGCAGGTGCGTTACCAAGTCCAGGGCAAGGATTACGACGTCCGCCTGAGCACGCTCGTGGACAACAACCAGCCATGAACCGGCGCGCCGCCAACTTCATGCTCCGGAACGACGGCCTGGCCGCCGGCGATTCGGCCCGGACTGGACACGTCGCGTCGAATGGTTTCGCCCGCGGCTCCCAGCTCCCAGCTCCCAGTTCCCAGCTGTTTTCCGGCGCCTTCACGCTGATCGAGCTGCTGCTGGCCATCGTCATCTTCTCCATGATCCTTGCCGCGGTGA
>JBEISV010000175.1:0-8630 GCA_040375265.1 Verrucomicrobiales bacterium
GGCAGCTACGTGGCACCGGACGAACGCCCCCTCTTCGCGGCGCGCCCGATCTTCACCACCGCCAACGCCGGGGCCTACGGACGTTGGCTCGGCGAGCGCTTCCGGCGGCGGCCGAACGTCGTCTGGATGCTCGGCGGTGACCGCGAACCGGATGGTCAGGTCGAGGTCTGGCGCGCCCTCGCCGCCGGTCTGAAGGCCGGCACCGGCGACCGGACGCCGCTGATGACCTATCATCCCCGCGGTCCCGGCGCGTCGGGTCGCACCCTGCACGCGGAACCGTGGCTCACGTTCAACTCGGTCCAGAGCGGGCACCAGCTCGACGGCGGCGCGCACGAACTCGTCCTCGCCGAAACCGCCCGCACCCCGGCCAAGCCGGTGATCAACGCCGAACCGGCCTACGAGGGCATGCCCATCGGCTTCGACGTGAAGAACGGCCGGTTCACCGCCGACCATGTCCGCCGGAACTGGTATTGGTCCGTGTTCAGCGGCGCCGCCGGCGTGACCTACGGCGCCAACGAAGTTTGGATGGGTTGGGCGCCGGACCTCGAACCATTGTCGGCCAAGGTCAAGCCGCCCTTCCTCGGCGCGCAGCTGCACTGGACCAACGCGCTCGCCTATCCGGGTTCCGCGCAGCTGAAATTTCTTCGCGCGCTCACCGAGTCGCGCCCTTGGGACCGGACGGTTCCCGACCCCGCGCTGGTGTTCGAGCCGAAGACCGGCGGCACAAACTTCATCGCCGCCCTGCGCACGGACGACGGCAGCACCGCCCTGTTCTACCTGCCGCAGGGCGGCGAACTCGCCGTGGACCTCGGCCGCCTGTCCGGCCAGACGCTAACCGCCACCTGGTGGTCGCCCGCCAGCGGCGGAATCAGCAATGCCGGCCGGTTCAACCGGGAAGGCAACAAGGTGTTCAAGGCGCCCACCGGCGGGTTCGGCCAGGACTGGGTGCTGGTGCTCGACGACGCAGCCAAGGGCTACGGCCCCGTCGGCCAGCGGCCGCCCCGCGCCAAGCCGGCGACGAAATAGGTGGAGCCCCGGCAGAAGATTTTTGCACGAACTTTGTTACCTTGGGCGGCAGACGTTGTAGCAGTCAGTAGAGAGCCGGTTTCTCTACTGCCATGAACCAACTTCCCTGCCGCCTCACGACCCTGATGTGGCTGGCGATCACCGCCGCCACCACCACCCACGCCGCCTCGATTTCCTACGTCGGGGCCGACTTGAACACCAGCGGCGCCTGGCGCACGCCGTCGATCCTCAAGCCGCTGGATTCAGACGGCAACAATGTCTACGGCAGCGCCGGCTACCTGCTGACCCGCAGTCCCGCCGGTGACCTGTTCAGCAACCCCACCTACGCCTCGGTCGTCAATCTGGTGAGCGCCTTTTACGGCGGCGCCGGCACCAACCCGAACTACACCACGGTGGATAATCCGCTCGGCGGCACCGTGAAAACCGGCATTTGGTATGCGGTAGGCACATTCGCGAACCAGGAACAGGACTTTGCCCGTATCACGGTCAGCCTGGCGTCCAGCTTCCGGATCGGGGTGCTGGTGGACGAGACGGACTTCATCGGGATTTCGCCGGGGCAGCTCCGGGTTCGCCAGACCGTCGGCGGCACCGGCGACAGCACCCTCGTCAATGCCATGCTCGAGGCCAACCTCGATACGGACTGGTATTTCTTCAACATCGTCGGCGCCCAACCGGGTGATCAGTTCGTCATTTCCGGCACGGATTCCCGGGTCGGCGCCGGCCCGGTCGCGTCCAACGGCATCGGCGCGATCGTATTCGACAATGTGGCGGTGCCCGAAACCTCCACTTACGCCGCGGGCCTCGTGCTGACGGCGTTCGCCGGCGGCACCTGGTGGCGCGCGCGTCGCCGGGCCTGATCTGGTTTCCAGCTGGTTTCACCCAGTCTCCCGACCCCCACCCTCCCCCAACGTATGCAGGACTCCCCCCTCCTCGAACGTTACGCCCAACGATTGCAGCTATCCCCGGAAGCAGCCCGCCGCCGGCTCTTCTACGAATGCGTGCCCCGCTGGCAAAGAGGCTTCGTGCGGCTGCACAGCCGGCTTCGGCCCCGGCTGTATGCCTGCGACTGGCGCTTGGTCCATGAGGCCGGCCTCGCCACCACGCTCCAGGGCGTCGCCGACGCCTTCGACCGCTGGCAACACTGTGCACCGCTGGTTTCCTCGTGGGGCCGTGACCGCCTGCACTGGCGCATTTCCGGCCGCCGGCTGCTCACGCTTGCCCGGGTCTTGCTGGCCGAAGACACAGCCCGGACGGCGAAACCTGCGCGCCTCATGCCGGTTGCCTTGGAACACGCCCGCGCCGCCGTGAAACGAAACTTCACCGTCAACGCCTCCGAATGGGTCCGGCTGCACGGCTGACCTCGGTCCCGAAACCAGCGCCCTCGGTCTCGGTCCCAAAAATTCCCATTCCACTCCCAACACAACCATCATGAAGGTCCCTACCCTACCTCTCCCATCCCGTCTCCTTGCGCTCACTCTGGCGGCCGCCGCTTCCAGCGCCGCCCACGCCGCCCTGCTGGTCGAGCAGTGGCAGGGCGGCGGCGCCGGCAACAATGGCCTCGCCGGAGTCGATGCGGTGATCGCCAGCCGGCCAGCCGACGTTTCCGGCATCTGGGCGATCATCGACTTCACCGACGATCCGGGCGGTTTCGCCGGCGAGATTCCCGGCAGCAACCCATGGCCGCTGGCCACGCTGCGGGCCCAAAGCGGGACCGGCGCAGCGGCCAACACGGACTTCGCCGCCCGCATCTCCGGCTCGCTCACCATCTCCGTGGCGGACACCTACCGCTTCCGCACCTTTTCCGACGACGGTGTGCGGCTGCGGGTGGGCAACACCACGGTGATTTCGGACAACGGCTACCATCCCGAGTCGGTGAACAACGGCAGCATCTTCCTCAATCCGGGAAGCTACCTCATCGACCTCATCTTCTTCGAAGGCGGCGGCGAGGCCTCGTTGGAATTTACCATGGCCCAGGGGAACAACCCGTTCGGCCACGTCGGCGCGGTGCCGGGAATCGAAACGTTGGCACCCGGCGTGCCCGAGGCTTCCACCTGGGCGGCCGGCCTGGCCTTGGCCGGCGTCGGCGTCGCTACTTGGCGCCGGGCCCGGCACACACCGAGGGGTTGAATTGGAACCGGCCGACGATTTCCGGTGCCCCAGTTGGTCATCGGGCGGGTGTCTGCCCGATTCCCGGCTTGCTCCCCTGCCCTTTCCTGCGCCCCAATGAATGGGTTCCCGCGCCGGTCCGTCTGCCGACGCACTCAGTCCGTTCACGCAGTCAGCGCAACATCATGAAACTTCGTCTCCTCACCGCCGCCCTCGTCGCGGCCGGCGTTGTCACCGCCGAGGCCGCCCCCAAGAAGGTGCTGGTCGTCACTGCCACCACCGGCTTCCGCCACAGCTCCATCGCCACCGCCGAAAACGTCATCGCCACCCTTGGCGAGACCAGCGGCGCCTACACCGTCGTGGACTTCGTCCGGGGCGGTCCCGACGGCAAGGACAACGCCGAGGTCGCCGCCAAGATGACCTTGGCCAAGCTCAACGAGGTGGACGCCGTCATCTTCGCCAACACGACCGGCGACCTGGCGATCCCCGACAAGGACGGGTTCATGAAGTGGGTCGAAGCCGGCCACGCGCTGATCGGCATGCATTCCTGCTCCGACACGTTCCACGGCTACCGCCCGTTCATCGACTTGGTCGGCGGCGAATTCCTGACGCACGGCGCCCAGGTGCAGGTGGATGCCTACAACCAGGACGCAACCCATCCCGCCACGCGGCACCTCGGGCCCATCTACACCGTTTTCGACGAGATCTACGAGTTCAAGTCGTTCGAGCGCGCCAAGGTTCACGGCCTGCTCACGCTCGACAAGAACCCGCAGTCGCTCGCCCCCGGCGATTTCCCGGTCGCGTGGTCCAAGGACGTCGGCCGCGGCAAAATGTTCTACACCTCGCTCGGCCACCGCGAGGACGTCTGGACCAGCACCCTCTACCAGCAGCACATCCTCGGCGGCATCCAGTGGGCGCTTGGCCTGGAGAAGGGCAGCGGCAAACCCACCGACACCGCGAACACGCTCTCCGCGGCCGAGAAGAAGGACGGCTTCACGCTGCTCTTCGACGGCAAGACGATGAACGGCTGGAAGTATCGGAACGAGACCGGGAAGCGCTCTTGGAGCGTCCAGAACGGCATGTTGGTGAACACGCTCGGCAAGGACGAACACGGCACCGACCTCCTCACCGAGGAAAAGTTCCGCGACTTCACCGTGCGGTTCGAATTCCAGGTGCCGCCCAATTCCAATTCCGGCTTCTACCTCCGCGGCCGCCACGAGATTCAGGTCTTCGACGACTACAAGTCCGGCAAGGCCACCGCGGGCGGCAACGGTGCGATCTACAACCTCAAGCCCGTGTCGCTCTTCGCCTCGCGCAAGCCCGGCCAGTGGCAGTCCGCCGAAGTCACGATCGTCGGCCAGAAGATCACCGCCATCCTGAACGGCGTGAAGACTCACGACGGCGTCGAATGCCCGAAGGGCACCGGCGGCCAACTCGACGACAACGTGGACCAGCCCGGCCCCATCCTGCTCCAAGGCGACCACGGCGCCGTCGGTTTCCGGAACCTCCGGATCAAGGCCCTCAAGTAATCCGCCCGCTCATTTCCGCGAGAACGCCTGGCTTCGGCCGGGCGTTTTGCTGGGCGGCACCCCAAGACGGCGTTTGGGCGCATACGTTGCCACCCCGGTTGCCGCTCGGTTCACTTCAACTCGAAGGCGATCGTGCCCAGTTCGCCGAAGGTCGCTTCGTAACGGCCCGGCTCACCCGGCTGAATCTTCCCGAGCGCGCCGCCGAGGATCACGCTGCCCGCCGGGATCGTGTAGCCGTGGCGGGTCAGCAAATTGAGCACCAGCCGTAGGTTGTGCCACTGACCGCCGGCGGCCGCGCCGCCCGTCGTTTCGTGCAGCAGGGCGCCGTCGCGCTTCAACGTGATCGCCACGGCGTCGGGGTTGAACTGCTCCGCCTTCGTGGGCGCACCCACCAGATAACGGTCGGAGCCGATGTTCACCGCCACCATGTTGCGCGCGTCCGCGGGACCGCTGTTCGGAAAACTTCGCGGCAGCTCGATGATCGGCACCACCGACTCCACGGCACCGCGCGCCTGCTCGTCGGTCAGGATCTCGTAGGACAGGTCCACCGACGTCACGTAACCGATCTCGGTCTCGACCACGACGGGCTCGTCGGCGCGCACCGGCACCACCTGGGGCGAGCGCCCGTCCATCCGGCCGGACCGGAACACCACCGCCGCCAACGGTCCTCCAACGCCCAACGCCGTCTGTGCGGCTGCCGACGCGGCGGCGCCCTTGAAGCCCGCCACCGGATCACGTTCCGCCAGCGACCGCACGAGCCGGCGTTGGGCAATAAAGGCGTCTTCCAGTGAGGCCGCGGGCAGCAGTTCCGTGAAGCGCGGCGGCGACTGCTTCGCGGCGAGCGCAGTCCCGGCGCGCCGGGCAAAATCGCGGACCGGCGCGGGATCGAGGAAACCCAGGCTGCCGAGCCAGTCGGCGCAGCGGTCCTTCCAGCCGGACGTGGAAATGCCGGTCGCGCGCACGCCGAAGCCGTGCCCGCCCTCGCGGTAAATGTGGACCTCCGTGGACACACCCGCGCGCTTCAGCTCCAAGGCGAGCGTCAGGCTCTCGTGCGACGTGTCGTCGAAGGCGTGCGCGAGGAACACCGGCGGCATACCGGCCTTGAGTTTGCCGGCAAACGGTTCCTTCAGCGCGCCGTCGCGTTGCAGCAGGCCGCCCGAATAGATGAGCCCCGCGAAGTCCGGCCGTGCGGACAGCTGATCCGCCGCGTCCGCCGCCGGATACAGCCGCGCCTCGGAATGCGTGAGCAGCCACACGCCGATCTCACCGCCCGCCGAGAATCCCAGCAGGCCGATGGCGTTGGTCTCCACCTTCCACTCGGCGGCATGGGCGCGCATCAGGCCGAGCGCCCGTTGGGCATCCATCGCGGCGGTCTGGGCCGGCGACGGCACGCGGTATTTGAGCACGCCCGCGGTCACACCCAGCGAATTCAGCCACGCTGCGACCTCCAACCCCTCGTGTTCGTAGGCCAGCCGCTGCATCCCGCCACCGGGACACACCAACACCGCCGTGCCATTGCGCTTTTCCGCCGGCGCGTGGAAGACCACCAGCGACGGCGCGGTGATGTCCGTGAGTTGGTAAAACGGCCGCGGCCGCCCCTCGACCTTGTGCTCCTCGCCCTTGGCCCGGCTCTCGCCCGGCGGCGTGCCCGGCCAGAGCGGCAGCACCAAGTCGGGCTCGCGCGCCCAGGCTGTGAAGCCGATCAAAGCGGCGAGTAAGCCAACGAGGTCGAACCGCGGACGACAAGGCGTAGAGTGCATGGCTGGTCCGCCAGTCATGGCGCAACGCCTCGCGGCAGACAACCCCACGAATGTGCTGCCGACGTTCCGACGGCGACGCTTTGAGGTTGCGACCCGGTGCTATTCTTGGGCAGCACCCTCGATTTTCAGGATGCAACTCTCCACAAACTCAGGACCTCCGGCTGCGCCCGATTCCTTCAAACGCCGCAGCTGCGGCAACGCTTGTTTGGCGTGCGGGCCGAGTCGCCCAAGGGAAAAGGTGGCCCACATCTTGTCGCCAGTGCTTTCGGCGCTATCCAGGATTGCCATCAATTTGGGAACCACCTCCGCCGCCCGATTGGGTTGCGCGCTTAACCCTTTGATGGCGGATGATCGGACAACAGCGTCCTTGTCGCCCAATGACGTTTGGACCGCCCTCCATGCGACTTCATCCGGAAACTGCGCAATTGTCCGCACAACATACGATCGAAGAGGGCCATCACCACTTTCCAGCAACTCCAGAAGTCGAGGCAGAGCCACCGACCCGGCTTCGCCAAAGCATCCGAGGGCATAGACCGCGCTGGTCTGGGCCAGTGCCGAGTGATCATGGAGCAACGGAACCAATGCCGGAACACAGGTGTCGGGCTCTCGTCCAATCCTGCCAAGTGCCCAGGCAGAACGGGCGCGGACATGCTGGTGGACGTCCTTCGTATTGCGGACCAAGGGCGGTATGCACGACTGCAAGCTGGCATCAGTAAATGGCTCCACGATATCACTTAAACCCTCAGCGCCCGCACTGCGAAACACCGGGTCTGAATGATTGAGGAGCTCCACAAGAGCTTCAATCGCCACCAAACCGATTCCGCCCGAGGAACTGCCAGCAGCTTGTGGTTCTGGGCCTGGATCTCTGAGAATCTCGGTTATTGCTGAGGCCGCCTTGCCACCCAAAGCCCGGAAACCCGATGCAGCACGAAACGCATTTCGACCGGGTTGACGCAGCCAGCCGAGCAAGAAGGGAACTGCGTCTTCGCCAATGGCGACAATGGCAGCCCGAGCGGCATCGTGCTCCGAGGTGGAGAGTTCGTCTTCATCAAGGCGACGAAGCCACCAACTGAGTTTTCGTCCGTTGAACGAAGGGTCCTTTGGTTTCTTGATCGCCTTCGCTTTCATCCTGCGAGACTGGTGACAGGAGAATTCGCCTTAAGGCTGGTCGTATTCGCCGAGCGGGCGGACCCAGATGTTGCGGAAGCGGACCGGGTTGCCGTGTTCGTAGAGTTCGAGGAAACCCTTCGGCGGGTGCGGCTTGTCGTAGTTGCCGAGCGCGCGGTAGGGCGTGTGGCCGTAGAGTTCGCGGCGGTGGTGCACGACCACGCCGTTGTGCAGCACGGTGATGTAGGCCTTCTTCACGAGCTTGCCGGCGGCGTCCCAGCGCGGGCTCTCGAAGATGATGTCGTAGGTCTGCCATTCGCCGGGGCCTTTCGAGGCGTTCACGAGCGGCGGCGTCTGGCCGTAGATGGCCGCGCACTGGCCGTCGGCGTAGGTCTCGTTCTTGTAGGAATCGAGCACCTGGATCTCGTAACGGCCGTAGAAGTTCACGCCGTTGTTGCCGCGCCCCTGGCCGTTGCCGACGACTTGCGACGGCGTCGCGAACTCGAGGTGCAACTGGCAGTCACCAAACTCGTCCTTGGTGTGGATGCGGCCGGACTTCGTGGTCTCCATGTAGCCGTTTTCTAGCTTCCACTTCACCTCGCCCTTCTCGCCGATCCAATGGGAGAAGTCCTTGCCGTCGAACAGCACAATGGCGTCGGACGGCGCGGGCACGCCGTGGCTGAAATTGACGCCAGGGGTGATGACCTTGGGCTTGGGCCGGGCAGGATCGTGGACGTGCCATTTGCCGTCGGGCTGCATCGGGGTGTCGGTGTAACCCTCGGCGGCGCGGGCGGTGAAGGCGGCCACGGCAGCCGCCACGGTGAGGAGGCGAAGCAAAAGGGGGTTCATGGGCGGCAGCCTAGGAAATGGACGCGCGGAGGGAAAGCGTCGAAGTGGCGGGAAACCGGATTGGGCCGCCGGCCAAGCGTCCCTCCGTAGCCTTGGGGCTGCATTCACCGAAGCCCAAAAACCACTCGTCGAAACCCAATGCCGCTGCTACCTGTCTCTCCGCATTATGACCTCGTCCGTGCGTATTGGTGGCTGGCTCAGCCGGCTGTTCCTGCTGGGTTCGACCGCGGTTGCCCTGGCGCAAGCGCCGGCA
>JBEISV010000434.1:0-4221 GCA_040375265.1 Verrucomicrobiales bacterium
CACTTCGAATACCGGCCGCTCCAACGTCCCGGCGAACTGCTGGAAACCGTGCCCGGGCTGATCGCCACCCAGCACAGCGGCGCGGGCAAGGCGAACCAGTATTTCCTCCGCGGCTTCAACCTGGATCACGGCACCGACTTCGCGACCTCGGTGGACGGCATTCCGGTGAACCTGCCCACGCACGGCCACGGGCAGGGTTATACCGACCTCAACTTCCTGATCCCGGAGCTGGTCCAGACGGTCCACTTCCGCAAGGGCCCCTACTACGCCGACACCGGCGACTTCGGCTCCACCGGCGCGGCGGAACTGGAATACAGCAACCAGCTCGACCGGAGCCTGCTCCAGCTCGAAGGCGGCTCGTTCGGTTACGGCCGGGCGGTGTTCGCCTCCTCGCCCGAGGTCGGCGAAGGCCGCCTGGTCTACGCGGCGGAAGTCGGCCACGACGACGGCCCATGGGTGAATCCATCGGACTTCCAGAAGGTGAACGCCGTGCTGCAGTACATCCGCGAGGTGCTGGAAGGCGGCTTCTCGCTGACGGCGATGGCGTATGCCGGCCGCTGGGCGTCCACGGACCAGATTCCGCTGCGCGCGGTCGCCGGCGGCACGCTGGACCGCTTCGGCGCACTCGACGAAACGGACGGCGGCGACTCGAAGCGCTTCAGCCTGTCGGGCAAGTGGTATCGCGAAACCGACGGCGGCCATACCGAGGTTCAGGTCTATGGCGTCTATTACGACTTGGACCTGTTCTCTAACTTCACCTACTTCCTCGACGATCCGGTGAACGGTGACCAGTTCCAGCAGTTCGACCGGCGCGGCTTCGGCGGGCTCAAGGCGCATCACACCTGGAAATACGATCTGCTGGAACGCGAGGCCGAGTCCACCGTCGGCGTGCAGGTGCGCGGCGACCACATCGAGAACGGGCTGAACCACACCGCGCAACGCCGGGTCGTATCAGTCACCCGCGCCGACACCACGGGTGAAGTCAGCGTGTCGCCCTTCGCCGAGCACAAGACGAAGTGGGCGAACTGGCTGCGCAGCACCGTGGGCGTGCGCACGGACTACTACACGTTCGACGTGGCCTCGGACAACGTGGCGAACTCCGGCTCGGCCGACGACCTGCTCGTGAGCCCGAAAGGCAGCCTGGTCTTCGGTCCCTGGGCGCAGACGGAATTCTACGTGAGCGGCGGCCTGGGCTTTCACAGCAACGACGCCCGCGGCGTGACCACCACGATGGATCCCGGCTCCGGCGCGGCAGTAAGCCCGGTGGACCCGCTGGTGCGGACCTACGGCGCGGAGTTCGGCGTGCGCACGCTGGCGGTGGAGCGCCTGCAAAGCACCGTGTCGCTCTGGTGGCTGGACCTCGATTCGGAACTCCTCTTCATCGGCGACGCCGGCACCACCGAGGCCACGCGGCCCAGCCGGCGTTACGGCCTCGAGTTCGCCAACTACTACACGCCCACCGACTGGCTGACGCTCGACGCCGACTTCTCGTGGTCCCACGCGCGCTTTCGCGACCACGATCCGGCCGGTGACTTCATTCCGGGCGCCATCGAAACCGTGGTGGCGGCCGGCTTGGTCGTGCATGACCTGCCGCAACTCGGGGGCTTCTTCGCCGGACTTCGGCTGCGCTACTTCGGCAGCCGCCCGCTGGCCGAGGATGATTCCACTCGCTCCGGCGAAACGGTGCTGCTCAACGCGCAGGCGGGCTACCGGTTTAGCAAGGATTGGGCGCTGACGGTGGACGTCTTCAACGTGCTCGACCGGCAGGACGACGACATCACCTACCTCTACGAATCGCAGCTCGCGGGCGAGGCCGCCCCGGTAAACGACCGCCACTTCCACCCGGTGGAGCCGGTGAGCTTCCGCGTGGCGGTGACGGGCAGATTCTAGCGACCGCCATCCCACGTTCTGAAGCCGTGTGGATGCGGAAGCGGAAGGTTTGATTCGAGTGTAGGCGGGCGCCGCGACCTGACCGGCGGTTTGGTTTCAACGACCCGGCGGAGGGCGCCGGCCGGACGCAAACTCCTCCAGCCGCACCAGCCGTTCACCCGCGGCCCGGAGGGTTTCCTCTTTCTTCGCGAAGTGGAACCGGATGAACCGGTGTTCCGGCTCGCGGAAGAAACTGGAGCCTGGCACGCCCGCGACGCCGATCTCCCGGACGAACCATTCGGCCGCACCGGTGTCCGTGGCGAAGCCGAGGGACGAGATGTCGACCAGCACGTAGTAGGCGCCCTGCGGTTCCGTGAAGGGCAATCCCGTTTGCCGGAGGTAACCGAGGAAGAGTTCTCGCTTGGCCGCGTAGAGCGCGCGCAGCCCGGCGTAGTAGCTGTCTGGCAGTTCGAGCCCGGCGACCGCGGCCTCCTGCAACGGCGCGGCGGCGCCCACGGTGAGGAAGTCGTGGACCTTCCGGGCCTGCGCGATGATCGCCGGCGCGGCGTGGACGTAACCCAAACGCCAGCCGGTAATCGAATAGGTCTTCGACAGTGAATTGCAGGTGATGACCCGCTCGGCGGCCCCGGGGAGCGCGGCAGCGTAAACGTGCTCGTGCGGCGCGTAGACGATGTGTTCGTAGGGTTCGTCCATGATCACAAACGCATCGTGCCGTTCGGCCAGCGTCAGGATGTGGCGCAGTTCGTCCCGGGTGAACACCTTGCCCGTGGGATTGGACGGGTTGCAGACGATGATCGCCTTGGGCCGGGCCTCCGCGAAGGCGCGTTCCAATTCGGCGGGGTCGTAGGTGAAGTCCGGCGCGCGCAACGGCACGTAAACCGGCAGGGCGCCCGACAAGATCGCGTCGGCCGCGTAGTTCTCGTAAAACGGGGAGAACACGATCACCCGGTCACCCGGATTACAGGCCGTCATCATGGCGACCATCATCGCCTCGGTGCTGCCGCAGGTGACGACCAGATGCTGGTCCGGGTCCACGGCCAGCCTGGCGAAACGTCCGATCTTCCGCGCCAGCGCCTGCCGGAACCGCGGCGCGCCCCAGGTCACGGCGTATTGGTGGAACGGCCCGCGCGTGGCGCGTTCGAGCGCGGCGAGCAACTCCTCCGGCGGGTCAAAATCGGGAAACCCCTGCGCGAGGTTGATGGCTTGGTGCCGGGCCGCCAAGCGGCTCATGCCGCGGATGACGGACTCGGTAAAGGCGGACAGGCGGGTCGCGGTGGACGGCATGTTCGTTCGGCAAAATCGGGTTCCGGAATTGGCGATCTCACACCGGGTCCACCTGCACCCCATGGCGCTGCAGCCATGCCACGGCGCCGTCGATCTGGGCGAGGGTCCCGGTAAATTCGAGGGCCATCAGCCCGACCTCCGCGGTGACACTCGCGCTGCGGATGTCGAAAACGACGGCGTGTTTCTGGCTGAGTTCCCAGATGAGCGGCCGCTTCACATGGACGGCGGAAAAGGTGAGCCAGAACCGGCGGGAAACTTTGGTGGGACGAGGCATGACGATGGGAAACAGATTTGTGACGGCGCGTTGCCGCAGACGCTAACCCGGGACTGGGACCGGACCAAGCCCGTGATCGCCCCAGCCGATTCCGTGTTGGTGGGCGAGCGGTCGCCCGCGGCGGGATCCACCGTCCGCCCGAGGCGACGGCCCCGCGTCGGACTCCGCGTCGATTTGCCACCGATGGCTTACTTCAATTGCTGCCGCTATTCGGCTTTCACGTCGTCGAAGTGCGAGCCGGAGAAATCGAGCCGGTAAATCATGCCGCCGTAGCCGATGGCATAGAGGTTGCCTGCCTCGTCGGTGCCAAAGGAAACCAGTTGCTGGGGCACGTTGCCGATCTGGCGGGCGGCTTTCAGGACTCCGTTTTCCAAGGTCACGCCGAAGATCCGCTTGGAGGTGAAGTCACCGCAGACATAGACGCCGTAGAAGGACGACTTAGGGTCGCCGCGATACACGTAGCCGCCGGTGATCGAGTTGCCGTATTTGCGGCGGTAAGCGAACACGGGTGGCGTGAACGTGCGGCCGGCGACGCGATACTGGTTGGAGAACGGCTCGAATCCTTCGAACACGTTCCAGCCATGGTTTTCGCCCCGGCGAATGAGGGCGACTTCCTCGACCCGGTCCTGGCCCACGTCGGCAAGCCAGAGGTCGCCGGTGACGCGGTCGAAGCTGAAGCGCCACGGATTGCGCAGGCCGTAGGCCCAGATCTCGGGCCGGGCCTCCGGCTGGCCGCGGAACGGATTGTCGGCCGGGATGGCGTAGGCGAGGCC
>JBEISV010000008.1:0-31648 GCA_040375265.1 Verrucomicrobiales bacterium
CCATCTGCTGGCGGAGCATGTGGTAGGTCGTGAGGACCTGCGTCCGGCTCTCGTCGGTGTAGAGCTCGATGCTGTCGCCGACGCGGTTGGCCGGGAAGATGCCGTATACGCCGCGCGCTTTGATGAGCTTCTTGGCGATGATCTCGTCGAGAAGCTTCTGGGCGTCGTTGAAGAGTTTGGTGGCCTCCACGCCATACTTCTCGTGCTGGAGAATCTTCGGATAGACGCCGCGCAGTTCCCAGGTGTGGAAGAAGGGCGACCAGTCGATGAAGTCGCGCAGAGTCGCGAGCGAAACGTCTTCGAGCACGCGGACGCCGGTGAACTCGGGCTGGGGCAGATCGTCGAACTTCAGCTTGGCCGGATTGGCCCGGGCTTTCTCCAACGGCAGAAGCGTCTGGCGATTGCCGCCGTGCTGTTCGCGGAGCTTCTCGTAGTCGTCGCGAAGCTGCTTCACGAACTCGGGCTTTTGGTCCGCGCTCAATAGGCTGCTCGCCACGGGCACCGCGCGGGAGGCGTCGAGCACGTGGACAACGGGTTCGCTGTAATGCTGGGCGACCTTCACAGCGGTGTGCGCGCGGCTGGTGGTGGCACCGCCGATGAGCAGCGGCACCTTGAATCCGGTGCGCTCCATCTCACGCGCGACGTGGACCATCTCGTCGAGCGACGGGGTGATGAGTCCGCTGAGGCCGATGATGTCGGCGTTCTCCTGCTTGGCGCGTTCGAGAATCTTCTCGCACGGGACCATCACGCCCATGTCGATCACCTCGTAGTTGTTACAGGCGAGCACGACGCCGACGATGTTCTTACCGATGTCGTGGACGTCGCCCTTCACGGTCGCGAGCACGATCTTGCCCTGCGCCTTCACGGCTTCACCGCGCGCAGCCATCGCGGCCTTCTCGGCTTCCATGAACGGAGTGAGATACGCCACGGCTTTCTTCATCACGCGGGCGGACTTTACGACTTGCGGGAGGAACATTTTCCCTGCGCCGAAGAGGTCGCCGACGATGCTCATGCCGGCCATCAACGGGCCCTCGATCACGGACAACGGTTTGCCCAGCTTGGCGCGGGCTTCCTCGGTATCAACGTCGATGTAGAGGTCGATGCCCTTGACGAGCGAGTGAGCGAGGCGTTCCTCGACGGTGCCCTTGCGCCATTCTTCTTCGACCTTCTTGTCGCTGGCAGTGGTGCCGGCGCTGGCGGCCTTGAGTTTCTCGCCGAAGTTCACCAGGCGCTCGGTGGCGTCGGGGCGGCGATTGAGCAACGCGTCTTCGACGAGCTCCTTCAACTCGGGCTCGATCTCTTCATACACTTCGAGCATGCCGGCGTTGACGATGCCCATGTCCATGCCGGCCTTGATGGCGTGGAAGAGGAACGCGCTGTGCATGGCCTCGCGGACAGGATTGTTGCCGCGGAAGCTGAACGAGACGTTCGAGACGCCGCCGCTGACCTTCGCGTGAGGGAGGTTCTGTTTGATCCAACGCGTGGCCTCGATGAAGTCCACGGCGTAGTTGTTGTGCTCCTCGATGCCGGTCGCGACGGTGAGGATGTTCGGATCGAAAATGATGTCCTCGGGCGGGAAGCCGACTTCATCGACGAGGATGCGATAGGCGCGCTCGCAGATGCGGATCTTCTCGGCGTAGGTCGCGGCCTGGCCTTGCTCATCAAACGCCATGACCACAACGGCGGCGCCATACTTGAGCACCTTGCGCGCGTGTTCGCGGAACAAGTCTGCGCTGCCCTTGAGCGAAATGGAGTTCACGATGCCTTTGCCTTGAAGGCATTTCAGGCCGGCCTCGATGACTTCCCACTTCGAGGAATCGACCATGAAGGGAACTTTGGCGACCTCCGGCTCGCTGCCGAGCAACTGGAGGAAGCGCGTCATGGCGGCGACGCCGTCGATCATCCCTTCGTCCATGCAGACGTCGATGATGTTAGCGCCGTTCTCAACCTGCTGGCGCGCGATGGCCACGGCCTCGTCGTATTTACCTTCCTTAATCAGCTTCGCGAACTTTGGCGAGCCGGCGACGTTCGTGCGCTCGCCGATCATGATGTATTGGCCGATCTGCTGCGTGAACGGCTGGGAGCCGCTCAGGCGGAGGGGCAAGGGAGCGACGGGAGCGAGAGCGCTGCCGGAGATGCCGCCGAGACGTTGCGTGCCGGATTCCTTGGGCGCGAGGTCGCGCGGGTGGCGGCCTTCGAGTGCCTTCGCGATGGCGGCGATGTGTTCGGGCGTGTTGCCGCAGCAACCGCCGGCGATGTTGATCAAACCGCTCTGGGCGAATTCACCGAGGAAATTTCCCATGTCTTCCGGCTTCAGATCGAAGCCCGTCGGGGAAAGCGGATTCGGCAGGCCGGCGTTCGGATAGCAGGAGATCGCGGCGGTGGACTTCTCGGACAGCTCCGCGAGGAACGGCCGCATGAGGTCGGGTCCGAGCGAGCAGTTGAGGCCAATGGACAGCGGCTTCACGTGCTTCACCGCGTTCCAATACGCCTCGATCGTCTGCGCCGAGATCATCGTCTCGCCACCGCGGCCGACAGCGGCGGAGATGGAGATCGGGAGACGCACCTTGTCCAGCTCGAAGACTTCCTGAATCGCCACGAGTGCGGCCTTGGCGTTGAGCGAGTCGAAGATCGTTTCCACCAGCAGGAAGTCCGAGCCGCCTTTGATGAGAGCGCGGACTTGCTGGATGTAGGCCGCCTTCACCTGATCAAAGGTCACCACGCGGAAGCCGGAGTCGTCGGCGTCCGGTGAGTTCGAGAGCGAGACGGTCAGCGGCCCGATAGCCCCGGCCACGAAGCGCTGTTTGCCGTCCTTGTTCGCGATGCGGTCGGCCCACTCGCGGCACTGGCGGGCGGAGACTTCGTTGATCTCCCAGGCGAGGTCGTTGAGGAACTGGTCCTCGATGATCTTCTGGTAGAAGGCCGGATCCTTGCGGCCGCCCTTGCGACGCGGGTCTTCGACGAAGAACTCGCTCTGGCTGATGCTCGTCGCGCCGAAGGTGTTCGTCTCGATGATGTCCGCGCCGGCTTCGAGGAAGCGCCGGTGGATGTCGCAGATCATGTCGGGCTGCGTGAGCGAGAAGAGGTCACCGTTGTTCAGCAGCGGCTCCTCGCACTTGGCGAAGCGCGTGCCGCGAATGTCCGCTTCCGTCTTGCCATAGGTGCGGATGGTCGTGCCCATCGCGCCGTCGATGATGGCGATGCGGCGTTGGAGAAGGCCAATAAGCTCGTTGCCGCGGGCGAATCCCGGGGCCGTGGCGGTGTTCGACATGGCGGAAAGCTAGCCAGCGCCAAAGGCATCTCAAGATACAAATCAACAAATCCTGATTCGGTGATTTGAACGTGGATCAACCCGCCGTTAAGTCACCTCGGCGCCATACAACCGTAACGTGGCGGAGCGTTACTCTGGCCATGACGAACAGCGCAGTCATCCCCGGAGTCTTGGCGAACCCCGCCCTGCCGGACGATTTGGCCGAATGGCTCGGAGCCGTCCGGCTCACGCATTTCGTCCTCGGCGCCGTCGCCGAAGTGGAAAGTTCGCAGATTGAGTTCCGGCTACCCGGTGAGGAGAGCTATGGGTTTCGCATGCTGCTCACGCTGATGAGCTACGCCTACGCCCGTGGAATTTACGGTTCGGCGGAGATGGCCGAGCGGGTCGTGACCGACACCGATCTGCGTTACCTCGCTACCGCCGCCCGGCCCTCGGCCAAGACCTTGCGGCAATTTCGGCGCCAGAACTGGACTCTGCTCCGGAGCACGGTGGCCCGCCTCGCAGCCCGGTCCACCGGCGCCTCGGACCAGGACGCCTGGTTCGATTCGACCGCGGAAGCGGACCTGCGACTGGAACGCGCGGTGGCGGCGGACAGCTACGCGCTGGATGCCTGAACCGCAGGTCGGTGGGTTGCGCGTTCAGCCCGGTTGACCACCACGATCCCGCACGAGGCGCTCGGCGATAGCCCCGGCGAACTCGATCGTCTGAGTCGGGAAGGCAAAGCTCAGCCCGTGCTGCTCAACGAGCCGCATCACGGCCAAATTGACCCGCTCCCGGAGGTCGAAGGCCTTCTTCAGGTCCGGATCGGCGGCGTAATAGACGATCTGGATGTCCAAGGAACTGGCGCTAAAATTGAGGAAATTCACCGCGATGAACTCCTGATGGATGTCCGGGGCTTCGGCCAATAGGGCCCGGATATCGTTTACGAGCGCTTCCAACTGTGCCGGCTTGGAGCCGTAGGTCAGCCCGATCGTCTGCTCGATCCGGCGCTGGGGCATCCGGCTGAAGTTGTTGATGGCCTCGCTGGCGACCGTCTTGTTGGGGATTATGACCAACGTGCGTTGGGGTGTCCGGAGTTTGGTCGAACGCAGGCCGATGTCCTCCACCGTGCCGGAATGGGCGCCGATCTGCACAAACTCCCCCACCCGGAAGGGCTGGTCGACGGCGACCACCACGGAGCCGAAGACGTTGGCGAGCGTGTCTTGGGCCGCGAGAGCAAAGGCCAGACCTCCGATGCCCAGACCGGCGAGGAACGCCTTCACGTCGGCCCCCAGGCTTTGGGCGGCCACCAGCACACCGAAAATCAGGACCACCACGATCAGCGCCTTCTTGATCCACGGCATGAAGGCAGCCACGCCCAGTTCGCGGCGCTTCGCCACGCCCTGGAGGTGATCGACGACCGTGCTCAGCGTCACCAAGGCCAGCCACAGGCCCACGATGGCAAACGCGACGGTCTGCACGTAGACCCGCGCGTGGTCGGCCTCCGGCGACAGCTTCAGAACCTTCACCGCCATCACGGCGCCCAGCACGGCGATGAAGGCGGCCACGGGCTTCTGCAAGGTGGTGGCCAGCTCATCGTCGAGCGTCGATTCGGTCTTCGCGCTGAGCCGCTTGATCAGCCCGAACACAATCGTCGTCACCACCCGGCGCAGGACGTAGGAGATGATCAGGATCAGTGCCGCAATCGTGTAGTGCTGCCAGGTGTTGCCGGCGCTGGAAACTCCGAATAGGCCCAACGCCAAGTCCACCAGTTGCTCGACAAAATCCGGTGCCCGGCCCCGGGCGGCGGCCCCGGAGGCGACGGCGGCGGCGGCTTGGGTCGCGGCATCGTCCACCTGGGCCTGCAGCGGGGCGACCGAGGCGAGGACGAACAGGACGGCGCAAAGGAATCGGACTAGGACACGCATGGCAAAATCGGCGCCGAATCCTCGCGCCCGCCTCCCTGATGTCAATCGGGCGGCCGCCACCGGAATCCGGTCGACAGATTGCTTGAAAGAACCGTCCCGCTGCCCGCGGATAACGGGCAGACGCCATGAGCGATTCCGCCGCCCCGCCTGATCCGACCGCCGACTTGCTGCCAACCCGCCACAGCCTGCTCACCCGGCTCAAGGACTGGGACGACCAGGAAGGCTGGCGCGAGTTCTTCGACACCTACTGGCGGCTGATCTTCAACGTCGCCCGCCGGGCTGGCTTGGACGAAACCGAGGCGCAGGACGTCGTCCAGGAAACGCTGCTCGGGGTCGCCAAGAAGATGCCCGGCTTCCACTACGATCCGGCGAAGGGTTCCTTCAAGGCGTGGTTGCTGCTCAACGTCCGCTCCCGGATCGCGGAACACTGGCGGCGCCGGGCACGGCGCGACCGGCACCACGCGGACCTCCCGGCCGAGACTGGCAGCGAGACGGACTTCCTCCATCGCCTGCCCGACCCGGCGGACGCCGGCTTCGACGCAGTGTGGCAGAAAGAATGGGAAGACAACCTCATCCACGCCGCCCTCGAACGGACCAAGGCCAAGGTCAGCGCGCGCCAATTCCTGATGTTCGACCTCGCGACCTTGAAGGAGGCGCCCCTCGGCAAGATCACCAAAACCCTTGGGGTCAATGTCGCCCAAGTTTACCTGGCCAAGCACCGGGTCGGAAAGGTGTTCAAGGCCGAGCTCGAACGGCTGCGGGCCGCGGGCGAAGCCGAGCCCGGCTGACCAGGACCGGAGTCATTCCCGTCCTGCTTTCGGGCTTTTTCCCTGCCCGCCACTGAATCAGCCTCAGCGCAGGCTTCACCTCAGACGCTCGGGTCACCGTGATTTCGCCGCCGCCAACCATTCCGGACCACGAACTCCTGCGCGTCATCGGCCGCGGCAGCTACGGCGAGGTGTGGCTGGCGCGCAACGTCATGGGCGTGCTTCGCGCGGTGAAGGTGGTCTACCGGGCACGCTTCGACCACGAACGGCCCTACGAACGCGAGTTCGGCGGCATCCAGCGCTACGAACCGCTGTCCCGCACCGGCGAAGGCCTCGTGCAGGTGCTCCATGTTGGCCGCAACGATGCCGCCGGCTGCTTCTACTACGTGATGGAGCTGGCAGACGACGACGAGGCCGGGCCTGCCTCCAACGGCCCACCCGCCGCCGCCACCTACACGCCGCGGACCCTGCGCAGCGATCTCGAACGCCTCCCGCGGCTCCCGGTCGATGAATGCCTCGAAATCGCCGGCGCGCTCGCGACCGGCCTGGAACAGTTGCATCGCCATCGGCTGGTCCACCGCGACCTCAAGCCCAGCAACGTCATCTTCGTCAACGGCCGTGCCAAGCTGGCCGACGTCGGGCTCGTGGCGGGCGCCGACGAAAGCCGCAGTTTCGTGGGCACGGAAGGATTCGTTCCGCCCGAAGGTCCCGGCCGGGCCACCGCCGATTTGTTCGGGCTGAGCCGCCTGCTCTACCAGGCCGCGACCGGGCTTGGACCGGAACGTTTTCCCGAAATCCCGCCGGACTGGCTGGAAACCTCCGACGCCTCCGGCCGGATCGAATTCCACGAAATCCTGCTCAAGCTGGGCGAAGGCGACGCCGTCCGCCGTTACCAGACCGCGACCGACGTCCTCGCCGACCTTGCGCTGTTGCGGAGCGGCAAGTCGGTCCGGCAACTGCGCACCCTCGAACGGCGGGTGGTCTGGTTCCGCCGGCTCGGCACTGCCGCCCTGGCGGCGTTGACGCTGGGCGGCGTGGCGTGGCTCTGGACCGCCCGCGAGGCGCGGCGCGAGCGGGAAAACTTCAGCCGGCTCGCGGCGGCCGAGCAGCGCGCCCGCCGCGAACTCATCAACGCCCAACTGGCCCAGGCCCGCGCGGAACGGGTGGCTGGCGGACTGGACCGACGCGACGCCGGCTTGCGGGCCCTTACCAACGCCGCCCGGATGAACCCGAACCCTGAGCAGCGTCAGGCGCTGCGTTCGGAGGCCGCGGCCACACTCGCCCAACCCGGCTTCCGCTGGGAGCCGGCGCCGGCATCCCTGCGCCACTTGGATCCCATGGGCGTGGTCGGTGACGGGGCACAGGAATCGGCCGCGCGCTGGCTGGTGGACGGCGCAATCGTGGTCAACCGCATCGGGGAGACAAACGCGCTCGCCCGCCTGCCCGCGCCGGTTCCGCCGCCCGACGAAATTCTGGGCTTCAACGGTTCGCGCCGTTTCCTCGCCTTGCGCCGCGGCGAGGACCGGCTGATCGGCGACCTGACGAGAGGCACCTATTGCCGGACCAACCGCCTCGCCACCTTCGCGCCGGCCGACCGGCTTTGGGTGGCCGGCCCGGAAGGCGCGCTGAATCTGGAAGCCCTGTCGTCTGGGGAACTTGTCCGCCAAATCCCCTACCCCGCCGAATTGGTTTCGGAACTGCCCTGGCTGCACCTCGCCGCCGCGGAGGCCGGCCAACTCGCTGCGGCCAATCGCGCCGGCACGGTGGTTTGGTGGACCGCCGAAGGGACGGCGCCCGCCGGTAGGCTGCGAACCGATTCCGAAATCTACTCGCTTGCCTGGAACCGCACCGGTGACCTGCTCGCGGCCGGCACCACCGGCGGCGACGTGCTGCTATGGCGCCTCCCGGACCCCACGGTCCAGTGGCGGGTCCGGGCGCACACCGCGGCGGTGCGACGGTTGGCCTTCGCCGGCGACGGCCGGATACTCGCGGTCGCCAGCGAAGGCGAGGAGGTAAGCCTTTTGGACGTCCGTTCGGGCAAACGGCTGGCCGCCTTGCCGGCGATTGCCTGGAGCCTGTCGTTCCGCCCCGGCGACCACCGACTCGCCCTGATTTGGCGCGGCGGCCAACCCGGCTTCATCGAATTTGTCCCGGCCATTGGCCTGGAACAACGCCGTGGTTCGCGCGCCGCCGCCAATGATGCCGCCCTGGCATATTCGCCCGACGGACATTGGCTCGCCGTCGGCACGGTGGCCACGGTGGATGTCTGGGACCAGCGCCGCGGTGCCTTGGCGGCGACGTTGGCCGCCACCGGAATCCGCGCGGTGGCATTTGCCTCGGAGCCCGTCGGGCTCCTTTGGGTGGACGACGACGGATTCGCACGGCTCCCGTGGCCACCCCGGGAAGCCGGAACCGCCCTAGCGCCGCAGCGCGACCGGAGCCGGCCGTGGAACCACTTCGCCTTGGCAACGAATGGGGTGCTGGCCCTGGCCGACGCCGCGGCCGAAACGGTGACCGTGCGACGCCCCGGCGCAGCCGAGCTGCGGCTGGGCCCCCATCCCGGCGTGCGGTTCGTCAGCCTCACCGCGGACGGGCGCCAACTGGCCACTGGCTCATTGGCCGAGGCGGGACTCCAACTGTGGGATTCCGAAGCCGGCTCGCCTCAGGTCAGGCTTGCCTCAGGCCGGCAGGTGCGCCCGACGTTCAGTCCCGACGGCCACTGGCTGGCCGCCGCCGGGCCCGCTTGCTCGCTGTGGACAGAGCCGGCTTGGGCACCCGTGCCCGGCCTGCCGGAAGCACCCGCCAACACGGTCGCCGCCGCGGCCGCCTTCAGTCCCGACGGCACGCAGTTCGCCGCCGTATTCGGCGACCACCAAGTTCGACTGTTTCGTCTGCCTTCGCTCGCGCCTGGACTCACGTTGGAGGCGCCCGGCGACGCCCGGGTGCTGGCGTTGGCGTTCAGCCCCGACGGGCGGACCCTCGCCGTCACCACGACCGAGGGTGAGGTGCTACTGTGGGATATGCCCGCCTTGGAACTGGCGCTGACCGAACTCGGTTTGCCCGAGTGAGCCGGAGATTTTTCCGGACGCCTGAAAGATTCCCGCCGGCCGCGACGGATCTCCTCCCATGAACGTGAATCGCTTTCTCGGGAGTGCCGCCCTCAGCCTGGCCCTGCTGCCGTGGGCGGGGGCCCAGGTTTTCACCGGCCTGATCAGCCAGCGCGGCACCGAAGCCATCCGGCTGAAGGCTGACACCACCGTCTTTTACTACAGCAGTTCGGGCACGCTGAGCGACTTCGACCGGATCGACAGTCCCCCGGTCGTCGAGGTGGGTGAGGTCGCCGGACGCTACACCGCCTCGGTGTTCAGCACGGCGACGCCCACCAGCTCGCTGGCGAAGGACTTCGGTTACGCCCGGGCGCGCTTCACCTACACCAACGGCGGCCCGACCGCGCCGGACAGCCTGAGGATCCAGCTCGACGTGCATGGCAGCGCCGAGGACGCCTTCGTCGGCACACCGCCGAAACCGGCGAACCTGACCATCCATGTGGAAATGAGCTACGTGCTGCTGGGCGAACCGGACGGCGGTCGCTTCCAGCTCACCCTGCCCGCGCTGCCGAGCGTGGCGGACCCGGTCCACGAGACGCTCGCGGCCGAGCTGAACGGGCCGATGAGCCCGCTCCACCTGCCGGCGGGCAGCGCGGCCGGGTCGTCGAACTCGATGCAGCGCAGAACTACGTCTACACGATTTCCTACCGGCTCGACGTGCCCTTCGGCACCGACCCGGACTTCAGCTACGACTTCGACGGCGGCGCCCTGGGTGTGACCGCGGTGCCGGAGCCGGCCATGGGAGCGGTGGGGGTGGGGGCCGCCTGTGCCCTGTTTGCCTGGATCCGTCGGCGTCGCGCCTGAGGGGCGCGCACCGGGGACGCGGCGACGGGAGCGGTCAGGGGGCCGCTCCCGTCAATCCGACCCGGGGCGACCCGCGGTGAACAAGTTGTGCGCGCGATCCTTGCCCGGTGCCCGGCGGCTTCCTAGCTTCGTCCGCATGAAGCGGTTCGCCTGTCCCCTGTTTGCCACAGCCCTGCTGTTTGCCGGCCCGATCACCGGCCTCGCCCAGAATGACGCCGAGGAAATCCGGCGCCTCAACTCCACGACCGAAGCCCTGACCGAGGGCCAGGAATCCCTGCGCGGCCAGATCCAGACGCTGCGGCAGGAGATCGCGAACCTGCGTGCCGAAAATTCCGCCCTCAAGCAGCAGCTCGCCGGCGTCGGCCACGACAACGTCTCGCGGGCCGAGCTGGCGAAGATCGTCGAGCAGATCCGCGAGGTGGATACCAAGCGGCAATCCGACGCCCAATTGGTCCAGCGGCAGCTCAAGGAGATCGCCGAGCTCGCCAGCAAGCCGATCACCGTGCCCGAAGCCCCACGGATCCGCGAACGTCCGCCGGAAACCAAGGCGCCCGAGAAGAAGAACGACAACCAGCCGGCGCTCCCGACCGAGGGATACGAGCACGTCGTGGCGAGCGGCGAAAACATCGGCGCGATCATCCAGGCCTATAACCAGAAGTATCAGCTCAAGGTAAAGACCACCGACATGCTCCGGGCCAATCCCAAGCTGAAGGACCCGAAGAAGCTCTTCGTGGGCCAGAAGCTATGGATTCCGGAGATCAAGTGACGGGGAACGTTTCCTGATGAAACGGCTCCGCCAGCTCCACCTCTACCTCGGCGTCTTCTTCACGCCGCTGCTGCTCTTCTTTGTCGCGACCGGCTGGTATCAGACCATTGATCAGGACCGCCTCAAGTCACCGGGCGAAGCGGAAACTCTCCTGCAAAAATTTCGGGTCGTTCACACGGACCAGATCTATCCCGAGACCGGCGCGCTCCGGCAGAAGTCCAAACCGGCTCTCTTCCGCGGTTTGGTGGTGGTCATGTCCGTAGCGCTGATCCTGACCACGCTGCTGGGCGTGGCACTGGCGTTCCGGTTCACCAAACCTTACTGGGTGCCGTGGGTCGTTCTGGGGTCCGGCTTGGCTGTGCCGATGGTCATTCTCTGGGCCGCCCAAAGCTGATCGCCGGAACCCGCCGCCACCCCCATGGTGCCGCGCCCCCCGGACCGATTCGCCCGGCACCCTTCCACGGGCAGGCTTTTCATTGCCAGGCGCGACCGCTCTAGTTCGCCGGTGGCAACGCTGCACATCGAAACCATCCAGTCCCTCGAAGCGCCGGAACTGGCCTGGTATCGCACGCTCAAACGCCCGGAGGAACACGAGCGGGCGGGTGTGCTCGTGGCCACCAACGAGAAAGTCGTCCGGCGGCTGCTGGCGAGCCGCTTCCCCGTCGTCTCCGCTTTGCTCACGCCCGCTTGGTTCGCCGAGTTCGAACCCCAACTGCGGGCGCGCCCCGAAGACATCCGGGTCTTTGTCGGCGAGAAGGCGCTGCTGGAATCGATCACCGGCTACCAACTGCACCAAGGCGCCCTGGCCGTTGCGCGGATTCCGCCCCTACCCAGCTTGGCGGAACTGCTGGCGACGGCGCCCCGTCCGCTGCTGCTGGCCGCCGTCGAAGGCATCGCCAGCGCAGAGAATTTGGGCTCGATTGTCCGGAACTGCGCGGCGTTCGGCGCCTCGTTCCTGATCGTCGGCGAAACCTGTGGCAGCCCGTTCCAGCGCCGCGCCGTGTCCGGTTCGATGGGCACCCTCTTCGAGCAGCCGGTGGTGCAGGTGGACAACCTCGTAGCGACGCTCACCGACCTGCGTGCCCGGGGCATCCGCTGCTTGGCGGCCCATCCCCGGCCCGACGCGAAGAAGCTGGCCAGCGTGGACCTACGCGGCGACTGCTGCCTGGTGTTTGGCGCGGAGGGCCCGGGAATCACCGAAGCAGCCCTGGCCGCGTGCGACGACATGGTGGAGATCCCCATGCCGTCGCACATGAATTCGCTGAACGTGGCCGCCGCCACCGCGGTATTCCTCTACGAGGCAACCCGGCAGCGCGCCTGAGCGGGTCGGCTTTGATTCCGCCTCAATATCCCGCCGCCATGCCATCGTTCCGAATCGCGCTCGCACCAATCCACACCCAGTTGGCAGTCGCCGAACTTGCAGCCGGGCTTTCGCTCGGCAGGCGCGACGCTGGAGAGGGCGTGCCTGGGCACCGCCCCCGATTTCTCCCTCGCCCTGCGAGGCACGAGCGGTGAGAGGGGTGCTTTCGCGCGCCGACCGCCTCCTCTCCCCAGCCCTCTCCTCCCGCCGCGGGAAGAGAGGGAGTCTAACGGCTGACATCGGGGGCAGTGCCCAGATGCGCCCCGCTTGAAATGCCCTGGGGCGAAAAGCTTCCCTCCAATTCCGCCCTTGGCCATGCTTCCCGAAAGCCATGAGCGCACAGGGACAACTGGACGGGCTTACCGGGACGTTGCCCCGGGTCGGGAACGACTTTCCGACCACGCATTGGACCCTGGTCACCCGGGTGCGCCAGGGCGGCGACGTTCGCCAGGCGGCGCTCGAGGAACTCTGCGGGCTCTACTGGTATCCCATCTACGCCTTCCTCCGGCGCAAGGGCCATCCGCAGCACGACGCGGAAGACCTGACCCAGGGCTTCTTCGTGAAGCTGCTGAACGACGCCTCCTTCGAGGCCGCGGACGCCGGCAAAGGGCGCCTCCGGACCTTTCTCCTGCAAGCCCTCCACCGGCATCTGGCCGACCTGCACCGGCACGAATCCGCCCAGAAGCGCGGCGGCGGCCAGGCCCTGATCGCCTTCGAGGCCATGAACGCCGAGGAACGCTACCAGCATGAGCCGGTGGATACGCGGGATCCGGAAACCCTGTTCACCCGGGCCTGGGTTCACCTGTTGCTCGACGGCGTGCGGGAGCGGTTGCGCGAGGAATTCGCCGAGGTGGGCCGCGCCGAGGTCTTTGAGGCACTCCTGCCGTTCCTGCTGGGCGACGAGGCGGCGCCGTCCTACCGCGACGTCGGCCAAAAGCTGGAGGCCAGCGAGACGGCGGTGCGCCTGCTGGTCTTTCGTCTCCGCGGCAAGTTCCGCGACCGGCTGCGTGAGGAGGTCACCCGCACGGTGGCCGACGCAGCCGAGGTTTCGGGCGAACTCGAATGGCTGAAGTCCGTGCTGGCCGCACCCTGATCCCCTGCCGGAACGATGCCTGCCCGCGAACCCAACCTGCCTCCCGGCTCCCGGCCTCCGGCCGCTTGGGCACCGCCTTCCCTGGCGGAATTGCAGGTTCTGCTGCCGGCCTACCAGTTCCTCGCGCTCATCGGCCGCGGAGGCATGGGCGCGGTGTATCACGCCACCCAGCTCTCGTTGAACCGGCCGGTGGCGATCAAGATCCTGCCCGCCGCGCTGCTGGCCGACGCCGAGGCGAACTTCGCCGCCCGCTTCCGCCAGGAGGCGCTGACGATGGCCAAGCTCACCCACCCCGGCATCGTGGGCGTGTTCGAATCGGGCGAGGTGGGCGGGCTGCTCTACATCGTCATGGAGTTCGTGGACGGCACGGACGTGGCCCGGATGATCCGCGCCGAGGGTCCGCTGGCGCCCGGGCTGGCGGCCGACCTCCTGGGACAGGTCTGCGAGGCGCTGGACTACGCCCACCGGCAGGGCGTGGTGCATCGCGACCTCAAGCCGGCCAACCTGCTCGTGACCCGCGAAGGTCGCGTGAAGATTGCCGACTTCGGCCTGGCCAAGCACGACGACGACGCGCTGCTCCAACTCACCCGGACCAACGTGGCCATTGGCACGCTGGATTTCCTGGCGCCCGAAGCCTGGACCCCGGGCACTTCGCTGGATCGGCGCGCCGACGTCTATTCACTGGGCGTGACGCTCTACCAGATGCTCACCGGCGAAGTGCCGCGCGGCCTCTGGAAGATGCCCAGCGTGCGCACGGGCGTGGACCCGCGTTTCGATGCCATCGTGGATCGCGCGATGCAGCCCGAACCGGCCGCCCGCTACCAATCGTCGGCGGAGTTACGCCGCGATTTGGCGTCGCTGAACGAACCTTCGTCCACGCCCACCGGGCGCGGAGTTGGTCGAGTTGGCCGATGGAAATCCTTACGCCGATCCGCTCTGATTTTGATCTGCTTGGCTTTGGGAATCGCCTCAGCGCTCTATGGGCCGCGGTGGTGGCGCCGGCTCCGTATGCCGATCCGCCCGGTGCTCACCTTCACTGCGCCGGAGCGTTCGTTGGAGTTCGGAAAACCGGGTCAAGCCGTGACGGTGGAGCAGTTTGGATCAGAACTGCCGACCCGGGATGTTACGGTCGAGTTCTGGGCTCAGACCTGGTCGTTCGCGCCGCACACCGTTTTTGGCCTGCAACCCGACGATGTGTTTAACCGGTTCTTCGGCACCGTTGGCTTCGTGAGTCAACCGGAGGAGCACGTCGCGTATTGGGATTACGGCAACATTGGCACGGAAGGCCGTGTAAGCGCGGTTATCCCGGACACCTTTCTTGGCCGCTGGGTGCATTTCGCCTTCGTCGGAGACCGACAGGTCAACAGCCTCCTCCTCTACACCAACGGGGTTCTGTGCGCGTCCAAGCAGCCGTTCTGGCGTAAGGCTCCCAGCCACGGCTTCTTGGGGATTGGCGGTGCGGGCGACGAAGGTGGGCGCTCGTTTCAGGGCCGGCTCGCTGAGTTCCGCATCTGGGACCGGGCCCGTTCGGCCCGGGAAATCCGGGCCAACTTTGGGAAGTCGCTCTCCGGACACGAACCCGGACTGCTGCTTTACCTGCCCTTCGATCAAGCCGGGGGCACCATCGCGACCAACTGGGCCGCTATCACCGGGCCGGCCTTCAACGGCACGCTCAGGAATGGCCCGACCTGGGTGGCGCAGCCACCCACGGAGCCCGCGCCGGCCGAGCTCCGACCCGTCCTCTCCTTCAATGGCGGCGGCCAGCACGTGTCCGTGCCTGGCTTCGGTGAAATCGCACCGACGAACGAGGTCACCATCGAGTTCTGGGCCTACACCGTCCGAACCACCGAGCAGGCGGTCTTCGCGCTGGAACCCAACGACAGCAACAACCGCCTGCTGGCCAATATCAACTACCTGGATGGCAGCTCGGTCTGGGACTTCGGGCGCATCACGTTTACGGGAAGGCTCACCGCCCCCCAGGCTCCCGGCTCGATTTCCAACTGGGTCCACTACGCGCTGGTGGCCAGCCGGCGCAACGACTCCATGAGCATCTACCGGGACGGAAAACTGTTTGCGAGCAAGGCCCACGCGGGAACGTTGACGCGCTACCCGGCGGAATTGCGGATCGGCGGCGGCGCGGAGTCCTACCACGGCAGGCTGGCCGAATTCCGAGTCTGGAATACCGCCCGCTCAGCGGCAGAAATCGAGGCCCATTTCCGCGACCCTCTGACCGGCCGGGAAAAGGACCTGCTGCTCTACTACCGTTTCGACGAGGGCACCGGTCTGGTGGCCACCAACCATGCGGTTGCCACCGGCGCCGCCCTCCACGGGCGCCTGGTCAACGCGCCGACCTGGGTGCAGGCGCCGCTGCCGGAGCCGTTGTCCCCGGACGCTGCGTTGCGGTTCCGGGGCAACCACCGCCTCGTCACGACGCTGGCCGACGGCGGGCCCGGTTCGCTCAGGGCGGCGGTGGAAGGGGCTGGCCCGGGCGATGTCGTCACGTTCGATCCCTCCCTGGCGGGAAAAACCATTTTCCTGGCCCGCGGCGAAATCAAGGTGGACCAAGCGGTCACCATTGATGCCTCGGCCCTCCCGGGCGGCATTCGCATTGATGGCAACAGCAGTTGGCGGCGCTATGACGGCGAGAACCGGCTGTTCACCATCCGCTGTCGCCGGCCCGTCCGGTTCGACTCCCTCACGCTGGCCAACGGATCCGCCGACCGGGGGGGCGCCATCTGGACCATTGGTTTTGTCCACCTGAACCACTGCACGGTGGTCAGCAATCGGGCCAGCATTTGCGGCGGCGGCATTTACGTTTACGCCGGGGGTTCCGCGACCTTGACCGGCTGCGTCATCAACGGCAATCAGGCCGAGTCAGGGGGAGGGCTCTACGCCAACATCTATGCCCACTGCACACTGACCAACTGCACCTTTGCCGGCAACCGGGCCCGTTTGCGCGGTGGCGCGCTGCTCGCCCATGAGTCGCAGGCGGACTTGGTCGCCTGCACCGTCTCGGGCAATGCCGCCGAGAATGGTGATGGAGGCGGCATCGCCGGGGAGTCCGCTCCGCTCAGCCTCTTCAACTCGATCGTCACGGGTAACGTCGCACCCGCACACCCGGACTTGCTGGTCACCGGGGATTCGACCCTTTCCACCGTGGGCAGCAACCTCACCAACGGCGTTCCTCACTTGGCCCCGCTGGGCGACTACGGCGGACCGACGCGGACCATGCCGCCATTCGCCGGCTCGCCTGCGCTCGGGGCAGCCGCCCCCGGCGGCCCCGCCACCGACCAACGCGGCGTCGCCCGGCCCGCCACCGGCGCCGACCTCGGCGCCGTGCAGGGAACGGCGACGCCGAAAAGGTCGCCCTAGCCAGCGACATATCGGAGACGACGCAGCAGTCCCTGACTTTGCCTGGCTTGGTCGCTTCGCACCCGCGTGGCCGCACTGAGGGCCAGGAGAGCGACTCGCCACCCCGGTGCCCGGTGCCCGCTTCACACCCGGTCGGTGTGATCGGAAAGAGTCCCCGCCTTGCCTTCGGCCAGCCCCCATCTGCGAAATCTGCGGATACTCCCTGCCGTTTCCAGGCTGCCGGTCGCACCGTGGCCGTCCGCCTCGTGACCTCGGCGGCTACGCCGCTCAGTGCCTTCCTTGGCTTCGGTTCGGCCGGGTTCCGCTACGCCCCGGAAATTTTCCCACTTCCGGTGAAACGAATTCGCCGCGCCCGCGAAAGAACTGGGTGAACGGACACTCCGTGATTCGGTAACAACTTATCAAACAGCTCCATGAATCGCTTCAACTTCCCCAGTTCCGCGCGCGCCAGCGTGCTCTCCGCGTGCCTGCTCGCCCTCGCCAGCCCGGCTCTCGCCCAGCTGAGCCCGCCGCCCGGTGGCGCCTATGACTTCCGCAACACCGCCCTCGGCGAAGGGTCGCTCGACTCGATTGATCTGACCGGTAATTACTTCGAGGTGTTCCCGCGCAGCTCTTGGAACACGGCAATCGGGCACCTCGCCATGAACGCCAACACCTTGGGCGGCCTGAACACCGCCGTGGGTGCCTACGCGATGCAATACACTGTGGACAGCTACGCGAATGTTGCCGTGGGCACCAGCGCCCTCGGCGGCCATTTGACCGGCGGCTCCAATGTCGCGATCGGCTGGCAGACCCTGGGCTGGCTCCAGCAGGGATCCGGCAACTTGGCCATCGGCACCAGCGTGGGCGAGTGGCTGACCAGCGGCGTGGATAACATCTACATTGGCACCTCCTACGCATTCCCGAGAAACTCGGTGAGCGAGGATCGCACCATCCGTATTGGCGACCTCGGCGGCCGCCACCAGCGCCTCTTCGTCGCCGGCGTCGGCGGGATGGACGCCAGCGAGGGCTATCCGATGATGATCAAGCCCGACGGCCAAGTCGGCTTCATGAACCTGCCGACCATCAGCGGCGGCACCGCGGTGGTCGTGGATGCCGATGGGCACTTCGCCCAGAATCCCGGCCTGGTCGGGGCTCCCGGACCGCAGGGATCCGCCGGTCCCGCGGGCGCCGATGGCGCTGCCGGGCCTCAGGGACCGGCCGGGGCGGATGGCGCCCCTGGCCCCCAAGGTCCTGCCGGTGCGGTCGGTGCGGTCGGCCCGCAGGGTCCGGCGGGCATCGGCTTTGCCCCGGGCGCGATCCTCATGCTGCAACGGGGCACGCCCGCCCCTGCCGGTTTCACGAAGATTGGAACCATGAAGACCGAGATCAAGGTCGAGCGGGAAAACCGGCCTGGCCGTGACCGCGAGGTTGACCTGAAAGTCGACGTTTACGTGAAGGACTGAGGACCGCCCGGGGGATCCCGGAAGAAGTTCCCGCAGCGCCACGCCCCGAGCCCATCGGGGCGTGGCCTTTTCCGACGGTGGTCCGACGGCGCCCGCTGATGACTCAATATCCCGCCGCCATCCCGTCCTTGCGGCTTTCGCTCGCGCCGATCCAGACGCTGTTGGTCTTGTCCCACAGCACGGCCTGGTAACCGCCGAAAGCGCCGATGCTCGCGGCGCCGAACTTGTGACCGATCTTCTGCAGGTCACGGAAGGTTTCGCTCGGGAATCCGGCTTCGAGGTTCAAGGTGCCGCCGTCGGTCATGGTCGTGCCGTCGGGCTCACTGGAGCCGGTGTGGTAAATGCGCGGGGCGTCGCCGGCTTCCTGAAGGTTCATGCCGAAGTCGAGCCAGTTCACCAGCACCTGCACGTGGCCCTGCGGCTGCATGTCACCGCCCATCACGCCGAAGGCCATCACGGGCTCGCCCTTCCGCGTGACGAACGCCGGGATGATCGTGTGGAACGGCCGTTTGTGCGGCGCGTAGCTGTTGGGCCGGCCGGGAGTGAGGTCGAACGCCTCGCCGCGGTCGTGCAGGCCGAAGCCGAGTCCGGGCGGCACCATGCCGCTGCCCATGCCGCGGTAGTTGCTCTGGATGAAGGAGACCATCAGGCCGCGCTCGTCGGCGACGCAGAGGTAGATTGTGTCGCTGGTGCGCAGCGCGGGGAGGCCGGGATCGTAACGCTTCGCGGCGACGCCCGGCTTGATCAGCGCGCGGCGTTTGGCGGCGTAGTCCTTGGAGTTCAGTTCGGCGATGGGCGTCTGGAAGAAATCCGGATCGGCGTAAAGCCGGGCGCGGTCCTCGAAGGCGAGCTTCTTCGCCTCGATGAACGTGTGTAGGTAGGTCGTGCTGCCAAAACCCATCGCCTTGAGGTCGTAGCCTTCGAGGATGTTCAGCATCTGGAGCACGGAAAGGCCCTGGCCATTCGGCGGCATTTCCCAGACGTCGTAGCCGCGGTAGTTCGTGGAAATCGGGTCCGTCCACTCGGAGGTGTGCTCCGCGAAGTCGCGCTCGGTCAGGAAGCCGCCCTGTTCCTGGAGAAAGGCGGTAATCGTCTTGGCGATGTCGCCGCGGTAATAGGCGTCACGTCCGCCGACAGCGATCTTCGTCAGCGTGGCGGCAAGCTGTGGATTCTGGAAGCGCTCGCCTTTGCGGGGCGTGCGGCCGCCGGGTGCCCAGAGGTTGGTCACGTTCGGATACTTCGCGAGGATGGCGACGTTGCGTTCCCAGCCTTCGGCGATGACTTCGCTGAGCGGGAAGCCGTCGCGGGCGTAGGCAATGGCCGGGGCGAGATTCGTGGCCATCGGCACGCGGCCGAACTTGCCGTGGAGCGCGAACCAGCCGTCCACCGCGCCCGGAACCGTGACGGGCAACGAACCGTAGCTGGGCATGTTCGTGTGCCCGAGCTTGCGGATCGCCGCCAGCGTGAGGCCGTGCGGCGAACGTCCGCTGCCGTTGAGCCCGTGCAGCTTCTTCGTCGCGGGATCCCAGACGAGGGCGAACAGGTCGCCGCCGATGCCGCAGCCGGTCGGTTCCATCAGACCAAGGCAGGCGTTGGCCGCGATGGCGGCGTCCACGGCGGAACCGCCCGCCTTCATCACGTCGAGCGCGGCCTGCGTGGCGAGCGGATGGCTGGTAGCGGCCAGCGCGTGCGGCGCGATAGTCTCGGAGCGAGTGGCAAAGGCGCGGTTCACGGGCCGCTGGGTGGCCAGGGCGGGAAGGGCGAACAGGGCGGCGAGGAGCAGGGAGCGGAGGCGGGCTTCCATGCGAATCGGTGTAGCAGCGGAAGCCACGGTGGGCACGCGCGAAGTGGACCGTGCGAGAGCTTGGTTGCGCAACCAGCCGCCGGGCCTGGCTGCGCCTCACCTTTCACGGATTACGGCACTCGAAGGCGATAGACCTGCGTGGTGTGATTCGTCCACCGCGTGTCATCGAAGCGGAACCACGTGTCCGCAAAGACGTTTGTCTGTAGCGGGAGCCACACGGGGTTGGCCAAATTCGTCGTCGCCTCGACGACCACGGTGCGTCCGGGAATCCAAGCAGCTTCAAAGCCAAATGGTGCATTTTCTCCGCCAAGCCCAAGAATCCCTCCCCGAATCTCCGGCAACCAAGGTGCCGTCGGAACACCGGCATACGCCGACGTCCATGCGGGATTGTCCGGAGGATAGAATACGGTGACCCGTTCTGTGCTGTAAAACGGGTCCTGCATGAATGGAGGAGAGTTGCCTTGGAAATAGACCCCGGCCAGATCAGTGCATCGGGCGAACGCAACGTCACCAATCAAGGTGACCGAACTGGGAATCGTGACTTCGGTCAATTTGCTGCATCCGTAGAAGGCATAGCCTTGGATGGTGACGACGGTTTTCGGGATCGAGTAGCTGCCCGGCAAGCCCTCTGGATATCGGATCAGCGTGGCTCCGCTCTTGTCGAACAGGACGCCATCCAAGCTGCTGAATCGAGAATTGAAGGGACTCACGACAATATTTGTCAGTCGCTGGCAGTCGGAAAACGCAGTCCCATCAATGGATGCGACCTTGGCTGGTATCGTTACGCTGGTGAGGCCAGTGCAACCGGCGAACGCAGACCAACCGATGTTGGTAACACTTGCGCCGATGGTGACCTCAGTAAGACCAGTGCAGCCGACGAATGCCGAGCCGCCGATGCTGGTAACGCTTCCGGGCATCGTAAGGCGGGTCAGTCCGAAGCTCCCGGAGAACGCATAGCTTCCGATGTTGGTCACGGTGCTGGGAATCGTGTAGGGGCCAGGGGCACCCGCAGGATGTTGGAGGAGCGTGGCTTTGTTCTTGTCGAACAGAGCCCCCTGCAAGCTGCTGTAGTTGGGATTGAAGGGATCCACGGTGATGTTTGTCATCCCAGCGCAGCCGGAGAATGCTCCTTCGCCGATGTAGGCCACGTTGCGGGGGATCGTAACCCGGGGCAGGCCATGGCAGCCTGAGAACGCGCTGTATCCGATGAGGGTGACGTTGTCGGGGATGGCAATGTTGGTCAGACCGGTGCAGTCAATGAACGCCACATTCCCAATCTTGGTAACAGTGTCGGGAATCTTGATGCCGGTCAGCCCCGTGCAGCCTGCAAACGCCCTGGCTCCAATGGCGGTCACGCCGCTTGGTATCACGACATTCGTCAGGGCCGCGCAACCATCAAACACAATGGCTGGGATTTCGGTGATCTGTTCCGAGATTGTAGCGCTGGTCATGCTGACACAGCCCCGAAATGCGAAACTGCCGACGTTGGTCACGCTGTTGGGAATGACAATCTCGGTCAGGCTGGTGCAGTCAGCGAAAGCATAGTGGCCGATGGTGGTGACAGAATCCGCGATCGTCACGGTGGTCAATCCGGTGCAACCGGCAAACGCTCCATAGCCAATGGCAATTACGCTGTCGGGGACGGTGATGCTGATTAGGGCAGGGCAAGCAGCGAAGACTCGAGAGCCAATGTTGGTGACAGAACTGGACAGCATGACGCTGGTCAGGTTGTGGCAACCTGCGAACGCGTCGCCACCAATGCTGATGACACTGTCGGGAATGACGACGCTGGTCAGCCCAACGGAGCCGGCGAGTGCATGGCTCGCAATCGTGGTGACGGTGTCGGGAACCCTGTAGTCGCCGGTCTTGCCCGGCGGATATTCCAGAAGGGTGGTCCGGGCCTTGTCGAACAACACGCTCTCCAAGCTCGCATACATCTTGTTCTGGGAATTCACGGAGATGTTCGTCAATCGGGTGCAACCCCAGAATGATTGATCCATCCCACTGACCTTGTCGGGAATCGTGATGCTGGTCAGCCCGGTGCAGTCGGCAAATGCGTAAAAACCAATGATGGAAACGTTGTCACTGATGAGGACATTGGTCAGGCCAGTGCAGCCTAAGAACGCTCCGGTCTGAATCCAGGTCACACTCTTGGGGATTGTGACGCTGGTAAGCCCTGAGCAGCCCGCGAACGCCTCGAAATCGATGATATTTACGGAATCACCTATGGGAAGGCTCTTCAGGCCCTTGCAACCCTCGAACGCGCTTCGACCGACGGAGGTCACGCTGTCGGGAATTGTGACGTTGGTCAGGCCGGTGCAGTAAGAGAATGCGCCGTCTCTAATGGCGATTACGCTACTGGGAATCTGAACACTGGTCAGGCCGACACAGCCGGCGAAGATCCTGTATCCGATGTCGGTCAGGCCATTCGGGAGAACGGCGTTAGTCAGGCCAGTGCAATTTTGGAATGCACCGCCGCCGAGAGCGGCAACGCCGTTGGGCAGCGTGATGCTGGTCAGCCCGGTGCAATTGGAGAAAGCATAACTTCCGATGGAGGTCACATTCCTCGGAATCGTGGCCTGTTTCAGCCCGACGCATCCTTGAAAGACAGATTCCTCGATGGCAGTGATCTCCTCAGGGATGGTGATGGTGGTCAGTGCGCCACAGCCAGCGAAGGCGGCGTAGGCGATTTTGGTAACGCTCGCGGGAATTGTGATGCTGGCCAGGTTGGCACAGCCTGCGAACGCTAGGCTATCAATTGTGACCAAGCTGCTTGGAAGCCTAACCGAGGTCACCGCGGCGTTGTCATAGAACGCAAGGCTTCCGATTTGAGTTACCGGAAGACCATCGATGTTGTCCGGAATGTCCACCGCACCACCGATACCGTGATATCCAGTGATGGTAACCGCGCCATTCTCAGTCGTGTAGCTGAACTGTCCCAGTGCCGCGACAGGTAGCCACGTCAACATGAACAGGAACAATTGCCGCCACCAGGCAGCGGGAACGAAAACGTTCCGCAAGGCTGCGAAAATCGCGGTGCAGGGGTGGGTCAAGAGCGCTTTCGTAGGAGTTAGCTAAGGTGAGCACTCCGGCGATTGAGGGTCGAGGGCAAATCGGCAGGAACGTTGGGACACGGCCTTGGACTTCCTCTCAGTATTGGCGTTCTCGAACACGATGGCGCGAATTGCGGTTCCTTGAGCGGGCATGTCTCAAATCCCAGGTCCCCAAGTTGCGCCGTAACCCCGCGGCGGTTTGCCGAGTCTTCCCCAACGACCAGCTAGCTCCGGCCATGAAGCTCCTATTCCTGCTCACCACCGCCTCGT
This sequence comes from Verrucomicrobiales bacterium, assembly GCA_040375265.1. Classification (GTDB taxonomy): domain Bacteria; phylum Verrucomicrobiota; class Verrucomicrobiia; order Limisphaerales; family UBA9464; genus CAIWAH01. The sequence continues at coordinate 23,020 of JBEISV010000008.1, forward strand.
TCGTCTCCCTCACCACCCTGATCGCCGCCGACGCGGCCTCTCGGAACTGGCCGGCTTGGCGCGGTCCGCTGGCCAACGGCGTCGCGCCGGACGCCAAGCCGCCGGTGGAATGGAGCGAAACCAAGAACGTGAAGTGGAAGGTCAAGCTGCCCGGGCGCGGCACCTCGACGCCGGTAATCTGGGACAATCAGGTGTTCGTCCTCTCCGCGATTCCCGCGGGCAAGAAGGCGGAGGCCAAGCCTGCGGCCGAGGCGGCGCCGGCATCCGAGCCGGCCGGCCCCGGCGGACGGAGGGGCGGCCGCGGGGGCGGCGGGGGCATGACGGAATCGCCGACCGAGGAGCAGAAGTTCACCGTGCTCGCGCTCGACCGGGCGACGGGCAAGACACTCTGGGAGCATTCGCCGCGCACGCAGTTGCCGCACGAGGGGCATCATCGCGACCACGGCTTCGCCTCCGCCTCGCCGGTCACGGACGGCGAGCACCTGATCGTGTCGTTCGGCTCGTTCGGCCTCTACGGCTACGACCTGAAGGGGAAGCTGCTCTGGGAAAAGGACCTCGGCGACATGCGCACGCGGAACAGTTTCGGCGAAGGAAGTTCCCCTGCCCTGAGCGGCAACACGGTGGTCGTGCTCTGGGATCACGAGGGCGACGACTTCATCGTGGCGCTCGACAAACGCGACGGGAAGGAACTGTGGCGCCAGCAACGGGACGAACCGACCGGCTGGTGCACGCCGCTGATCGTCGAGCACGGCGGCAAGAAGCAGGTGGTCGTGAACGGCACTAACAAGGCCCGCAGCTATGACCTCGCCACGGGCAAACTGCTGTGGGAAGCCGGCGGGCAGACGGCCAACGCGATTCCCTCGGCGGTGACCGGCCATGACCGGGTTTACGTGATGAGTGGTTTCCGCGGGGCGGCCCTACAGGCCATCACGCTCGGCAAGTCCGGCGACCTCACCGGCACCGACGCCATTGCGTGGAGCCACAGCAAGGGCACGCCCTATGTCCCTTCGCCGCTGCTCGCGGGCGACCTGCTGTATTTCTACTCCGGCAACAACGCGATGCTGTCGATCTTCGACGCCAAGGCCGGCAAGGCGCTGCTGGAGGCGGAACGCGTGGAAAGTTTGAATGGCGTGTATGCGTCGCCGGTGGCCGCGGCGAACCGTATCTACCTCGTCGGACGCGACGGCGGCACAGTCGTCGCGAAACAAGGCCCCACGCTGGAAGTGCTCGCCAAGAACCGGCTCGACGACGGTTTTGACGCGTCGCCCGCAGCGGTGGGTGGTGACCTCTTCCTGCGGGGCCGGGAGAACCTTTACTGCCTCGGTGAGGGGAAGTGAGCCGGGGCGTTCAGGCGAGCAGCTCCTTCACGACGCGGCATTCCAGAACCCCGGTCAGCTTCGAGTCGAGCCCCTGGAATTTGTAGGTGAACCGTTCGTGCTGGATGCCCATGAGGTGCAGCACCGTGGCGTGGAAGTCGCGGATGTGGACGGGGTCCTTGACGATGTTGTAGCTGAAGTCGTCCGTCTCGCCGTAAACGGTGCCGCCCTTGGCGCCGCCACCGGCCATCCACATGCTGAAGCAGCGGGGATGATGGTCGCGGCCGTAGTTCTCCTTCGAGAGCCCACCCTGGCTGTAGATCGTGCGGCCAAACTCGCCGCCCCAGATGATCAGCGTTTCGTCAAACAGCCCCCGGGCCTTGAGGTCGGTGATCAGGCCGTAGATGGCCTGGTCCACGTCCTTGCACTGGGAAGGCAGGCGGCCGCCGACGTTGCTGTGGTGATCCCAGTTGTTGAGGTAAACCTGCACGAAGCGGACGCCGCGCTCGATCAGGCGGCGGGACAGCAGCGCGGTGTAGGCAAAGCTGCCCGGCTTGCGCGCGGCCTCGCCGTAAAGGTCATAGGTGGACTGCGGTTCGTTGGTCACGGAGGCGAGTTCAGGCACGCTGCTTTGCATGCGGTAGGCCATCTCGAACTGCTGGATGCGGGTGTGCGTCTCCGGGTCGCCCACCTGCCGGTAGGCGAGTTCGTTCAGCTTCCGAAGTCCATCGAGCTGCTTGCGGCGGAGTTCGCCGGAGACGCCGGGCGGATTGTTCACGAACAGGATCGGATCGGCGCCGCTCCGGAAGGAAACCCCGGCATGTTCGCCCGGCAGGTAACCGCTGGACCAGAGCCGGGCGCTGATGGCTTGGATCTGCTCCTTGTTGGTGGGCTCCGCGACCAGCACGACAAACGAAGGCAGGTTCTCGTTCATGGAGCCCAAGCCATAGCTGAGCCATGAACCAAGGCAGGGCCGGCCGGAGTTCATGTTGCCGGTCTGCATGTAGGAAATGGCCGGCTCGTGGTTGATCGCCTCGGTGTGCAGCGACCGGATGAGGCAGAGGTCGTCCACGACCTTGGACTGCCAGGGCATCAGCTCGGTGTTCATCCACACGCCGCTCTTGCCGACCTGACTGAATTTGTATTTCGACGGCGCGATCGGAAACCGGCTCTGGCCCGACGTCATCGTGGTCAGCCGCTGGCCGTTGCGGACGCTCTCCGGCAGGTCCTTGTCATACCACTCGCCCATGCCGGGCTTGTAGTCCCACAGGTCCATCTGCGACGGACCGCCGACCATGTGCAGGTAGATGACCCGCTTTGCCTTGGGCGCGAAATGCGGCAGGCCGTGGGCGTTGGGTGCCAGGGCGCCGACGGCGGAGGGTTCGGCGGCGAGGCTGGCGAACTGGCGTCCCAGCAACGTGCTGAGGGCAGCGTAGCCGAGGGCGTTCTTGCCGCGGGCGAAGAACTGGCGGCGGGTTTCCAGCGTGCGATATTCGTCGAAGAGGTTCATGGCAGGCGTGAAATCTGAAGTTAGAATCGGCGGCTTACTTGTTCAGGACCTCATCCAAGTTCAGCAACTGGTTCGCCACCATGGTCATGGCCGCGAGCTGCGGCGCGGGGAGTCCCTCCGCCGGCTTGGAATCGCCGACCGAAACGAGCTTCTTCGCCTCGTCCGGTTGCTGGATGTAGAAACCCGTCAGCTCGCCGAGGCTTTGCTTCACCAAGGACTTCTCCGGCTTGCTCAGCGGCCGGGCTAGAACGCGTTGCGCGATCACCTCGACCGCCTTGTTGGTGTCGCCCTTGGTTTGCTGAAGCGCCTGTTCGGCCAGGTGCCGGGCAGCCTCGACAAACTGCGGGTCGTTCAGCGTCGCTAGGGCCTGCAGCGGCGTGTTGGTGCGCTCGCGGCGGGTGCAGGACACCTCGCGGCTGGGCGCGTTGAAAAGGTCCATCGACGCCGGGGGCGCGGCGCGCTTCCAGAAGGTATACATGGAGCGCCGGTAGAGGGCGTCGCCGGTGTCCCGTTGGTATTTCTTGGTGTCGCTCTCGGGCATCGCCACCGCCTCCCACACGCCGTCCGGCTGATACGGCTTCACGCTCGGGCCGCCGACCTTGGGGACCAGCAGGCCGCTGGCAGAAAGGGCATAGTCACGCACCATTTCGGCATCCATGCGGAACCGCGGGCCACGGCTGAGCAGCCGATTACCGGGATCTTTCTCCAGCTTCTCGGGCGTCGATGTCGGGTTCTGCCGGTAGGCCGAGGAAGTGACCATGAGGCGGAACAGGTGCTTCACATCCCAGCCGCTTTCGCGGAACTCAACCGCCAGCCAGTCGAGGAGTTCCGGGTGCGTCGGGGATTCACCCATGATGCCGAAGTCGTCCACTGACTTGACCAAGCCGACTCCGAACACTTCCTGCCAGAACCGGTTCACCGTGACCCGGGCGAGCAAGGGATTGTCCGCGGCGACCAGCCATTGGGCGAGGCCCAGACGGTTGGTCGGGGCGCCGGGTGGCAGCGGGTTCAGGGCGGCCGGGACGGCGGCCACCAGTTGGTCGCGCTTCTGGTCGTATTGGCCGCGGAACAGGAGGTTGGCCATCGGCGCGGCGCCGTCTTTCTCCCGCTGGATGTGGGTGACAGGATATTTCTTCCGGATCGTCTCCCGCTCCTGTTCCAAGCTTGCAACCAATTGGGTCGCCGCCTGAAACGGCTGGTCCACCGTCGTGAGGTAATGGTTCAGCAGGCTCTGCTTCTGCGCGTCGGTCCGCTGATCTGCCGCCACGGCGAGCAACGCTTGGGGCACGCCGTCGGTGGCGAGCGACTTCACTTCGGCGGCAGTGAGCGTGCGGGTGTAGATCCGAACGTCCTGGACCTGGCCGTCGTTCAGCACCTGGTCCTTGCTCCGTTGGCCGACCCGCAGCGTCACGTCAGTGCGGATGGTATCGGAAAGCTGGTCCACCTCAGCCTTGGTCTTCACCTCGGCCCCGTTGACAAACAGCTTCACGCCGGCCGCCTTGCTGGAGCCGTCGTAGGTCACGAACACATGCTGCCATTCGCCCGGCTTCAGCGGGTTGTCGGTAGTGACCACTTTCAGGGCGTTTTCCGGCCACCGGTTGACGAAATGGATGGCCCAGTTCCGGTCGTGCGTAAACAGGTCCCAGCCGCGGAACTCGTTCCCTTGGTCCATGCGGGCCAGCGCGGATTCGTAACGGCCGCCGGGCGCCTTCACCCAGGCGCCGTAGCTGAACGGCTGGCTGCGCTCAAAGTCGCCGACATTGCCCAGGTCAAAGGTCTTGCCCGCCTTGATCAACGGGGCCGGCCCAAGTTTACCGTCGGCCTTCCATTCGACCGGACCGGCCGCCTTGAAACGCCGGCCACCGGCGGAAATCTCGTCGCCGGCGCCCTCGTTCAGCGGCGCGTGCAGCGCCAGCCCGTCGGTGGGCACCTTGAAACCACCCACTTGGGCGCCCGACGACCACTTTTCAAAGTCCGGACCGGCGGCCTGTTTCCGCTGCTCGACCTTGGTTTTGGCAGCCTTGGTCAACGTGGGCAGCTCGTTCCAGCGCGCGTTGTCATCCGGGTCGGTGACCACGGTGATCGCCGCGTTACGACCGTCCTTCACGTTGCCATCGAAGCCGCTCTGGGTCGTGTTCCGGAAGAACGCGGCCATGGAATAAAAATCCCGCTGACTGATCGGGTCGAACTTGTGGTCGTGGCAGGCGGCGCAGTTCGCGGTGAGGCCCAGGAAGACCCAGCCGGTCGTGCTGACGCGGTCGTTGGCGTAGAGCGAGAGGTTTTCCTCCTCGATCGTGCCGCCCTCGTTGGTGGTCATGTTGCACCGGTGGAAACCGGTCGCCACGAGCTGGTCATCGGTCGGGTTCTCCAGCAAGTCGCCGGCGATCTGCTCGATCACAAACCGGTCGAACGGCTGGTTCCGGTTGAAGGCGCGGATCACCCAGTCGCGGTAAGGCCACATCTCGCGATAGTTGTCGAAGTGCAGGCCGTGCGTGTCGGCGTAACGCGCGGCGTCGAGCCAGTAACGGCCGCGGTGCTCGCCCCATTGCGGCGAATCCATCAGCCGCTTCACGTAGCTTTCGTAGTAGCCGGGCGACTTGTCCTGGACAAAGGCTTCGACGTCCGCCGGCTTCGGCGGCAGGCCGGTCAGGTCGAGCGCCAACCGGCGGGCCAGCGTGCGCCGGTCCGCCTCGGGATTCGGCTTCAATCCCTTCTCGGCCAGCTTGGTGCCCACGAAGGCGTCGATCGGGTTCCGGACTTTGAACTTGGAACCGGCAACCTTCACCTTGGCCGGGACGGGCGGACGCTCGGGCTTGAGGAAGGCCCAGTGCGGCTGCCATTGGGCGCCGGCCACGATCCATTGTTTCAGAAGCTCGCGTTGCTCCGGCTTGATCGTCTTGTGCGACTTCGGCGGCGGCATCACCTCGTCCGGGTCGGTCGTCACGATGCGTTTCCAGAGCGCACTTTGCTCGGGCTTGCCGGGCACGACCACCGGACCCTCGTTCTTGGTCTCCTTGAACAGCCCTTCCTTGGTGTCGAGCCGCATCGCCGCCTTGCGCGCCCCCGGGTCGGGCCCGTGGCACGCGGTGCAGTTGTCCGAGAGGATCGGCCGGATGTCGCGGTTGAACTGGAGGTCGGCGGCGGACGCCAGCGTCGGGAAGGCGAGCGTCGCCAATGCCAGGACAACGGCGCGCACCAACGGGCGGGTATCAGGGTCGGACCGGAACATATTCAGTTGCAGATGCGTGAAACCGTATCGCCGACGGGGACAAAGTCCACCGGTGGCGTGTGACTACGGACGGCGTGGACGTCATTGGCCATCAAACGAATCCAGCCCGACCACCCGAATGTTGCCCAAGGCTGGGCGGGAAGTGCCGGCGCCCCGCATTTCGGCCCTGAACCGGCGCCGCAGGACGAGCCGTTGGTTGACATTCCGTGGCCGTGGGCTGACTTCGCGGTGCTCATGGGATCATCCGTCCAATCCGGCGCCGCCTTGCTGCGCGTGCATGGCCTGCACAAGGCCTACGCGGGCCGGGCCGTCCTGCGTGGGGTTTCGCTGGAGCTGCGCGCAGGCCAGCGGCTCGCGCTGACGGGACCCTCCGGCAGCGGCAAGACCACGTTGCTCAATTGCCTCGGTGGCGTGGACCGGCCCGATGCCGGCGAAATCTTCCTCGGCGACCAACGGCTGGACCAACTCGACGCGGATGCCTTGGCAGAAGTCCGCCGGCGCCGGCTGGGAACCATCTTCCAGTTCTTCCACCTGCTGCCCACGCTCACCGCCGCCGAGAACATCGAACTGCCGCTCCAGCTCAACGGCGTGGCCCCGGCCGAACGCGTGGACCGGGTCCGCGAACTCCTGGAGCGCGTGGAAGTGTCGCACCGGGCCGACGCGCTGCCCGCCGAACTCTCCGGCGGCGAAATGCAACGGGTCGCCATCGCCCGCGCCCTGGCGCATCGCCCGGCGCTCCTGATGGCCGACGAACCGACGGGCAACCTCGATTCGCGCAACGGCGCCAACATTCTCCAACTCCTCCGCGAACTGACCGACGAGACCGGCACGGCGCTGGTGCTGGTCACCCACAGCGCCGAGGCCGCCGCCATCTGCCATCGCGAGATCCAATTGCGGGACGGGGAAATCGTCGGCACGCAGCTCCGCGACGGCACCGCCGCCACGGCCTGACACCTCCGAACCGCCCGCCATGAGTTCGCCCGCCCCGATTCGCCTGCTGCCGCTCCTGTGGCGCAAGGTGACGTGGCGGCATTGGCGGCTCGCGCCCGTGCAGTCGGGCCTGCTCGTGGGCATCCTCGCGCTGGGCATCGCGGTCTTCTTCGCCATCCGGTTGGCCAACCGCGCTGCCGTGGCCAGCTTCCAGAACTTCACCGACCTGCTGACCGCCGAGAGCGACGGCCTGATCAGCCCGCCGGCCGGCTTGCTGCCCGAGGCAGTGCTGCCGGAACTTCGCGCGGCGTTGGGCGCGGAACCCGTCAATCTTGTGGCCGTCCTGGAAACCACCGCCGCCCGGCCGCGGACCCGCGAAGACGAAGCCATCGGCACCCGGGAAAGTTTCCAGGTGCTCGGCGTGGACCTGGTGGCGGTGCAAAACTTGGCGAGCCAACGCCGCACCGACCGGGCGTGGTTCAGCCAAGGCCGGCCGAGGCCGGAAGCACAACAGCCAAGCGGAGGCAGCGCCAACCGCAACACCGCCACCTCGCAGTTCTGGCAGACCTTTCGTGACCCGCGGGCGATCTTCATCAGCGAGGCATTGGCCCGCCGCGACGGCCTGGGCGCGGGCGCGGAACTTCAGCTCGTGCTCAACGAGCGCATCGTCGCGCTGCGGATCGCCGGGGTGATTCCAGCGGACCCGGCGCGGCCGCAGGCTCCGGCGCACCTGTTGGTCATGGACCTGCCCAACTTGCAGGCGCTCACCGAGAACTTCGGGAAGCTGTCGCGGGTCGAGTTCGTGCTGGAGGACGGTCCCCGCCGGAGCGAGCGCTGGGACGCCCTCCAGGCGCGGCTGACCACGTTGGCCCACCTCCCGGATGGCGCTACGCGCTGGCTGGTCTCCACCCCGACGGACCGGCGCGCGAGCGGCGAGGTGATGACCCGGGCGTTCCGGCTGAACCTGACCATCCTGTCGCTGCTGGCCTTGCTGGTCGGGCTCTATCTCGTCTTCCAGGCCCTCGACGGCGCGGTGGTCCGCCGGCGCGAGGAAATCGCCATCCTGCGGTCGCTCGGCGTGACGCCGCGGGAAATCCAACGGGCCTGGCTGGGCGAGGCAGCCCTGCTGGGCTTGGCGGGCGGCGGCGTTGGGCTGCTGCTGGGCTGGCTCGGGGCGCAGGGCGCGGTGCGGTTCGTCGGCCGGACGGTGAACGCGCTCTACTATTCCAGTTCGGCCGATGCGGCCGAGCTCCGCACGGATGAAGCGCTGCTCGCCCTAGTCCTCGCGGTCGCGGCCAGCCTGCTGGCCGGTTGGCTGCCGGCGAAGGCCGCCGCCGAAACGCCGCCCGCGCAGGCACTGGGCCGCGGGGCCGCGACCAACTTTGCCGGGCCGCGCCTGTTGCGCCGGACGGGGTTGGCGTTGGGCCTCCTGCTGGCGGGCGCCTTGCTGACCTTCCTCCCGCCATTGCGCCTCGCCGGCGGTGCCCGGCTTTCGCTCGCGGCTTACGCCACGGCCTTGGCGTGGGTGTTCGGCGCCGGAATCCTGGGTGGCGTTGCTCTGAAGGCCCTCGCCCGCGGTTTGGCCCGACTGCGCTGTGCGACCGCCCCGGTGACGTTCCGCCTCGCGCTGAGCCATCTGCGCGA
>JBEISV010000546.1:0-3073 GCA_040375265.1 Verrucomicrobiales bacterium
CTTGAGATCAAGGGCCGGCAGGAACGAGGCGATGACGGCGAGCCGGTTGGTGTCGAGCGCGCCGGCGGAGAAGGACTTGGCCGCCGCCGGCCGGTTGGTGGCCCGCTGCCAGGAGGCGGCGAGCAGCGTCGCGTCAGCCGATTCCAGGCTGGCCAGCGAATGGCCGCCCCGGGCCAGTCCGCGGGCGAAGGCGTCGGCAATCGCATTCATGCCGGGCTTGGCGGTCCAAGCGCGCAGCGAACCGACCACCAACGCGGTCTCCGCCCGGCCGCTACGCCGGCCCAGGACGCCGGCCAATTCGGTCAACGCCGCCACGGCCGGCTCGGGTCTCGGCGCGGAAATGGCCGTCCACAGCAACTGTTCCGCGCCGTAGCCGGCATGGACCGCCGCGGCGATCACCCGTGCGTGCGGCGACCGTAGCAATTGGGCTAGCGGAGGGACCTTTTCCGTCACCGGCAACTGGGCGAGCGGGAAGGTGAGCTCCAGTTGGTTGAGCGGATCGGTTTCCGTCGCGGCCAGCGTGGTTACGGCGTCGCGGACAGCCGGCATGTTCACGCGGACTTGGCCGTCCGCGCTGCGTTGGAAGGTGAGTTGGATCGCGTGCCGGCGGACGGTGGCGTCACGGTCGCCGAGGGCGGCAACCAGTTGGGAATCGTCCAAACCGTTCAATGCGGCCAGCACGCGAAGGGCATGTAACCGTCCCAGCGGGTTCGTCGATTCCCGAACTAAGGCCCGGACCAGCGGCCGCGAACCAGCATCGGCGCGTTCCACCAGCAAGCGGCTCGCCGTGTCGCGGTGCCAAGCGTTCGGATGGGCGAGAAGCCGGACGAGTGCGGCGGGGTCAGAGGCCGGAACTTGTAAGCGCGAACCTTGCGCCTTGAACCCTGTCGGCGCGATCCGCCACAGCCGTCCGCGCTCGCGTCCGCTGTCGAGGTCGAGATGCTTCTTCAAGTTCGCCGGCAACGACCACGGGTGTTCAATGGTCTCGCGATACATGTCCACGACCCACAGGCAACCGTCGGGTGCGTTGAAGAATTGCACGGGCCGGAACCAGTTGTCGGTGCTCGCGAGGAACTCGGACTTCTGCTCGTCGGCCGCGCGTTCGCCGACCAGCAGGATGCCGTCGGGACTGCGCCGGAGTTTCTTCCGATGGACGAGGTTGCTGCCGCAGTCCGCGATGAAGGCGTCCCCGGCAAAGTCTTCGCCGTAGGCGTCGCCGCGGTAGATCGTCACGCCGGTCGCGCCGGTAAAATAACCGCTGGCCCGGCCGCCGCCCTCGATCATGCCCTCGACCACGCCGGTCACGCGCCAGCGGGTGCGCAGGACGCGCCACGGTTCGTCGGGACTCCGCCGGAAAACTTCCGCGGCCGGGCCATCCGCCGCGATGCTGTGGCGGCCGGCGGGGAACTCGTGATAGGGATTCGAAGACGCGGCGAGCTCGTTGAAGGCGACGAGCTGAAGGTGGTCGGAGTTGGAGCAGACGAATTTCCGCCCGGTGTCATCGAAGGTCATGCCGTGCTGGCCGCCACCGGGCTCGGCGCGGAGCTCCAGCGTCCGCGGGTCGAACGAGACGTCTCGGCCGCGGAGATCGACGTAGCCGCCGACGTGAGGAGGCGGATTGGTCGCGACGGCGGTTGCGGTCCGCCTCCTCACGTCGGCGGCTACCCAATCACGGGTGAAGTCGCTGTCCACCCGGCGCACCTTGCCGCCGCTCATGCTGGTGGCGCCGTGGATGCGCTGGTCCACGCCCCAGTGGAACGAGTTGAGCAGCGCCTGCACGTTCAGCTTGTTGGTGGCGTAGGGCGCGTAGTCGCTCGCGAAGCCGGTGAAGACGGTCTCCCGAACGTCGGCCACCCCGTCGCCGTCGTTGTCCTTCGCGTAGAGCACGTCCGGCGTGGACCCGATGAAGACACCGCCGTTCCAGCAGGTGATCGCCGTGGGCCAGGGCAGGTTGGCCAGAAACACCGTCGCCTTGTCATAACGGCCGTCGCCGTCGGTGTCCTCCAGCCGCTTGATCCGGCCGAGCTGCTCCGGTCGGCGTTCAGAGTAGTCACGCATCTCGACGACATAGGCCCGGCCCTGTTCGTCCACATCGAGCGCCACCGGGCTGCCGATCAGCGGCTCGGCGGCGACCAATTGGGCGGTGAAGCCGGGGCGGAAGATGAACGTCCCGGGCGCCTGCGCCGGTTCCGTGGCCGGCACCCGTGGCATCTGGTCCGCGGTGATGTCCGGCTCCGCCGCCTGCGCCACGAACAGGGCCAAACTACCCGCCACAATGAACCGGCTGAACATGCGCCCATGGAAGCGGCGAACGCCGGGTCTTCGCCAGCCACGAATTGGGGGACGCGCGCCGCGCGGAGTCCGGCGCCCGTTCCGGGGCCGGTTTGCGGTTCCTTCGCGGCGGGTGCCGGCCTAGCGTCCGCCGGTGCCGTTGCTCGAAGTCCAGAACCTCCGGGTCCATTTCCCGGTGAAGCAGGGCGTGTTCGCCCGCGTTCGCGGACGCGTCCGGGCGGTGGACGACGTGAGCCTGACCGTGGCGGCGGGCGAAACCGTGGGCCTGGTCGGGGAAAGTGGCTGCGGAAAGACCACGCTCGGCCGGGCCATTCTGCGGTTGGTGGAACCAACCGGGGGAACCATCCGTTTCGAAGGCGAAGACCTCAGTCGACTGGACGGGGCCGCGCTGCGGGCGACGCGGCGGCATTTCCAGATGATCTTCCAGGATCCGTTCAGCTCGCTGAACCCACGCCTGACCGTCGGCGAAAGCATCGGTGAGGCGCTCGACCTGCACCGCCTCACGCCGACCCGGGAGGCCCGTCGCCAGCGCATCGGTGAGTTGCTCGCCGGCGTCGGCCTGGACACGGCGCACGCGGAGCGATTTCCGCACGAGTTCAGCGGCGGCCAGCGCCAACGCATCGGCATTGCCCGCGCCCTGGCGGTCGAGCCGCGGCTCATCGTGTGCGACGAGCCAGTGAGCGCGCTCGATGTCAGCGTGCAGGCGCAGGTCGTGAACCTGCTTCAGGATCTCCAGCGCGACCGCGGGCTCGCCTACCTGTTCATTTCGCACGACCTCGCC
>JBEISV010000447.1:0-4052 GCA_040375265.1 Verrucomicrobiales bacterium
GCGCGGTCGTAGATGACCACGTCGTCGAGCGTGCCCTTGAAGAACCGGGAGCCGTTGCCGTCGGCGCCGAAGCGGAAGGGTCCGTTGAATTCCTCGGCGGCGTGGGTCACGGCATTCTCGGCGCTTTGGATGCCGGTGCCGTCGTCCAGGTAGATCTTGCCGAGGGCGGGATCGACGACGAGCGCGACGAAGTTCCACTGGCCCACCACCGGGGTCATGCCGGAGGCCCAGTTGTAGGTGTCCGCGGTGTCATTCCAGTGGTAGCCAAGTTGGCCGTCGTTCTGGAAGTCCAGGCCGGCCACCGTGTTGCCGCCTCGGGAGAACACGATTCCGTCGTAGGCGTCGGGCGTGCCGTCGGGCTTGATCCACGCCACGATGGTGAGCGCCGTCTTCGGGCTGTTGAAGGCCGGGATGGTGACCTCGCTGCCGCCGTTGAAGTCGTAGGCCTTGTTGCCGGCCTCGAAGCCCTTGAAGGCCGTCGGCACCGGTCCGGCAACGCCGTTGGTGACGCCGGCGCGGGAAGTGCCGTCCCGGCCGTTCCAATAGTCGTAGGCCGTCGTGCCGGACGCTTCGTCTAGGCGCCAGTAGCCGATGGGGCCGGCATTCACGGCCGCCGCCTCGAACTTCGAGGGCGTGACCAAGTCCAGCGTCGCGCTGGCTTCCTTGGAGCCGAGCGGATTGGTGAGCACGACCGTGTAGGTGCCGGCGTCGGAGAGTTGGAGATCCGTCAGGGTCAACGTGGAGGACGTCGCGCCCGGGATGAGCTCGCTGCCGTGTTTCCAGGCGTAGGTCATCGGCTGGCTGCCGAGGGCCGCCACGGAGAAGGACACGCTGCCGTTCAGAAACCGCACCGCCGAGGCGGGCGTCTGGCTGACGATCGGCGCGGAGGAAACGACCGCGAAGGAACTCGCCTCGCTGGTAAGCGTCTGGCCCCCCGTCTTGGCCATCACGCGGTAGTCACCGCCGTCGGCGGGCACAACACCCTTCAACTCCAGGGTGGCGGCCGTTTTGCCGGGCAGGTCTTGGCCGGCCTTCTGCCATTGGTAGGTCGTGCCGGTGCCGGAGACCGTGGCGCGGAAGGTCACGTCGAAGCCTTCGTAGATCGGGTCGGCCGGGGTGCGGGTCAGCCCAAGGATGGCCGGCAGCGCGGCGTTGTAGAGGCTGCGGATCTGCGCCGGGTCCAGCGTCTTGTCGAACAGGGCGAACTCGTCCAGCGCGCCGCGCAGGTAGCGGGTGCCGCCGTTGTTGTCGCGGCCCAGCTCCAAAGTGGCGTTGGCGAAGTTGTGCGCCGGATGGGCGAAGGTATTGGTCGCCGCCACCAGGCCGGTCGCCGTGCCCATGTAGAGCACCGCTTGGTCCGACTGCACCGTCACGGCCACGAAGGTCCACGCCTGGTCGGGCACGACGAAGCCGGGGTTGAAGTTGTAGGTCTCCGCCAGGTCGTCCCAGCTGTAGCTCAGCGCCCGGCCATCATCATGGAAGCCCAGGCCGGTCGCCGGCGAACCGGTGCCGCGGTTGTAAACGATGCCCGCGCGTCCCGGCTGGTCGCCGCTGCGTTTCACCCAGGCGACGAGCGTCGCGGAATCGGTTTCCAGCGTCTGCGCGGGAATCGTGACCGCGCCCTTGAGCCCGTCAAAGCTGCCGGCGCGGTTGTTCGTGTCGAAGCCGACCGTGGCCGGGCTTTGCAGTCCTGGCACGCCGGGCACGGTGCCCGCGAGGAATTGGCCATTGGCCGCGGTGCCCCAGCTGCCGCTGTTCACCGCCACCGGCAGCGCCAACGACGCTTCGTCGAGCCGCAGGTAAAGCGCAGGGGTCCCTTCCTTGACCAAGTCGGCATACGCCTTCGTCCGGGCCGCGTTCACGCCGTTGTCGTAATGCGACTTGATGTCGGCGGCGGACAACGCGGTCGTGTAGAGCGCGAATTCGTCCACCAGGCCGTTGAAATCCCAGCCGGTGTAGCCGCGGTCGCCGAGGATCAGCGGTGCGCCCGTGTTGGGCAGCATCGGTTTGTCGGGCGCCTGCGTGGCGACCTGGTTGCCGTTCACGAAGAGCGTGATGGCCGAGCCGCTGTAGACCATCACCACGTGCTGCCAATCCGCCTCCACGACCGTGCCGGCCGCGGTCAACGTGGTGCCGTAGAACGTGGCGCCATCCGAATGGTCAAATCCGAGAAGCACCTGCCAGTCGCTGCCATTCTGCAACAGCGCCCAGCCGCTCCGGTCGTCCCCGTTGCCCGGATTCTGGCCGTTGACCATCGCGATGGCTACCGCCCGGCGCCCATTGATGGTGTTCGCCGGCTTGGCCCACAGCTCGACGCTGAACGGGCCATTGGGATTGTGCGCGGCGGAAAAGGGCACCACGACCTGCTGGCCAGCCGATCCGACGATGGAAACCGCGGTGCTGGCGTCGCCCGTCAACGCGCCCGGCAGACCGCGGGTGCCCGCCATGCCCTGGTATTCGCCGGCGAAGCTGGCTCCGAGCGAACCGACGTTGGCCGCCGGAACTTCGGCGGGAACCTGGTTGGTCGTGTCCAACCGGTAATAGGCAACCGGGCCGAGGGCGGCCACGGTGGAGGGGTAATCCGCCTGCGCCGGCGGCGAGGTCAATAGGGCGCAACACGCCGCAAACCAAGGCGTGAGGCGCGGAACTGAGTTCAATTTCATGGTGTGGATTTCAGGGAACGATGACTTCACGCCCGCCCAAGGCAGGCGGACGGTAGGATCTGTTGATCAATACGTGAGGAGATCACGTTCCCCGCTTGTCCGCCTTTCGCCCGGTCCTGTCCATCCCCGGAGGAGGGGGGAGCACCACTTTCCCTCACGAAGCTCAGCAGCGGACCTGTTCAATGATCGGGAATTCGCCCGAACTTCCGGACCCCGATCCAATCCGACGACCTGCTCAGGTGGGAGTTTCCCGCCCGGCCAATTCCAAACTAAGGAGCGAGCCGCGGACGGCTGAACCGCAGCTTCAGCCTGCAGAAAAGAACCACGCAGGCAACCGGCCACGCCAGCACCCAGAGCCAGCCGGGAATGCTGAGGCCGAAGCCGGTGCGGCCTTGCAAATAGCTGCCGATAAGCCGGCCCTCATGCTCAATCCGATAACCGTGATGGTTCGGTTCAGGCAGACTTCCCTCACCTGCCGATTGAAGAACGCGGTAGACCTCACCCACAAGGGCCACGACTTCGCCGTTGGTGGCGGCATGGCGGTTGTGGTTCACGAGCCACAGTGCCAGTGCCTCGTTCGTCAGCAAACCATTGGTCTGCCCGTTCTCGAAGCGCATCGACGGCAAGAACAGTCGCACAGAACCACCGAGCGCGGTCGGCTCCTGCTCAGGCCAACTCAGGGTGAGCTCGTGAAATTTTGTGGAACTGGTGTTCCAACGCCAGGTTGGCGTGGTTTCGCCTGTGAACTTGAACGGGAAAAGTAGGTCTTCGGAGTCGTCCACCAGAATGAATCCTCCCTGTCCCGAGAGGTGTCCGTAGAAAATCCCCATGGGCAACGGCGTGTAATGATGGTGTCGCAGATGCCAAAAGCCTTCGGTCAGGATCAATCCAGCCAAGAGAAGCACTGGCGGACCCGCCACGTAGGCCAGTCCTCGAGCCAAGGCCCGGAAGGATCGTTTCATGCCGTTGGCGTAACAGTTTCCATGCCTATTCGTTGCGCAGGTGTTTCCGGACCACTTCCCGGGCAGCTTCCACCAATTGCCGATCCTTCACTAGGTCGCCGAAGCGGAAATCCGGCAGCCCGCTCTGGCTGCGGCCCGTCAGTTCGCCAGGACCGCGCAGCTTGAGGTCCGCCTCGGCGAGCACGAAGCCGTCGTTGGTCTTGGCCATCACTTCGAGCCGATCGCGCGCCTCGTCGGTCTTCTGTTCGGCCACGAGGATGCAGTGTGAATCGTGCGCCCCGCGGCCAATGCGCCCCCGCAACTGGTGCAACTGCGCCAGTCCGAACTGCTCGGCGTTCTCGATCAGCATGATGGTGGCGTTGGGCACGTCCACGCCGACCTCGATGACGCTCGTCGCGACAAGAATCCGGATGTCGCCGCGGCGGAA
>JBEISV010000148.1:0-9567 GCA_040375265.1 Verrucomicrobiales bacterium
GATGACGCCAACGCCATCAACAAGGCACTCGACGGTCAGTCGGTGGCCACCATCGCGGCCGCCGGCAGCGACACCACCGGCCGGGTCAAGGTAGCTCACAACGCCGGCGTGTATGACCTCCAGATCTACCTCGCCCACAAATAGCGGATCCGGCGCTTAGCGCCGTCTGGATCTGCCCACGACCCGGCGGCTGAAACCGCCGGGTCTTTTCCTCCTTCGTCCCTGCTGCAATCGGAACCGGTCCGGGCCATGAAAACCACGTTGCGCCAGCCTGCTGAATCCCCCGGGGGATTCACCCTGATCGAGCTGATCGGGGTGCTGTCGATCATCGCCGTGCTCGCCGGCATGCTTGTTCCCCGGGTCTATTCCGCGGTCAGCGAGGCCAGCATCAGCCGGCTTGTCGTCAATTTGCACTGGGTGCGCTCCGCCGGAACTTCCTACGTGGCGAAATACGGTCGCTTGGGCCGGGCGGGCGGGCAGCCCTTGAACCTGGTCACCCACGCCGCCGACGCCGCCCATTGGGACACCGCGGTGCTCGTGCCCGAACTGCTGTTCGAGCAGCCCTTTTCCAGCCGGCTCGGCCTGACCTCAGCCATCGAACTGGTTGCCACCCAGGCGTCCAGTGCGGACCCCGCAACGGCCGACAGCGCCTACGACTTGGATGGTTCATCTGTCAGCCCCAGCCTTGCGAACGAAGCATCAGGCGGGGACTTCGTCTTGCAGTGCCGGTTGACTGGCGTTTCCCCGGACGATGCCCGGGACATCAACCGTCTCCTCGATGGCGCCGCTTTAGGAGTGGCCTCAGGTGACGATACCTTGGGACGGGTGAAATACGTGATCGATGGGGGCACCGGCCTGGCCACCGTCCGGATTTACCTGCTGCACAAATAGCCCGAACACCCGCCCAACCCGAATTCCGCGCGAAAGCCGAAACCCAACCCCAACCACCGCAGCCATGACGGCCGCCTTTGCCAAACCTCTGACAGTCGAGGATCGACTGCTCCAGATGGGTGCGATTTCCGAGAGTCAGCTCGAGCTGGCCCGCCGGGAACAACGCCGCCGCGGCGATGCCATGCGCAAGGTGCTGGTGGACCTCGGCTTCGCCACCCCGGAGACCGTTTCCCGCGTCGTGGCTTCCGAAGCCCACGTCGGGGTCGTGGACCTCAACTCGGTCTCGTTTGACCGGGAAGCTTTTCGGATGATCCCCGCGGACGTCGCCCGGCGGCACCTCGCCTTGCCGTTCTCGCGCCGTGAAGGCTCGCTGACGGTGGCGATGGCCGATCCGTTCGACATCGTCGCGATCGACACCATCCGCCGGATCACCGGCTGCGAGCTGGACGTCGTCAGCGCCTCCGAGCGCGACATCCTCAACTTCCTCGACCAGCTCGAATCCTCCGGCGAACGCATCGAGGACTCGATCGACCGCATCGTCGAGAAGAAGGAGTCCGAGGAGAAGGTGATCACGGCCGCCACGGCCGCCGCCGCGGCGCAGAACGCCGCCTCGGCCGAGGATTCGCCGATCATCAACCTCGTGAGCCAGATCGTCACCCGCGCGGTGACCTGCGGCGCGAGCGACATCCATTTCGAGCCCGAGGAAAAGGTCATGCGCATCCGCATTCGCGTGGACGGCGTGCTCCGGCCCGACGTGCTGATCCCGAAGACGCTCCAGTCCGCCGTGATCGCCCGCATGAAGATCCTGGCGGACATGGACGTGGCGGAGAACCGCGTGCCGCAGGACGGCCGGGCGTCGGTGACCGTCAAGCGCCGGCAGGTCAACCTGCGCGTGTCCACGCTGCCCACGGCCTACGGCGAAAGCGTCGTCTGCCGCATCCTCGACGGCGGCACCCACGTCCACAGCCTGGCCTCGATCGGCCTGGCGCCGGACGTGGAGAAGCAGCTCCGGAAAGCCATCGACTCGCCGTATGGCGTGGTGATCGTCACCGGCCCGACCGGCAGCGGGAAGACGACCACCCTTTACTCCGTGCTCAACGAGATGAGCACGACCGAGCTCAGCATCTTCACGCTCGAGGATCCCGTGGAACTCCGCCGCCAGGGCATGCGCCAGACGCAGATCAAGGACGACGTCGGGCTCACGTTCAGCGCGGGCTTGCGGGCGCTGCTCCGGCAGGACCCCGACGTGATCCTCGTCGGCGAGACGCGGGACACCGAGACCGCCACCCTGATGGTGCGGGCGGCGCTCACGGGTCACCTGGTCTTCACCTCGCTGCACACGAACGATGCCCCGAGCGCCATCCCCCGCCTGCTGGACATGGGCGTCGAGCCCTTCCTGCTGCCGGGCGCCCTCGTGGGCGTGCTGGCCCAACGCTTGGTCCGCCGCCTGTGCGAACGCTGTCGCAAGCCCGTGGAAGATGTAGACGCCGAACTTGCCCACTACGAGGTCACCCTGCCCGGGGATTTGCCCCGCGCGCTCTGGCGTCCCGGCGGCTGCCCCGTCTGCGCCGGCACCGGCTACAAGGGCCGGCACGGCATCTTCGAGCTCATGATCCTCGATGAGACCTTCCACCAGCCGATCATCAAGCGGGCCGGTGCCTCCACCTTTGTCGAGCTGGCGAAGCAGCGCGGCATGAAGTCGATGTTCGACGACGGCCTGCGGCTCGCGACGCAGGGCACCTCGACCATCGAGGAAGTTCTCCGCGTGTGCCGCTCCGAGTAACCCCCCGACCGCCCATGACCAACTTCATCTATACCGGCATCGACCACCACGGCCGTTCCGTGACCGGCACCCTGGCCGCCGACAACGCAGTGTCCCTCGAGCAGCGCTTGCAGACGATGGGGGTGTGGCTGATGAAGGCCGAGGCGGACAAGACGTCCGACTCGCGGCGCAGCCTGCGTTCCGCCCGGCTCAACGGCGGCACCAAACGCCGGCAGCTCATCAACTTCTGCACGCTCATGAGCTTCATGGCCAAGGTCGGCATCCCCTTGGTGCAGGCCTTGGAAATCGCCGGTCAGGATTGCGACAACCCGGTCTTCCGCGAGGTCATCAACGACCTGAAGAACCAGGTCGAGGCCGGCCAGAAGATGGCGGAGGCGATGGAGAAGTATCCCGGCCTGTTCGGCTCGCAGTTCACCAGCCTCATCCGGGCCGGCGAGGAAAGCGGCTCGCTGCCGGAATCGCTCAACGAGCTGAAGCGCTACCTCGAGTGGCAGGAACAGGTCATCTCCGATGTGCGCCAGGCCACGATCTACCCGGCGGTCGTGCTGATGATGGTCATCCTCTTCGTGCTGATCCTGTTCACCTTCGTGGTGCCGCGCTTCGTCACGCTGCTCACCGCCGTGCGCGTGGAACTGCCGCTGCCGACGAAGATCGTCTTCGCGGCCTCCGACTTCGCGAAGGCAACCTGGTGGATCTGGCTGCTGGGCTTCGTCGGGATTCCCTTGGCCATCACCCTCGGCACCAAGTGGTCGCACCGGTTCGCGATCTGGGTGGACCAGGCCAAGTTCAAGCTGCCGCTGTTCGGTCCGCTGAACCACATGCTCGCCATGTCCCGGTTCGCGCGCAGCCTGTCGGTGCTCTACCGCGCCGGGGTTGCCCTCCTCCAGGGGCTGAAACTCTGCGAGGACCTGGCCGGCAGCCCTGTGGTCGCCCGGGACCTGCGCGACGTGCAGCACAGCATCGAGGAAGGTTCGACCCTCAGCGAGGCGCTGCGCCGGCACCCCAATTTCTCGTCCCTGCTGATCCGGATGACGGTCATGGGCGAGAAGACCGGCAATCTCGACGGGGCGCTCGACAACGTCGCCGAGTATTACAACACGATCATTCCCCGCCGGATTAAGAAGATCTTCAGCGTCATGGAACCGGCGCTGATCCTGACCCTCGTCGGCATCGTCGGCTTCGTCGCGCTGGCGATCTTCATGCCCATCCTTTCGCTGATGCAGAGTATGCGTTGACCTAGCTATGAAGACATCAAACACACACCGGTTATCGTTCCCGCCACCGACGGGATCCACACCACCGCGCGTCCCGCCAGCCGAGGCTGCCGGGGTTTTCGCCGTTTCGCCGTCCGGGTCTTGCGGGATCGGGACCGGCGCCACCGAGTTTTCGCCGACGGTCGCCGCCGCCTGAACTGACCTCCAACTTAAGTCACCAACTGTTCGGGCCGATGACACTCATGAGCTGATGTCACCGCCGCCAGCGACGGTGCACCCCAAAGTGCCGCCGGTCCGAACCCACACTTGCGGGTATGAACAACATTTTAACCAAATCCAGAATCCAGGCTCCCCGGACAAACTCCGGGTTCACCCTGATCGAAGTCATCGGCGCCCTCGCCGTGGTCGCGCTCCTCGTCGGCGTGGCCGCCCAGTCGGGCTTTGAACGCCTGAAGCAGGCCGACCGGGCCACCGAGGCCGCCGACCTCAGCCAGATCATCACCGGCATCGAACGGGCCGTCGTCCGGACCCGGAGCGTGCCCACGGCCTCCAACTGGGTGACCGTCGTCGCCGGCCACCTCTCGAAATCGACCAACCAGATCGCCAAGACCCGGCAGGGTCATACGCGCGTGCTGTTGTTCGACCCGAATTTCAAGATCGGCCCGAGCGTGACCAACACGTTGCCTTTCGTGCAGACGGCCACCGGCTCAGTCCTGCCCAGCAACGCCCGCGCCGTGGTGGTTTCGAGCATCGCGTCCGCGCTGCCTACGCTCACGTCGACCAACTTCGCCGAGCTTTGGAACGCCACGAGCGGCACCTTGCCCGCCGGTTGGGCCAACTGGGGCGGCTCCGCTTCCGATCTCCGGATTGAGCGGCTGGACTTCAGCCGGCTGTTCCGCCGGGTGATCCTCAACAACCTCGATTCGACCGCCGCGGCGCCCTACGGCGTGGACGGCACGAACGTCGTCACCATCGCCCCGCTCCAGCAGGTCGAGGGCTGGTTCGTGGATACGTCCCAGGTGAACCTCTACTTCAACACCCTGGCCCTTCAGGCCCGTGAGACGCTCGCCGAAGACACCAGCTATGTGTTTGAGAACGGCCGCTGGGGCCGCAGCGTGACCTACGGCACCGGAGCTGGTTCCACCGACCTGGCCACCTTGGTGGATGCGTTTGTCGACACGCCGCCCCTTAACAACACCGCCGCCCCGGGCGGCACTGGTGGAACGGGTGGAACGGGTGGAACGGGCGGCGACGCGGCCGGACCTTACGACTGCGAAAGCAGTGACAATGGCCACGACGACGACCACGACGGCCATGACGACGGTCACGAAAGCTATGAGAGCGACCACGATGGTGACCACGATGGTTGGGACGACCACGACTGTGATCACGACGGCTGGGACGACCACGATGGCGACCACAATGGTCAGGATGACAGCGACGAGCACAGCGACGATCATGAAAGCGATGATGTCCGCCATGGTTGCACTCCCCACAAGGTGGCCGAGTCCTGCCACAACTTCATGAAATCCTATTCCGAATGGTCCAATCGCGGTTGTCCCCGCGGTGGTTCCACTCCGGACACCGAACACCCCGCCTATCGGAACGTGAAGAACGCGTGCACCTCGGTGCGCGACTTCTCCCGCAACCTCAGCCGACGATGAACACTGCATCCACTCCTACCGCCACGCCCCACCGGATTCAGACCCGGTCCTGGCGTGGTTTTTCCATGATCGAAGTCCTGGGCATCATGGCCATCGCCTCGCTGCTCGCGTTGGCCATCGTGCCGATGATGCTCTCCGAGCTCGACCGCCTTGCCCTCCAGCAGGAGGAGACGAGCCTGAAGCGGATCGCGGAGGGGATTGAGAAATACGTCGTCCGCAACCAGATCCTCCCTGACCAATCCGCCTGGGGCGCCGCGGTGTCGGCTGCCATCGGCGACGCCGCGGACCGGATCCTCACCAATTCGCGTGGCCAACGGCGCGTCCTGGTGATTGATCCGACTTTTGGCGTCGGCCCGGGCGGCACCAACAAACCGCCTTACACCCAGACGGCCTCGGGTTCGGCCGCGGTGACCAACCCGCGCTACGTTATCGTCTCCAGCATGGGCCGGGACCTGCCGGCGACCTTCGTCAGCGGCTACGCGGCGACTTCCACTGCCTTCGACGAAATTTGGAATCTGGCCGACGGCGCGGCGCCCGCCAGTTGGTCCTGGTCCGGCAATGGCACGGACCTCCGCGTTCAACGGGTGAATCTCACACCGCTGTTTCACCAAGTGACCTTGAACAACGCCACCGCCCTGACCGGCAAGTATTCGGTCAACAGCTCATCGCCCGGCATCCTGCCGTCGACGACCTTCACGACGTATCTGCTCGCCGGCACGGTTCTCGGACTGCACGGCGTGGATTCGTCGACCCAGGCCAAGGAAATGGTCACCCGGTCGTTCTCGTTCTCATTTGAGGACGGCCTCTGGCGTGGCCGGCTGTTTGCCGGCACGGCCGCGGGTTCGACCACGGTCACCGGGGCGGACTTGGAGGCGGCGGCCAGTTCGTTCCTCAGCGCGCCGAACAACCCCACCGCCACCGCCACGCCGGCGCAGGTGATGGCCGCGGTCGAAACCTATCTGACGGCCTACAATGTCTGGGCGGCCGGGGGGTTCCCGGCCACCGGCTCGACGAAGACGGCCGTGGATGCGGCCCAGCTGGCCCTTGATTCCGTGGCCGCCGGCCTCGTGAACTGACGGTTTCCCTCAACCTCCAAGCATTCCCCCATGCTCCAGATCCAAAGTCGCCCACGGCATTCCGGGCCGACCGCCCCGGCGGCGCCCCCCGAATCCGCCCCGCCGCCGGCGCCGACTCCGTTCGCCGCCGCCCGGGCGGCCGCCGCGGCCAACGCCTCGCTTGGCGTCAGCTGGCTGAACAACTTCCTGCACGTCGCGGTCGTGCAGCAGGGACTGGTGAGCGGAACCTGGTCGTCGCCCCTGTCCCCCGAGGACATCCGCGACCTGGGTGACCTGATGTGCGAGGCCGTCAAGCAGACCGGCTTCACTGGCACGACCGTCTCGGTGGTGCTCGCGCATCCACAGTTCATCCAACAAATCATTGATGCGCCCCCGGCCAAGGGTGCCGCCTTGGAATCCTACATCCAGCGGCAGGTGGACCAGCAGAAGGGCGCCGAGGGCGCACTCGCCTGGGTTTCCCAGCCGCGGCTCCACGGCAAGACGGGCCAAGGGCTCTTGCTGAGCTTGTTGCCCGAGAGTTTCGTGGACCAGCTCAAGAAGGAGTTCCAGCGCGCCGGGCTCCGGCTCAAGGTCCTGATCCCGGTCACCGCCGTTTTGCAGGAACACCTCGGCAAGCTGCCGCGGAATCCGACGGACACCGTGCTCGTGGTCGCCGATGCCAACGGGCTCACGTCACTGCTCGTTGCGCAGCCGAACGGCGAGATCGTGCTCGGCCGCGCCGTGGCCGGCGGTTGGGCGCAGCAGGCGGACCGGGTGGCGATGGACATCAAGCGCACGAGCCTCTTCGTGACGCAGCAGCTCAACCAGGCGGTCAACAGCATCTGGCTGTTCGGGCCGCCCGGCGTGGACCAGATGCGCCGGTTGCAGGCGGACCTGGGCACGCCGGTCCTGCCGTTCCCGCAGGAACTTTCCCCGACCTTCTGGGCCGAGGCCGCGACGCGCTGGCCCGCCGACCGCGCGCCAAACCTGATCCCCTACGAACCCGAGGTCGCCCCCCGCCAGAACGTGGTGAACCGGCTGGTGCTCACGGTCGCCGCGGGCGTCGCCGTGGTTGCCATCGCCACCGTCGTGTTGCTGGAGACGCTCGCCCGACAGGAAGTCTCCAGCCTCACCCGCCTTAAGACGCAGGCGAACGAGCTCCAGACCCGGCACCTTGAATTGCAGCGGCTGACCGGCGACGTCGTGAGCCGGCGCCAGGCGATCCGAGAGCTGAAGGACAACCGCGTGGCGCCCGTGCCGGCGTGGTTCCTCGGCCAGATCGGCGAGGCCTGCCCGCGCAGCCTGCTCCTGACCGGCAGCCAGATCCGACGGGAAGGCACGGGCTGGAAGTTCCAGCTCCTCGGTCGGCTGCAGCCCACGCAGCGCACGAACGCCGTGGAAGCGGGGCTGCTGGCGAAATCGGTGAAGGAATTTTCCCTCCGGCTCAGCACCAGCCCCTTGCGGGCCAAGATGACCGAGGCACCGGCGGTAGTGCCCCCGCCCCGTTCCGAGTCCGGCGGCAACGCGTTTGCCCGGTGGGCGCAGGCCAAGGGGCTTAACCTGACCGCGCAAACTGCCGATCAGCGGTTTGTCCTCGAAGGAACCCTGCAATGAGACCGTCCCGTATCACCCTCTTCCGGCGCCAGCATGGTCGCCGGATCCTGGTGGCCTTGGCGCTCGTCGTC
Source organism: Verrucomicrobiales bacterium (assembly GCA_040375265.1). Classification (GTDB taxonomy): domain Bacteria; phylum Verrucomicrobiota; class Verrucomicrobiia; order Limisphaerales; family UBA9464; genus CAIWAH01. Next base: position 8,293 of record JBEISV010000148.1, read on the forward strand.
TCCCTGGGTCTGCTGTCCTACAGCATCACGCGCCTGCTGGGCGCCCAGCGGGAGGCCACCTTGGTCAACGGGAACATCCAACGGCTCACCCGCGAGATCGAGCAGATGGACCGCGAGCTGAATTCCACCAATGCACCGCAGACGTTCGAGGCGCTGCGACAGGAGGAGCAGAGCTTGCTGGTCACTTCGGCCGGGCTGGCCGACTGGACCGAACAGCTCCGCCAGCAAGGCGTCCCCCTGGTGCTCGACGTGAATGCCCAGGCCGGCTCGCCGTTCGCCGGCGCCCTGGCGGAACGGGGCCTCAAGATCGTGCCCGTCACGGTGGACCTGACACCGCCGAAGGGAATTCTCGCGGTGAAGCCACCCTACCAGCGCCTGCTACAATACTTGCATAACCTGACCCAGCAGACGTCCCGTGTGGATCTCGTCGAGCTGAACGTCTCCGCGGAAACCGGCGGCATTGATCGCGCCAGCGCGGTGCTCCACGTCTGGGTCGGCGAAGCCGCCCCGACCGTGGCGGCCGTCAACTCGACGCCAACGGAGGGAGCCAAGCCATGAAGCTGCTCCAGAATCCTTGGGTGGTCGGCGCGATGGCGTTGGCCGGGTTTGGGGTCCTCGCCTTCAACGTGGGCGGACCGCTCTACAAGAAATACGCCCGCAGCCGTCCTTCCGTCCCCAAGGCCGCGGCCGCCAGCATGCCGGCCGCGACCGCCATCCCGGTCGCGAACAGTCCGGCCGCCCCGGTTCCGAGCGACTTGGACCAGGCCCATTTCACCGCCCGCATGCGGGACTGGGTTGAGACTCCGCCTACCGACCCGTTCACGCCGCCGCCGGCGCCCCGGCCGGACGCGCCCAAGGGGCCCACCGCGGCCTCGGTCCTGAAGCTCCAGGGCACCTGGCGCCAGACCGGCAGCATGGTCGCCGTCATCAACCGGCAGGCCGTCATCGCCGGTGAGATCGTGGACGGCTTCACCGTGCAACGCATCGAGGCGGACCGCGTGCTCGTTGTCGGTCCCCGTGGCGTCGAGGAAATCCGCTTTGCCGGCGACCCGGGAAGCACCGCCTCCGCCACCGACCTGTCCGCCCTGGAACAGGCCAGCCTTTCCAAACCATGACTCCTACCCCATCCCCCAGTCATGCGTCCACGCTTCGCCGGCCCCCTCGGCCGTGGCGGATCGCGGGATGCCTGCTCACCGTTCCGTTCGCCCTTTTTGCCGCCGAACCGGAAACCCCGGCGGCGACCCCGCCCCCCGTCATCACGGCGGCGGCCCCGGC
>JBEISV010000398.1:0-4516 GCA_040375265.1 Verrucomicrobiales bacterium
CACCGTCATGCGCGTCTACCTGGAGCAGGTGAACGGCGTCTATCAGGGCGCATGCTTCCCGTTCCGCGAGGGACTCGACTCCGGCACGCTGAGCCTGGAGTTCGCGGCCGACGGCTCGCTCTTCGCGGGCGGCACGGACCGCGGTTGGGGCGCCCGCGGCGGCAAGCCTTTCGCCCTGCAACGCCTCGTCTGGAGCGGCAAGACGCCGTTTGAAATTCACGAGATGCACGCAAAGCCCGACGGCTTCGAACTCACATTCACCGAACCCGTGGACCCGCAGACCGCCGGCGATGTCGCGGCCTACACGTTCGAAAACTACACCTACATCTACCAGTCCAACTACGGTTCGCCTGAGGTGGACCGCGAGAAGCCGCCCATCGAATCCGCTACCGTCGCACCGGACGGCAAGAGCGTGCGCCTGAAAGTGAAACTCACGCCCGGGCACCTGCACGAGCTGAAGGCACCCGGCGTGAAGTCGGCCAAGGGCCAGCCCCTGCTGCACGCGGCGGCCTACTACTGGCTGAACGAGATCCCGGGAAAATAGCGGTCCTGTTGCCGCGGAATTGTCCGGCGCCCTCCACCCGTGGAAAACACCGCCCAGTTGTTCTCCCGGTTCGCCCGGGAAGAGTTCGGGTTTCTGGAATCGGAGTTTGGGTTCGTGGCGAGCGCGGTGCTCAATGACGGTGACTGCACCGTCGAATACGATGCGCTACGGATCAAAGTCGCGCCTTACTGGAACTACCGGCTCGAAAACGATGTCGCGCTGGTCGCCAAGGTGGACACGTTTTGGATCCGCCCGGCTTCAACGCATTGGTTCAGCCTTTTCGAACTGCTGCGAATGGTGGCGCCGAACGACTTGAAGACGGTTCCATGTATTGATTTGGCCCAACCTTCGCCAGCAGCGCTGCAATCGCTGCTGTCCTTCCAAGCCACAATGCTGCGCCGGCACGGACAATCGCTGTTGCGGGGCGATCTGAGCCTGTGTGAGGACATGCTGATCACCAGCTATTGCGATCACGCGAAATCCATCCCCTGGGATGATTACGTCGCGGTCTTCCGGGCGGAAACCTCGTCGCTGCCCTTGGAAGTAAGGCAGAAGCTTGAGACGGCATTTGAAACCCGGAGCCCACGGGCCGTCTATTTTGCGCTGGAGCAGTTCATCGGTCCGCGACGTTTGTGGACCGAACGCCTGCTGACGGCACTGAACGACCTGAGGGACCAGCACTTTCAATAGCACTCCAAACAACGGCCACTGCCGGCTGAACAAAATTCCAAGCAAGTGTGAGCGGCGATGGGCGTCACTTCGCCAATTCATTTTGCATTCCCTCCACCTCACGGCGCCAGCACGGCGCGGTAGAGGCGCAGCGTATCGGGCGGGTTCAGGTCGGTGTGGCTGATGACGCCGCTGGCGGGAACGGTGTAAAGGGCGGGTGGGGCGAAGTCGGTCCACGAACCGGTGAGCCCCGGCAGGTATTGCACGCGATACCGGCTGCCCGGCGTGCCGACGAAACTCACGGTGAGATCGTTCCCGCTGGCCGCGACGGTCGGGACGTTGGGCGTGCCGATGAGCGTGAGGTCGAACGGATTGTGAACCGGGTCGTTGCTCGCGATATGCAGCGTGGCGGTCTTGGTGCCCTCGCTGGTCGGGCTGAAGCGCGCGGTAAAGGTCGTGCTTTCACCCGGTGCCAGGGACGCCGTCGGATTCGCCGTCACGCTGAACTCGTTGGCATCGGTGCCGTCCAGGCTTAGAGCGAAGTCAGTCAGATTGGTTGTCCCGGAATTGCGGACCGTGAACGTCAGGTCAACACTGCCGCCGACGGACACGGCACCAAAGCTCCGAATGGATGCCCCACCCGTGAGGCCAACACCAGCGGGTTGCTCAACCCTGATCCGGCGATCGTTGATTTCAAAGATGTAGGCCGCGCCGGCTTTGGCGGCGCTTTCATTGGGTGTGCTGTTCACGCCCGACGAGCCGCTGTCCTCATGCAGTGCCCCGACGACCATCGTCTTGCCAGAGATCGCCAATGAGAGGCCGAAGTAGTCCTCACTCTGCGAAATGCCGACGGCAGCGGGCTTGAGATAGGCCCTCTGCTTCCACACCGTCCCAGTGCGGGTGAAGACGTAGGCCGCACCTGATTCGGGGGCGTTCTCGTTCGGCGTGCTGTTCACACCCATCGTATTGCTATCCTCAAAATGTGCCCCAACAACCGCCGTGTCGCGTGATACCGCGACCGAGATGCCAAACCAGTCCGCCGCCTGCGTGGTGCCGACAGCGGCGGGCTTCAGATAAGCCTGCTGCGTCCACTCCGTCCCGCTGCGCACGAAGACGTAGGCCGCACCTGATTCGGGAGCGTTCTCGTTGGGCGTGCTGTTGATCCCCGTCATGCCGCTGTCCTCCAGCGGTGCCCCAATCACTACCGTGTCGCCCGCGACAGCCACCGAGTAGCCGAAATAGTCCCCCCACAGCTTGTCGCCGACAGTCGGCGGCTTGAGATAGGCCTCTTGTGCCCAAGTCGTCCCGCTGCGCACAAACACGTAGGCCGCACCGGAGTCGAAGATCATTCCACCCGTGTCGTCGGGTGCACTGTTCACCCCGGTCGTGCCGCTGTCCACATGTGGTGCCCCGACGATCACTGTGTCGCCCGCGACGGCCACCGAGGTGCCGAACAGGTCATGCGCCTGCGAGGTGCCGAAAGCCACCGGCTTGAGATACGCCTGCTGCGACCAAGTCGTCCCGCTGCGCACGAAGACATAGGCCGCGCCGGAGTTGGGGACATTTTCGTTGGGCGTGCTGTTGATCCCCGTCATGCCGCTGTCCTCCAACGGTGCCCCAACCACGACCGTGTCGCCCTCGACGGCCACCGAGGAGCCGAAATAGTCCGCCGCCTGCGAGGCGCCGACGGCGGCCGGCTTGAGATAGGCTTGCTGTGTCCACATCGTCCCGCTCCGGACAAAGACGTAGGCCGCGCCGGCACCACCGGCGCCCTCGTTGGGCGTGCTATTCACACCTGTTGTGCTGCTACCCTCATACTTCGCCCCGACGACCACCGTGTCGCCCGACACAGCCACCGATAGGCCAAAACCATCTCCCGCCTGCGTAGCGCCGACGGCGGCCGGTTTGAGATAGGCCTGCTGTATCCACGTCGTCCCGCTGCGCACAAACACGTAGGCCGCGCCGGAATCAATGGCGGCCTCGTTGGGTGTGCTGTTCACCCCCGTCGTGCGGCTGTCTTCATTCGGCGCACCGACGATCACCGTGTCGCCCGACACTGCCACCGAAAAGCCAAACCAGTCCCGCGCCTGTGTAGTGCCGACGTCGGCGGGTTTGAGATAAGCCTGCTGGGCGAGGGGATCGATGGTCAGCGGGTAGCGGGCGCCGCGTTCATCGACGGCGAGGGTGATTTCGGCCGGGCGTCCAGCGTCTAGCGGTTCGAAGTGGGCCGGAAGAATCCGGCCGTCGGCATCCCACACCTTCAGGCCGGCGTAGGTGGTCCGCGTCGTCCCGTCGGCATCCACGAAACGAACGCCGCGGCGGTCCGGTTCCAGCACCGGGCGCAGACCGCCGCGGACAGCCAGGCGGAAGTTGAGGGTTGAAGGCGGATAGTGGATAGCCGGCAGGGTCGCCGTCGCGTAAACGTCTTGGACTGCGCCGGCAGGACGGCGCTTTTCCTTCAAGTCGTGGAGATGTCCAGCATCGGTTAGCCAGTCGTGGTGAAGCGAAAGCGGGGGCCTGTCCCCGCACTCCAAAACCTGACGGTCATCCGGCCGCTCGTGGACGGTGAAGCCGTGTTCCAGGCCGCGGACATCGTTCACGAACCATTCGGTCAGCCCGGCGTCCCAGGCGTATTCGAGCCGGGAGCCCGCGACGTCCGCCAGCGTGTTGGCGCTGCCGGTGGGCACGGTGTGTTCGCGGCCCGGGAAACCGTAGGCCGTGAGTTCCAGGCCCCATTGCCAGTCCGCGCCGTCGGGCTGGACGAGGAACCCCTGCCCCTCGAAGCGCGTTCGCCAGTGTTGCCCCGGGTTGTGCGCCTGATGCCCGCCCGCCGCCGCGGCAATGCGATGGCGCGCCACATCGAGGGTCGAACGAAGGCGGGCCCAATCCGCCTCGTCCAATCCCGCGGGCGGTTGGCCGACGGCGGTGGCAAAAAGCGTCGCGGTGCCGGCCAACAGAAAGCCTGCGAAGTGGCGAAGGGTTCGGACGGGGTTCATGGCGGGGTAACTTATCCAAGGAGACGCCAGAAGCCGCCCGGATGTCAAAACCCCGCTGCTGGCCCACGGTGTCGGCGGCAGTTGGCGACGTGCCCTGCCCCGAACTTCGGGCGGCACTCCGCCCGCCGGCCCGCACCCATGCAGACGGAGAGCATCCTTTTCCCGGCGACGGTTGGGGCCGCAATCCAGTTGCGGGCCGAAAGCCGCTTCAGGGTGCCGCCGCGTCCACCCGATAGATGCGCTGACCTTCCGAAGCGCCAACGTCACGCAAGGTTCGATCCAGGCCGTCGCCGCGATAGGTTTCGGC
>JBEISV010000460.1:0-3921 GCA_040375265.1 Verrucomicrobiales bacterium
AGCCGTCGCTTTCGGCCCCAGCCATTCCGTGAGGCGGACCGTGGTGGCCCAGTTGCGGAGCGTTACGTCTGTCTGGAGCAACCGTTCGAGGTTCAGCTTGTCGAGCAGGTTCTTGGGCACGTCCTTGCGCTGCCAGACGTAAACCGTGGTGCCGTCCGCCACGAACCGGTCCGTCGCCATGCTCCGGGCCATCAGGTCGGCGGCGGCGGCGGCCGGCGGGACGCCGCGGAGAAACCCCACATAGACCTGCTCGCAACTCCGGTCCGGCGCGGCAAAGGGACTCCGCGCGACGATCTCCGCCAACTCCGCGAGGCTGCGGACCATCACCGGCACCTCCCAGCCGTAGGCGGTGCGGATCAGTTGGCTGAGGTCCGTTTCCAGTTTCCGCGCGTCACGGACGCGGGTCTCGAAATAGACGTTGCCGCTCTGGATGTAAGTCTGCACCCGACGGTAGCCGGCGGCGGTGAAGTGGTCCCGCAAGGCGGCCATCGGCATCAATTTCTGGCCGCTGACGTTGATGCCGCGGAGCAGCGCAACGAAGGCGTTGTCGGTGGATTGGCTCATATGGGTTTTAGCCGCCCGCCATCGCGCCGACGACGAGGAAGGGTTCCGCGCCGGCAACGACGGCATCCGGCAAAACGGTGTCGTCCGGCTCCAGCGACAGGTCTTCCTTGCAGGCGAAGTAACGGATAAACGGCCGGCGTTTCAGCGTCCCGTGGTCGCGGATGGTGCCGCGCAGCATGGGGAAACGCGCTTCCAAGGCGTCCAGCGTCGCCGCGATCGTTACCGGCTCGGGCACGTCCAAGGTGACCTCTTCGTCCACGCGTGCGAGGTTGCGGAGGTGGTAGGGCAGGACGACGCGGATCGGAATTGCACGAGAAACCTTAGCCGGCGTCTCCGGCATCTGCGCACGGAGGAAATCGGCGATATGGTGCTGCCCCGCGTGCTCGGCCCAGCCCAACGGCGTGCCCTGATAGCAGGAATCCTTGAGGTCCAGTCGCGCGCCGCGGCTGATCAGCAGTTCTACCATCTCGCGATGGCCGTGAAAGGCGGCGTGGTGTAGCGGCGTCGCGCCTGAGTGCATGCCTTCGGGATTGTTCCGATTGGGATCTTCGCCGACGTCGAGCAGCAACCGGACGGTCTCCGTGCGGCCCAGCAGCGCACCCAAGGCCAGCGCGCGGTGGCGGTTTTCCGAATCAGCCGCGGGCAGCATCCGGCGTGCGTCTTCCAACCGTCCCAAACCTGCCGCCGTTGGCAGATCGTTCACTGGCGCACCTCGCCGGACGAGTGCTTGGGCAGCGTCCTCGTAACCGAAGACGAGGGCGGTCATCAGCGGCGACACCCAGCGGCCTTCGCCCACGCCTTCCACGGACGCGCCGAAATCCAGCAGCGTTTCCGCCAAGGCGACCTGCAGACCTGCCTTCGCAGGGTGACAGCTTGAAACCAGCAGGCTCATGGTCGTGCACTGGCCGCCATACAAGTTCGCCAAGGCGTCCACCTCTGCCCCGGCGCGCAGCAACGTTTTCGCAACCTCAACCGCGTTCGCCGGCGTTCGCTGGCGGCAACCTTCCACGCCGTTGGCGGCCACGTAGTGAAGCAGCGTCGCACCATGAATTGGCGGATCGAAATGCATCACCCGCCGGGATCGGGCACGCACCAATTCCGTATCGGTGCTCAGCAATGTTTGTAACGTCGGTAGGTCACCCGCGATGACGGCCTCGACGGCGGCCTCGAAGCGGTGAACCGGTGAACCCTTCTGCGAGACGGCACCGACATGCTCCGCCAAAGCCGCCCAGTCCCGGAAATCGTAGCGCCGCGCGAGTGCCAGCTGGGCATCCGCCAATTCCAAAGGGGTATTGGCGATCTCAGCGTCCGACAGGTTCTTGGGAAGCCAGGGAATCTTGGCGTCGAGAAAGCGCGGATGGCGGCGTTTGAAACAGCCGATGGCCGCGGGATCACCCGTGCGAAAGTCGACTAGCAGCGAATCGGCCTGCTGCTCGTAACGCTCCAGCGGGGCGTCGAAGGGAAGCGGTTTCGGTTCCATGGGTCAGCGATTTGTCGGCGGTCCCGGTTTCCAGGTTCCGTCGGCGGTTCCGTCGGGGCTGGCGAGGACGACGGTGTAGCCGTCGGGATCGCGCAGCCAGATTTCCCAATGGTTCGGCCCGCCGTCGCAGTCCGGCGGATTGCGATGACGCGGCAGGACGATGGGGGCCCGCAACTCGGCAGCACGGGCCACCGCCGCGTCGAAGTCGGTGACCTCGAACCACAGCAGCACGCCGTTGCCATGCGCCAGCTTTGGATCGCCAATCGCGCCGTGATGGTGCTCCACGTCCCAACGGTGCAGTTGCAGCACCAGCCGGCCGCCCGAGACGAGCCGCTCGTAGTTCGGTCCGCCGTGGTCGCTGCGGCAGCCGAGCAGGCGCTGATACCAACGGCTGCTGGCTTCCACGTCGCTTACGCAGATGAGAGGTTGGGGAGTCATGGGTGGTTGTGACTGCAAGTCATGGCCAAGGAGTCCCATTCTTTTCCCAAGTCTTGAGAATCCCTCTCGCCCAAGCTTCTGCGTCTTCTGACAAGCTGCCAATTTGGAGGAGGTCGCGAATCGCCCTGTCCAGCAACCAAGCGTAGCCGCCGAACTGTGGGACACTTTGCTCATGCATTTCCAATACACGGGCAAAGGGCCAAATGGTTACTCGATTGCCGGGTTCATCATGTTCCAGCAATAGCTCAGTGCCGTTCGATGTCGCCCACTTCATCCCCATTTGCGTTGCGAGCACATTGCCCCAAATCAGCGCTGCGCCTTCGAGAAACGATGGAGGATAGCCAAGTCCCTCATAGTTGAGGAAATCAAGGGCGACAATGTCCTCGATTGTGCCGGCGAACGGACAGTCAAACGGCATGTTCTGGAACGAAAGCCAATGGGCGCGGAATTCTTCTCGGGCAACCCTCAGCTCGGCCATCTGCGCCTCGGATGGGGACGATAAACTCATAGAGGAGCTATTCAGACACCCGCTCACTTCAACGTCTGCACTTCCACCGACAGCACCGGGGGCAGATGGCTGGCGATAGTCTGCCAAGTGTCGCCGCCGTCGGGGGAGCAGTAGACCTGGCCGCCGGTCGTGCCGAAATAGACGCCGCAGGTGTCGAGCGTGTCCACGGCCATGGCGTCGCGCAGGACGTTGACGTAGCAGTCCTGCTGCGGCAGGCCCTTGGTGAGCGGTTCCCATTCGTTGCCACCGGACTTGCTGCGATAGACGCGCAGTTTGCCGTCGGGCGGGTAGTGCAGGGAGTCGCTGGTGATGGGCACGACGTAGATCGTCTCCGGTTCGTGCGCGTGGACATCGATCGGGAAGCCGAAGTCGGTGGGCAGGTTGCCGCTGACCTCGCTCCACTGATCGCCGGCGTTGTCGCTGCGCATGATGCCCCAGTGCTTCTGCATGTAGAGCACGTCGGGCCGCGACGGGTGCAGCGCGATGCGGTGGACACAGTGGCCGACTTCGGCGTCGGGATCGGGCAGTTCGTATAGGGACTTGAGGCCGCGGTTGATCGGCTTCCAAGTCAGGCCGCCGTCGTCGGTGCGGAAGGCGCCCGCCGCCGAGATGGCGACGTAAATGCGCCGCGGATTCTGGGGATCAATGATGATGGTGTGGACGGCCATGCCGCCGGCGCCGGGCTGCCACAGGGCGCCCTTCGTGCCGCGCAGGCCGGCGAACTCCTGCCACGACTTGCCGCCGTCGCGGGAGTGGAACAGCGCGGCGTCCTCGGCGCCGGCATACACGAGGTCGGGATCGGTGAGCGAGGGTTCGAGGTGCCAGATGCGCTTGAACTCCCAGGGATGCTGGGTGCCGTCATACCACTTGTGGGTGCCCACGGTGCCTTCGAAGCGGAACTCGTTGCTCTTCCCGTTCGGCATGCCGTCGG
>JBEISV010000504.1:0-3451 GCA_040375265.1 Verrucomicrobiales bacterium
CCCGGTCGGAATTGGTGACGCTCTCCGGCCGGTCTGACTGGGCGGCCGACTCCGTCCTGCCGGCGGATTTCCTCAAACGACTCCAGGAGCAGCACCAGTGTGACGGCGTGCTGTTTTCCCGGCTGACCCGCTACGAAGCCTACCCGCCGCTCGCGGTGGGCTGGCAATTCAAGCTCGTGGGCTGCCCGACGCCACAGGTGCTCTGGGCGTTTGACGAGGTGTTCGACGCCCGCGAAGCCGGCGTGGTCAATGGCGCCCGGCGTTTCCAGCAGGCGGACAAATCCCCGGGACGTCGGTCGGGTGATTCGCGGGTCATCCTTTCCTCGCCGCGGCGGTTCGCGGCCTACGCGGCGCACGGCGCGTTCCTCACGCTGCCGGATCAGTGAGCCCTTCGCCGAAGAATCGGTTCCCCTTTGGGGCCGAATTCGCTAAAGCCTTTGGCCGGGCTGCCGATATCCTGATCGGAGTTGGGGAAGATCATTTGAAGCCTGCCAAAGCAACAGGTGAAGCGTATGGACATTAACTTAAATCCACAGGTGGGTTCGGTCGGGAAGATCGCTACCGGCCCAGTGAAGCCGCGGGAGGCAACGCCGGCCGCGGATGACGTCGTCCTGGACGAATCGCGGGCGTTGGAAGCTCGGTTTTCGGACGCCCCGGAGATCCGGCCCGATGTCGTCGCCCGGGCCCGGGCCCTCGTCGCGGATCCGCAGTATCCGCCCGCGGAGACCATCCGGAAGATAGCGAACCTGCTCGCGATCAACTTTGACTCCGCAGAATAGGCACCGCCATGCACCCCACGAATCCTTGGGCGTCGTATCGGGCGGTGGCCACCCAGACGGCCAGTCCCGGCCAGTTGGTGCTGATGCTCTTCGACGGCGCGATCCGGTTTCTCGAATGCGCGTTGACGGGCTTCGCCGACGAAGATCTGGCCGCGTCCTACCAGACCATCAACAACAACGTGCTCCGGGCCCAGGCCATCATCCACGAGCTGAACGTCTCGCTGAACATGGAGCAGGGCGGCGACTGTGCGCAGACGCTGCGCCGGCTTTACGATTACTTCGACCGGCGGTTGCAGGAGGCCAATCTCAAGAAGGTCCCGGCCGGAATCGAGGAGGTCATCCGCCGCCTCACCACGCTCCGTGATGCCTGGTCGCAAATGATCCAGGGCAAGACGTGGGAAGGCAGCCGTGAAGGAGTTGAGGCCGCCCCGGCGCTGATGGCCGCGTGAACCCCAAGGGAATCCGTGAAGCCAACGCCCAACGAACTCCTCGGGCTGTATGCGGAATGGCGTGACCTGACCGGCGCCGAGTCGGTCGCCATCCGGTCCGAACGTTGGGACGTCGCGACGGAACTTCAGCGGCGGAAGGCGGATTTGCAGGGACGGGTGGAGGCAGTTTCGGGCCGGCATTTGCCCGGCTCAGCGGCCCTGGCGGACTTGGCGCCGCTGATCCATGAACTCATGACGCTGGAGGCGGACAACGCCCGGCTCATGGATGGAAAGCTGGAGGTCGGCCGTCAGCAGCGGGCGGACTTGGATCGTTCCGGCAACAATCTCCGGCGCCTGCGCGGTTCTTATGGTCAGGCCCGGGCGACGACTTGGCAGTCCTATTCCTGACCGGTCGATCAGCGGTCCGGCAGGGCACTCTTGGTCCGCTTCGGTGCCCATGGTCATTGTCCAGTGCTCGATGGCTTGGCCGATCTGCGGACACTCCTTCGTCTTCAACCTCGCCCCGCACGTCTCACGCGGCCGCGGCGGGAACGTTCGCGACGATATCCACCAGCTTGTCGATCCGGGTGAATTGTAGCACCCGCAGGAGCGTAGGGCTGGTGACCACCACCCGGATCCTGAACCCGAGTCCGCGGCCCAGCTTGACGAAGCTCACCAGCAGATTGAGGCCCGCCGAATCCATCATTTTGGCCTCGGAAAGGTCGAACTCCACGAGCTTTACCTGGACCCGATTGACGGCGGGTTCCTCCAGGACGGCGCTGAAATCCTGCCGGATTCCTTCCACGGTCGTGCTGAGCAGGTCACCCGGAACCGTGACCGTGAGGACATTGGCGTTTTGGCGGAGGTCGATTTCGTATTTCATGGCGTGGTTGGGGAGTTCTTGGGCGGAGCGAGGTCGAAGGTGAGGCGCAGGTGTGCCCCGTTGCGCTCGGAGCGAACGGAGGATGCGAGCCCATGGATGAGGCTGAGTCCGCGATGCTCGTCCAGCAGCTCATCCAAGGCGCGCTCCACGTGGCGTTCCCAGTCGAAGGCATGGCCCAGGCCCGGATCGCTGACACTGACATGCAGACGTTTGGCGCCCGGCTCATAGGCCAGCGAAACCTCCGTCTTCAGCGCGGCGCTGCGCTGGCAGCCATGCAGCAAGGCGTTCAGGCAGGCTTCGCGCAGGCACAGCAGTATTTCGTCGAGGCGTCCGGCCGGGAGGTCGGGAATGGCGAGCTGAAGGCTCCGTTGCCACCGCTGTTGCAACGGGTCGATTTCAACCACCTGGGAGCCCCGGTAGTGGTCGTGCAGCAAGGTGTGGAAAGCGATCGGGTTGCCCGGGCGCAGGCCGACGCGGACGGCGAGGATGTCGTCCTTCGCCTCGGACAGATGGCAATCGATTTTGGCAGTCCGGCCCGCGAGCAGGAGCCGGTAGGCGAGGCTGTAAGGGCTGACTCCGAAGTCATTGGCCTGGTCATCCAGTCCGTCGGTCCACAGGAGCATTCCCGCGGTCGTGGGCAGGGAGAATTCCGACACGGTCGGCTCCGAATCGTCGAACCAGCCCAAGGGATTGCCGCCGCCTTCGGCCGGACTGGGCTGCGCCTGTTCGAATCCGATGACCATTGGGGCCGGCGCGCCGGCGCTGAAGACCGTGATCCGGCCGGTTGCCCGGTTCACCACGGTGGCGCAGACCGCCAGCGAGATGGTCAGCGGGCCGGAATCCGAGACGGCGTTCCATTCCCGGGCGAGGTAGCGGTTAAAGAAGCCGAGGATCTCGCTGACCTCAGCCTTCTTCTCCAGCATGCCGCGGGCGATACCCTGGAAGTAGGCCGACACGAAGGCGGCTTGGAGATCGTGCCCGGAAACGTCGGCAAGGAGGATCAGCAGGCGTTCGGAATCCAGCGGAAAGACGTTGAATAAATCGCCTCCGGCGCCGTGCCGCGGATGGTGGGAAAACGAGACGCCGTTGGCGAGGGTGCCCGAGCTCGATTGCAGGAGCCGGCGCTGCATCTGACCGACGGCCATGGTCTCGGCCTCGGCGGAGAGGTGACGGCGGCGTTGGCGGGTGGTCCCGACGGCGGCGTCGACGGCGGCCGCCAAATCCACCTGCCGGTAGGGTTTCTCGATGAAATCGCAGGCGCCCGCCCGGAGCGCGTCGAGGACCGTCTGCCGCTCCCCGGTGGCGGTCAGGACGATGGCGGCGAGGGTCGGATCCTCCCCCCGGAGCCAATCCAGCAGGGC
>JBEISV010000477.1:0-3761 GCA_040375265.1 Verrucomicrobiales bacterium
AACCTCAGACCACCACGGTAAATGTTTACCCACTCATACAAATCTGAAACCTCTCTCACACCGAGCACTTCGGGAGTGAGGCATCGTTCATCTTCCCATTTCTGCTGAGTGGTTCTGTCGAAAGGTAGTCGCTTTTTACTGTTATTGTCTTGGTAAGCGTTATTAGCAGCATCGATTGCGGCTTGCCACTTGGAATTCAATGCTGAATACCTGAGCGTGGTGGCCGACAGAGCCAAGTTGGTTATCAACACTATAGGTTTTCCATTTCCTTTTCGAGGCGAATAATGTTTGACTGTGAAATCACACGTGTAATTTGTTTTCGACACATAGCTGTGCTCGCGTCCAGAAGACGCGAGAGCTTCATGCGCCAATTGCTTTTCCATAACCGATGTTTTCCGACTGCGAAGCTCCTGAATAGCATCGGTGGCGCTGCGTGAATCCAGTGAGACCGAAAATGCCCCTCGCATTGCTTCAGCGGTAATGTTTGTAGCTATGACCTCATACTGTTCAAAGGTGGCGGACAATTGAGCGTGCAGGTAAGCAGTAGCCAACTCGGGCGAAGGCATCGGCTCTCCGATTATCGTCTTCCCCTCTTCCCACTCCTGAGCGTCGGCGGCCTTCTGCCTTTCGATCATCGCCCGCCGTTTAGCCGACTCCGGTCCAATATATGATACGTATAGAAACATCGCCGCTCCTGCGAGCAGTGCACACGCAACTAGAAGTTTAACTTTACTGGTTGGTTTTGGCTCGTTCATATATTCTTGATTGGTGACAACCTGGTTCCAAGCTTACAGACATTTGTATTTCAGAAGCGGGGAGTATGTGTGTGCTGTCATACTGCACGTAAGTGCAGCAGTCCTGGCAGGCCTTTGAAAAACAGGCGTTTTTCAAAGGCCTGCTAACGCCCGGTTTTTCAATGAACTGCTAGGTTCATTAACATTCTCGAAGAACAGCTAGGCAGCGGGAGTTCAGAACTTCACCTGTTCGAGAAACTTCAGGCTTTGCGGAATCTGGTTCGCCGCGTCGGCCGATTCGTCCTCGATGAAGTAATACTTCACGCCGGACTTCTTGGCGGCGGCCAGGATCTTGGGCCAGTTCATCTGGCCGGTGCCCAGCACCACGTCGTTGTTCGGATCGGTGCCGCCGACGTGGGACCCGGTCTTCACGCCCTTCTTCAGGTCCTTCATGTGCAGGGAAACCCAGCGGCCAGGATATTTGGTGAGCCACTCCGCGGCATCCTCGCCCGGGAAGGTGATCCAAAGGATGTCCATCTGGAAGTCGACCACCTTAGGGTTCGTCTCGGTGAGCAGGATTTCCATGGCCTTGCGGCCGCCGGGAATGACCCCGGGTTGGAACTCAAATCCGTGGCAGTGGTAATAGACCTTGATGCCGTATTTGGCGAACACCTCGCCGGCCTTGTTCAGCGTGGCGGCGGCGGCTTTGGCCTGCGCCTCATCGAAGGCTCCCTGATGCGGAATCCATGCCGAGCCGGCATACTTCAGGCCGAGCGCCTTGGCTTCCTTGGCCACGCCCTCGGGATCGTCGCGCAGTTTGTCGAAGGAAAAGTGGCCGGCGACCGGATTGAGCCCGTGCTCGTCGAGCATCGCCTTCAGCTTCTCCGGCGGCATGCCGTAGGTGCCGGCGAGCTCCACGTCCTTGATGCCATAGCTCTTCGTCAGGGCGAGGCCCTGCGGGACGCTCTTGGTGAACAGGCCGCGAAGGCTGTAGAGCTGGAGGCCGATCGGGCCCTTGAAGGAGGCGCCGGTGCCGACGGACGACGAGGTCGCACAGCCGGAGGCGAACAGGACGGCCGCGCCCAACGCGGCCACAAACGAACGACGGGAAACATTCATGCGGTGGGGAAATCACGCCGTCCGCCCGGCCCGCAGGCAATGAAAATTCAGGGCCGCAGGCGATATCGGCCGCGCCATTCCACCCGGTGTGCGCGGCCGTGGGTGTCGAGCGCGCAATCGAGTTCCACTTCGTCTCCGGGCGCGAAACTCGGCCGCCCCAGGAGCTCGGCCGAGAGTTCAATGGCCGCCACGTTGCTGACGTTGTGCCCCATGCCGGAGGAATTCTCGATGCGCACCCGGGTTTCGTTCGCCAATGGTTCCCGGCCGGCGCCCAGGCGGGCTCGCACGATTTCATTCCCACCAAGCCGCACCATGAACAGCGCCCGGTCGGATTTCGGCACCGACGGGTTGCGGTAGTAGGCCGACTCGACGATGTCGAGCGAGTAGAGCCCGAGGTAGAGCGCCCTGGGGCTCCAACTCACGTAGAGATCGCTCAGCGGATGGGCGGTGACCGGCGGCACATAGCCGCGCTCCCGATCCCACTGCCGCAACGCCTGCGGCGGCTTGAAGTTGGCAAACGGTTCCGCCGGTGCCGGAGGGATTCCCTCCGAGGCGTCCGGGCGTGGAACGACGGGGCGGACCCTCAACGCGTCAGGGGCCAAGGTGGCGAACATCTGCGTCACCTCCGCGTAGGGCTGGTTCCGGATGTCCACGAGACCGAAGTTGAAGTTCTCGCCGTCCTCGCGGCCGTGCCGCGGTTCGTCGGCGAACTGAAACCAGTCCGCACCCACGACGTAGGGCAGGCGCAGCAGGTCGTTCAACGTGGTCCGGGCGAGCGCGGCGCGTTCCGCCTGGGTGCCGGTGACCGGGTAGGTGCCGTAGTCGTTCCGGTTACCGCTGCGGTTATCGGTCGCGGCGGCATAGTGTTCAGTGATGAGGACCGGTTTGCCGGTCAGGGCGTGCAAGGTGTCGAGGTAGCAGCGCAGAAAGGTCCCATCGCCGAACTGGGCGTTCAGGTTGCTCGAAATCGCATCCACGTGGCCCGCCGCGGCCCGGGCGACTTCCGGATAGAAGAACGACTGGTAGCGGTCGCCCAGATACAGCGCCCCCGGATCGAACTGCCGGATGAAGCCGCGCATGAGGCCGTAGTAGCGGTCAGCCAGGAGCCCAAGGAATTGGCGCAGGACGCGGACGCCGTTCCCGCCCGGCTTCACGAACAGCATTCCGCCGCGCTGGAGTTGGGCCCAACTGCCGGCGTTCTCCGGGTCAAAGTCGACGAGGAGCCGCGACCAATCGTCGGCGTAGGTTGTCCGCAGGAGCTTCACGAGGCGCTGGCGCTGGCCGCTGGTTGCCGGCTGTTCGAGCGTCAGCTTCCACAGGGTGGCGTTCCACCAGCCCAACTCGTTGTCGCTGTAGTAGCCCACGACCCGCGCATCGCCGCGCAGCGAAACAATCCCTTCCCGGGCCACGGCTTCCATGCGACGGACATTTTTCGGATCCCACATGTCCCACCACGGTGCGCCGGCGGTCGAACCCACATGCAGCACGGGCGTCTGGCAAAGGGTCTGGTTGGTGGCCTGCCTCAAGGCCACGGTGTCCCCCCACCCGCCGACGGTGGTGAAGCCCCAGCCCTTAAGCCGGCCTAAGCTGTCTTCCGCCCACGCAGCGGCGGTGGGGTAGTGCTGCCACGCGGCATAGCCGGGATTTTCGGGATCGTATTGCTCGCGGCCGATGCCCTGATTCACGACGCAAACTCCCAGCGAAAAGAACGGCCTGCCCCCGGCCGGGACGAGCCAGCTCCGGCCGACTTCGTTTGTCAGAAAGAATCGGGTCCCGCCCGGTCCGGCCGCCCGACCGCACCAAGGCAGGAGTGCCAGGCTCATGCCTAACCAGAGCCATTCCCATCGAACGGCGCAGCCATCGCGTCGCAAAGCGGTCATCGGCCGAGGTTAACCGTGGATCCGGTCG
>JBEISV010000472.1:0-3817 GCA_040375265.1 Verrucomicrobiales bacterium
GCCAGTCCAGCAACGTGCGCCCGCCCACTTCGAGCAGGATCTTCGGACGTTCGGCAAAGGCCGGCCCGAGGCGCGTCGCGCGGCCGGCGGCGTAGATGATCGCGTTCACGGGGCGGGAGCGTAGCGAGGGAAATGGCCGTTGGCTACCGGCGGTAGCTCAGCACAGCATCCGGGAACCGCACCCGATGTTAAACTTCGCCATTGTGCGGAACCCCGGAACGCCGGCCCTATGAACGGGTCGGGCACACGGAAAAGGGCCGGGAAGGAACGAAGCGACCACGAGGAGAAGGAAACGTGCAGTCGGAACCGGGCGGCGAAACCCGCCGGCGGGAGGGCCGTGGCCCGACCGCCAAGGCGCCCTGCGCGGGGCTCACCTCAGGGAAACAAACCGGGGAAAGTAACGCCCGAACCCCGCGGCGGACTGACAACCCTCAAAGGCGCTGGCGCGCTTCAAACGGCATCGAGAATCGATTCCAGCTTGTCGCAGTCCTCCTTGGGCACGCCTAGCTTCGGCATGAGTGTGATCGAACGCCGCAGCATATCGATCAGCAGTTTTCTGCGTTGCTGGTCATCTCCCGAAAGGAACGCGGCGTGATCAACAACCAAGCGGAACTCGGCGACCCCCTTCCGTATTCTCCGATTAGTAATTTCGGGATAATCCGCATGCCGTTCTTTTGGCAAAATTATCGGAATCAATGCCCACTGCGTCACACGGCCTGAAAATGTCTCATTTGCGAGGCGTTGATTGAGCTCAGCCTCGAGTGCATTTCTGGTGCATCGATAGGCATCAGCGATGTCATGCTTCCCTTCACAGCCCATCCAAAGTGTCATTTTTTCACGAGTTTGATTTGTGGGGACTTCCAGAAACCGGGTGCCGCAAGTGCCGGCTATTCAGGATTCACCTGGTTCGGGGTGGGCCGTTTCGGTGTGCTGCCATGAGCGGTGGCGCGGCGCGGGGCGGACAGGCACCCGTGCCGAAGTATGGGAACCGAAGCAACGCTGCATGACCACCCGACTGCAACCGCAACCCCGGCCGCTGGCAAGCGCCGCGCACTGCGCCGCTACGTCCCGGGGCTGGACGTGGACCGCAACGGGGGGGGGGGCACCCCGTGAGTAGCGCGCCTTGCCGAGCGGCGTGGTTCCACCAAGTTCGTGGCCCGACGTATGGCTGTTCAACTTCACTCCTTCGCCGCCGATGCCGACCTAGCCCAGCAGGCCTCCCGCGCCTGGCTCGACTCGTTAGCCGCGCTGGCCGGCACTGGGCGGGCTCCGACCGTGGCGTTGGCGGGCGGGCGCATCACCGGGACGTTTTACGACGCGGTGGTGAAGCTGGCCACGCCCGCCGAGGTCGCCCTCGTCCGCGGCGTGGAGTTCTTCTGGGGCGACGAACGCTGCGTTCCGCCGGACAGCGCGGACAGCAACTTCAAGCTGGCGAAGGACCGCCTGTTCGACCCGCTCGCGGTGCCGCCGGAACGCCAACATCGGGTGCGGGGCGAACTGAATCCGGACGGCGCCGCGGAGCGCGTGACGGCCGAGCTACGCCAACTCGCCCCTTTTTCCGCCGCCGGCCGCCCCATCCTCGACCTCGTCCTGCTGGGCATGGGCGAGGATGGCCACGTGGCCTCGCTCTTTCCGGGCGCCCCGTCGGAAGTGCTCGAATCACAGGCGGTTTACCTGCCCGTGGTCGGGCCGAAACCCCCGCCGCAACGGGTCTCGCTGAGCTACGCGATGCTGCGCGAGGCGGCCGCGGTGTGGGTATTGGTGGCGGGGGCCGGCAAGGCCGAGCCCTTGCGCGACGCGCTGGCCGGAGCTAGTTCCCATGGGCTGGGGCGGATGCTCGCCCAGCGGTCGCAGACGAAGATCTTTGAATCCGTGGGGCTCGGTAGCCGTTAGGAAACCCGGTGGTCGCTGAAAATGCTTTTGAACAATTTCTGCGCGCCTGCATCACACAGGGCGTAGGTAAGATGGGTGGCTGCTAAGGGTTGGCAGAGAGGTCTTGCTGGTGATGGAGTGCAGCCACTGACTCCAGTTGGCTCCGTCACCGATCTGAGCGTGCGGGTGAGTGCGCTGACGACCTCATCACCAGAGGACCGGTTAACTACCGGTCCTCTTTTTGTTTTTCCGCCTAACGTTCCAGCACGCGAAAGAACCGCGCCGCGCCGTTGAGATCCAGCGGCACCGAGACGCCGCCGGCCACCGCGGTGTTGGTCGAGGTGGCGGCCCAGTTCACCAAGTCAGGCGAGCCTTCCACCACCACTTGGGCGCCGACGTGGCCATGCAGCCGCAGGCGCGGGGCCGAACCGGGTTCAGGCTCCACCGCGAGCAGCGGCAAGGCGTCGTTCGGGAGCAGGAAGTTGCGCATCACGAATTCCCCGATCATGGCCCCGCAGCGTTTGCCTTCCTCGTTGTCGAACGCGAAGTGGATCCCGCCGTAAATCCGGCTCATGCCCACCTCGTCGGCGCAGGCCGCCAAGCTCGTGAAGTTGCGGAACACGCCCGGCAACGAGTCGGACCGCGCGGCGAAACTAACCGCGTCCGTGCCGAGGAACCGCGTAAGCACCGCCGCGCTGGATTTGCTGAACGTGCTATGGCCGCTGGTATAGGCGGGAAAGGGCGGCGAGTTCAGGTAATGGTTCCAGGCCGGATCGGCTTCGGTGGCGTCGTTGCCGTCCTCGGCGCCGCGCTGGATCGCCGTGATCGGGCGCCAGAGGTTGTAGCGATACTTGGTTTCCCAGCAGACGATGGCGGAGTCGGCCTGGGCCACGCTGATCAGGGCAAACAACCGCGCGGTCTCGGCCAGGGGCAACTCGCGGTCCCGGGCAATCGTCGCGGCGATCTCATGCCAGTGGCCCGGCGGCATGGCGGTGTAGCTGAAGTCCGACCAGAAGACCGCGATATGGCTCTGGTCCGCCGTGCGGACCGCGCTGTTCTTCGCGCCCAGGGCCTTCACCTCGTTATAGGCGGCGGCGTAGTCCGCGCTGCCCATCGGCGGCGGCGGACCGGGCACGAAGGATTCCACGCCGTCGAGGCAGAAGGTCTTCACGTAGCGCCAATGCGGGTCCAGCGGGGGCCGGAAAAACGGCGCGGTCCGGCGCCATTGGCCAGGCTCGGCGCTGGGAATGTAGGGCACCTGGGTGTTGGCGCCGTCGCTTTGGCGGCTTTCCAGAGCCAGCTGGGCGACCTGGACGCCCAAATTGAGCCCGTTGGTCAGGCCCGGCGTGGCCGGTTGGCTGGCGACGAAGGTCTCGAACAGTTCGTCCGAACGGGCCTTGAACGGAGGATAGAGCACCAGCGCCACGGTATGGGCGGCCGCGGCCGCGGCGGCTTCCGGCGAGGTGCCCGGCTCGACGGCGGGCTGGAAACGATACGGCTGGTGCGTGCGGAGGACGGCATTGACCGCGTCGTAAACCGCGGTGTGGAGGATGGCGAGGTTCCGGGAACTGAGCGTCGGGCCCGTGTTGTCCACGCGGATCGCGTCGATCATCAGGGCATTCCAATCGAGCACGACATCGGCCTGCAATGCGCCCGACAGGGCGAGGAAGGCGACGAGCGGGAGGGTTGTTCTCACGGTGTTCCGAGCATGGGAAGCCGGCGGCGACCACTCAAGCCAGCAAACCGGGGCCAGATGCCCGAATGGAGTGGGCCAAAGGCCGTAGCCGCGCGGGCACTTCGTCCCCGGGTGCTGGCCGGGGAAAACAAAAAGCCGCCGCCAAATCAATTGGCGGCGGCTTCATTGAAGGAATCGCTCAGTGCGCCGGGGCGCTGCCCGGACCGGCGGTCGCCTCGGTGCTCTTGGGCGGATGGAAGAACAGCGCCA
>JBEISV010000234.1:0-7228 GCA_040375265.1 Verrucomicrobiales bacterium
CACCGCGCGGACCTCGGCCCCGCCGGCGCCGGCGGTGTCTTACCGGAACAGAATACCCGGCGCGGCGCGCCCCACCCCCCCGCCGCGCCACGGCGTGACGCTGGTGGCGTAGCTCAGATTCCGGGCGAAGACCGTGGACTTGTCGGCGCGCCCGTCGCCATCCGTGTCTTCCAATTGTCGGACGGTGCTGCCAACGCCGCCAGTCGGTCCGACGCCATAAGGGTAGTCACGGCACTCCACCACGTAGGCGCGTGCCTGGTCATCCCAGGCGATGGCAACCGGGTCCACCACGTCCGGCTCCGCCGCCCAAAGTATCATTTCCAGGCGCGGATCGAGTTGGACAGACGCGGGGTCGAACGCGAAACGGTTGGTGGTCTGGGCCAGCAACGGCGCGACGGAGACGACGAGCAGGAGCAGGCTTTTCATGGCAGGAGCGGATCAGACGCCGTGCAGCACCTGTTCGTAGAGGTCGACGTATTCCCGGGATTGTTTTTCCCACGAGAAGTCCGCGGTCATGCCGTTGCGGCGGAAGTGGGCGAGCAAGTCCGGCTCGCGGTAGAGGGCGTGCGCCTTGCGGATTGCTTGGGTCAGGGCCGCGGCCGTGGGTTCGTGGAACTTGATGCCGGTGGCCCGCTCCGCGCTTTCCCGGACATCTACCACCGAGTCGTCCAACCCGCCGGTCGCCCGGACGATGGGCACGGTGCCGTAGCGCAGCGAGTAGAGCTGGTTCAGGCCGCAGGGTTCGAACCGTGAAGGCATCAGGAAGAAATCCGCCGCCGCCTCAATCTGCTGGGCGAGCGCCGGGTCGAAACCCACGCGCACGGCCACGGATTCGGGATGCTTCGCCGCCAACGCGCGGAATCCGTCCTGCAACGCGGCGTCCCCGGAGCCGAGCAGGACAAATTGCCGTTCGCCGTCGCCCGCGAAGATTTGCTCCCACGCGTCCAGCAACAGGTCGGACCCTTTCTGGCTGGTGAGCCGGGAAATCTTCGCGAAGAGCGGCACGTCATCCCGCACGGGCAGGCCCAACGCTACCTGCAGGTCGCGCTTGCATGCGGCCTTACCGGCGAGGTGGTCCACGTCGTAGGCATGCTTGAGGGCGGGATTCTGGGTCGTGTTCCATTCCTCGTAGTCCACGCCGTTGAGGATGCCGGTCAGCTCGTATTCGCGGCGCAGCAGAAGTCCCTCGAAGCCGCAGCCGTATTCCGGGGTGCAGATTTCCCGGGCGTAACGCGGACTGACGGTGGTCAGCGCGTCGGCCAGCGAAAGGCCGCACTTCAGGAAGTTGAACTGCCCCCAGGCCTCGGCGCTGTTGAGGTGGAACCATTCGGCCGGCAGATTGGTGAACGCCCAGTCGGCGGGCGGGAACCAACCTTGGTAGGCCAGGTTGTGGATAGTCAGGATCGTCTTCGGCGGATTCGGCCAGGCGCCGTCCGCCCGGGCATGCTGCAACAGCAGCGGCAGCGGGCCGGTCGGCCAGTCGTGCACGTGGACGACCTGGGGCGGGAGCGGCAGGTGCCGGGCCAGCAGGAGCGCGGCCTTGGAAAAATAGAGGTAGCGGGCGGCGTTGTCCGGATAGTCGACCTGCTTCTCGTTGTAAATGCCCGCGCGGTCGAAGAAGTGCGGCTGGTCCACGAACCAGATCGTCAGCCGCGGGGACACCTTCAGCCGCCAGAATTCGCCTGCAACCAACTCGGTGCCCACGGGCAGGTCGAACCGCCAGTTCGCCGGCTGGATCTCCGGATGTCGCTGGCGGATGCCGCGGTAAAGCGGCGTGACCAGATGCACCTCGTGACCGGCGTGGGCCAGTGCCTTGCCCAGCGCGGCCACCATGTCGGCGAGGCCGCCCGTCTTGGAAAACGGGTGGAGTTCACTCGCCACGTGTAGGACCTGCATGGGCCGGAGACTCGCTAGGGCGGCAACCCGTGAACAAGCCGGAAACGCGGTTGCGCCCGCAAAAGCCGTTTCCGAACGCAAAAACCCGCCCGGAACCAGCGCGTCCCGGGCGGGCACAGAGCAGCCGATCCATCTCCCGAGGACCAGCTAAGGAGTTCAGAAGCGGTAACCGATGCTCGCGCTGATAACGAAGTCGGCGAAGGCCGCGTCGCCGCCCGTCGTGCCGCCACCCACGATCTGGTCCCAGCGCTTGTCGGCCACGCTGGCCTGCCGGTTCCGGTAGAGGGCGACCGGGGCATACACGGCGGCGGAGAAGCGGCCCTTCATCATCGTGATGCCGGGCTCGATAGAAATCGTGTAGCCGGGGCGCCGAAAGCCGTCGCTGTCGCCAAGGGCGTCTTCCACCGGCACGCCTTCCAAGCGTCCGCCGAGGCTGAGCGCGAGTCCCCAGCTCTTGACGAGCGTGTAGGTGACGCCGCTGCGGGCGAGATACTGGTCGCTGACCGACATGACGTCTTCCAGCGCCGTCGGGGTATTGTAGCCGAGGGCGGTGGCGGCATTGAGACGGGCCTGCGCCGTTGCTTTTTGGGCGGGAGTGGCCGTGGGACTGGCGATCGTCCGGTTCAGGGCGGTTATGGTGCGGCCGCGCGGGTTGGCGATTTCGGTGGAGACGCCGTTCACGGACCGCGGATTGAAAAGGTAGAAACCCTGCGCATACACCGAGGTCCGTTCGAAGATTTCCCGGTAGCCGAAGAACTCCAGCGTGAAGCCCCAACCGCCGTCGCCGGGCTGGATGGACTGGTCCACGGGACGCACTTCGGGGCCCCGCACGGTGTTGAAGGTGTCGGTCGCCTCGTAGTCCCCGGACGGCGCCTTGATGCCCAGGCCGAGTTGGATATTGCCCTTGGGGTGCGTCGACGGGTCCCAGAGCCAGGCGTAACCCGCGAGGCGAATGTCACCGATGCCGCCCGCCTGGGAATGGCCCCGCTGGGCACCGGTCGCAGGCGAGCCGCCGCTGTGCTCGTAGAAGGAAGACCGGTCCGAGTAGACCACCGGCAACGTGACGGTGGCGCTGAACCGCGGGCTAATCTGGTAACTAACCCCGAGGTCCCAGAAGTGCGAATCATTGATGACTTCCGTGCCCAACGCCTGCCGTTGCTTCTGCTCGACGTCACCGACGAAATGCCGGTCGGAATGCAGCCAGCGGTAGCTCAAGGCCACCGACCAATCGCCGGCCGTGAGGCTGTCATCCAGCGGATTTTGGCCGTGGCCGGGCAGCATGCACATGCCGCCGCGAACCGCCACGCAGCCTTGGGCTAGTGCGGTCTCGGTAAGGGCAAATTGGGTCAACAGGGCAACGCCGGCCAGACCGACGAAACCGCGAACAGAGGAGAGGGTGTGTGCCATAAGCGGGAACTGCGCATTTAATTAGCCCAAGCACTTCGCCCCCGGGGCACATGTGGGGCGAACTGCCGGCACCCGGTGGCCAAACGCCCGTGCCGTGCCGCCAAATACGGCAATCCCCAGCCAGTTCATAGCAAGGGATGATCTGCGGCCGACGGTGGCGGGCCGGGAGACCCGCCTTGAAGGGTGCCCGGCCGGATCGCCAATCCGCTCACCGACGCCGGCGCAAGACGGCGAAGGCCACCAGCATGCCACCGGCCATGGCGGCGTAGGTTTCCGGTTCCGGCACCGGGGTGACCGCCAGATCGAGGATTTGCTGCCCCCCGCCGATGTCGCCCACCAGCGTGGCCGCCCCCGTGCTAAGGTTTAGGGTGTAAAGGCGGGACACGCCGGCCCCGGCGTCATGGAAGGCCCCGTAGGAGGTGCCCGCGACGTTGATGTCGAAGCCGCTTGCGGCCGCGAAGTCCACTCCGAGTGACCCGATGGTTTCGAGATTCTGGAAGCCCGGAGCCGTGTTGTGCCTCACCATCACGTTCAGCGCGGTATCCAAGCCGTAGAGGGTCGTCCCGGTGCCAGGGTTGGTGTCCGGGTTCGTGTAGGCGACGGTGGTGATGTTGGGGTTGATGCCGAAGTTTACATCGCCAGCCTGGTAGACGAGGGCGGAGTCCAACGTCTCGGCAGCGCCGAAGAGCCGCAGATTCGTGCCCGCGTCCGAGACGACCCGGAGCCGATTGGCTGCCGGATTGAAGTCGATGCCGAAGTTGCTCCCCGCGCCCAAGCCGCCACCGACAGCCGTGCCCAGGAAGGAGGCCGCGGTGACGTCCGTGGCCAGTCCGGAGGTCGGGTTGATGGTGAACACCTTGTTGCCGGTGCCCACGCCATAGAGCAGGCCGTCCGCGGGCCGGATGTCGATTCCGACCAGGGTGGAGCCGCCCAATCCCGTCACGGCAACGGGCGCGCCCGTGGTGCCAGGCGTGGCGCCGTTGAAGGTGAAGATGAAACCACCGGAACTGAGCCCGTAAATGGTGTCGGCGTTGAGGGAGGAAGCCGAAGCCCACGCCGCCGCAAGCGCGGCCATGACCTGAGGAGTCCGACGAAGGAAGTGCATTGAGTTCATGTGCAGATGTTGGTGTTTGTTTTTGCCCGGTTGGGTCGGTCGCACGGCCTTCGGGCCGGCCCAACCTCTCCAGGTAACCGACACAACGCGCGCGAACGACGATCGGATGCACGGACACCCGACTTTTTTCTGCCACGTCCCCTGCCCCCGATTGCCGGTCCACCCGAGGCCGCCTACCTTGCCGCGGCCGCTCCTGGCGGACACGCATGCTGAATACTGAACTGATCCCCGCCACCGAAGCCCGTTCCCTCGACCTGCTGGTCGTCCTCCATGGGCTGGGCGACTCCATGGACGGCTGGCGCTGGCTGCCGGATGCGCTTCGGCTGCCTTGGCTGAACTATCTGCTCGTCGACGCGCCGGACGACTACTACGGCGGATATTCGTGGTATGACCTCTACGGCGATTCCGGGCCCGGCATCCGCCGCAGCCGGGCGCTGCTCACCGAATTGCTGGATCGGCAACGCGCCGCCGGATTCCCGGGCGAACGCACCGGTTTGCTCGGCTTTTCCCAAGGCTGCCTGATGACCTTCGACACCGGGTTCCGTTACCCGCACCGCCTCGCCGCCCTCGTCGGGATCAGCGGTTACGTGTGGGAGCCGGCGACCTTGGTCAACGAGCTGGCGCCGGTCGCGCGGGAACAGCGGGCGCTGTTCACCCACGGCCGCCGTGATCCCCTGATCCCGATGGCGAAGGTGCGGGACGAACAGTTGCCGCCGCTCCGCCAGGCCGGGCTCAGCGTCGAATGGCGGGAATTCGACAAGGAGCACACCGTCGCAGGTGAGCCGGAACTGGCCGTGATCCGCGAGTTCCTCCGCGGGGCGTATGGCCGGCAGCCGGCGGGCCCAGGCTGAGCGGCCGGAATTAGTTCAGCACGAACTGCACGTCCTTGGATTCCAGCCGCAGGTTTTCCGGCATCTGCTTCGGATCGAGACGAACCACGAGGCGATGAACTCCGGCGGACAGTTCGACACTGGTTTCGCCCGCGCCGCCGGCTCGTTTTCCATCAACCCAAAGCTCGGTGCCAGGCCCCGCGACGAGGTTGAAGCGCGCTGGGCCCGCCTTCGCGGCGGTGACTTCCGTGGCGGCGAACACCCCGTGGCGGGAGGACCAGCCTTCGGCCTGGAGGGCTTGGCCGATCAGGCGTTTGGAAACGACGCCCTTCACCAACGCGAGCGCCGTCTGCCAACGTTGGTCGTCCGGCTTGGCGTTGACCGGCCACAGCTCCTGCCCGGACTGGGCATCGGTGTGGAAGGTCTGCGCAAACTGCCAACGCCGGGCCACGCCGCCTTGCGCGGCGTCGAAGTCGCCCGGCTTGCCGAGCCGGGCAAGGAACGCGAAAAGGTCGAGCTGTTCCTGTTCGTTCAGAGGATCCAGCAAGCCACCGGGCATCAGCGACAGCGTGCCCTGCTCGCGTTTGGCGATGTCGGCCTTCGCGATGGCCTGTTCCTTGCCGGCAGCGTCGCGCAGGACGACTTCCTGGCCCGTCTCCCGGGCCAGCGTGCCGGTGAACTCGGTCTCGTCCTTGGTCGTGACGATCACCGAGTGGTAACCTTCCTTGATCTTCACGTTGGGCAGCAACACGGCTTCGACGAGATAATCGACCGGGGCGCTGGCGCCGATGCTGGTCATGTCCGGGCCGACCTTGCCGCCGGCGCCGCCTATGGCGTGGCAGCCGACGCAGGCCAAATCCTGCCGCCGGTAAATCCATTCGCCGCGATACGGATCGCCCTTGGCCGCGGCCTTGGCGGCGATTTCCTTGATGAGGTCAGCGCTGGCGGCGGCGGTGTCCGCGGCTAGGCCGGCGCTCTTGGCGAGGGCAACCACGAGGTCGAGTTCGCTGCGGCCACCCTCGCGGGCCACGCGCAGTCCGGCCTTAGCGGCGGCGGTCGAAATCCCCTGCTCCGGCAAGGCCTCCGCGATCTGCTTGCCCGCGCCTTTCGTGGTCAGCACGGAACGCCAGAACTCGACCGCGGCGTTTTCGTCGGTGGTGGACTTGGCCGCCTCAATGATCGCCGGCATGGCCTTGCCCAAGTCCAGCGCGGCCAAGATGCCCAACGCCTGCCGACGGACACCGGCCTCGCGGTCCGCGCCGGACAGCTTCACCAACGAATCAACCGACCCGGCGCCGCCAATCTGGCGCAAGGCGGCGAACGCGGCGTCGCGCACTTCGGGCAACTGCCCGTTGGCGC
The DNA here is from genome assembly GCA_040375265.1 of Verrucomicrobiales bacterium. Lineage (GTDB taxonomy): Bacteria > Verrucomicrobiota > Verrucomicrobiia > Limisphaerales > UBA9464 > CAIWAH01. The sequence goes on from JBEISV010000234.1 coordinate 6,607, forward strand.
CGGCCAGTTCGCCCAACTTGCCAAACGCACCGCCCAGATCCTTCCAGACCGCGGCGAGTTTCAACGCCTCGACCAAAACAGCGGACGACTTCGAATCCAGCAGGCGGCCCAACGCCGTGGTGTCGCCGGACGGCTTCGCCTTGCGCAGCCGCGTCGCGTCGGCCAGCGACCGGATTGCCCGCGCGGTCGCGGCCTCGTCAAAGCCGCCGTTGAGCGCCTGATCCAACAGTTGCCGCAATTGCGCCGGCGAACCCGCGGCGCCGATCACCTCGATCCACGGACCCGCGCCGTCCTTGGCCAACGGCCGGCTGGCCAGCACCTGGCCGAGCACGCGGCTGGCCTGCTCGGGCTTGAGCGCCTTCAGGGCGAACTCCAACTGCTTCTCGCGGCCCTCGGGTTTCCATGCCCCCCTGTGCAGCGCCGCAATCCACGGCTCGGCGAGATCGTTGATGGTGAGCCACAGGGCGTAGTCGAGCGTCGGGTCCATCGGCTTCTCCAACGCGCTGAGGGCGGCCGCGGCGGCTTCCGCGGTCGGAATCTTCGCCAGCGCCCGGAGCGCCTCGACCCGGACCTTCGGCGAATCGTCCTGCACGAGGCGGGTGAGGGCCGGGAGTCGGCTGAC
>JBEISV010000123.1:0-10785 GCA_040375265.1 Verrucomicrobiales bacterium
AACGTGACGCTGACCGGGGCGGGCCCCGTCACCTTGCGGGCCGAACAGGCCGGCAATGCCAACTACGCGGCGGTGACCGAGGAACGGGGCTTCACGGTGGCCAAGGCGACGCAGACCCTGACCTTCCCGACGATCGCCAACCGCAACTACACCCCGGACCCCTTCACGCCGGTGGTGGTGACCGGCAGTGGCCTGCCGGCGGCGCTGGAAGTGCTGAGCGGTCCGGCCAAGGCGGGCGGCAGTCAGCTGACGCTGACCGGCGTCGGCAGCGTGATCGTGCGGGCCGCGCAGCCGGGGAACGAGGATTGGGAAGCAGCTCTGCCGGCGGACCGGACCTTCACCGTGACGCCGGGAACGCAGACGCTGAGCTTCGAGGCAGTGGCGCCAAAAATCTACGGGGACGGACCGGTGACGTTGGTGGCGACGAGCAGCGTCGGACTGCCGGTCAGCTTCCGCGTGCTGAGCGGACCGGGCAGCGTGGAGGGGGAGGTGCTGACACTGAATGGGGCAGGCAGCATCGTGCTGCAGGCGTTGCAGGCCGGGACCGCGAATTATCAGGCGGCCAGTGCGAGCCAGACCGTGGTGGTGGCCAAGGCGGCGCAGGGCTTGAACTTTGCCGCCCTCCCGGACCAGGGCTACTCGACCAATGCGATTCCGCTGGTGGCGACCGCGACGAGCGGCTTACCGGTGGGCTTCCGGCTGGTGAGCGGCGCGGCGACGGTGACCGGAGCGGAACTGCGGCTGACGGGCATTGGCACCCTGGCCGTGGCCGTGGACCAGCCGGGGAATACCAACTATTTCGGGGCGACGAGCGTGACAAACACGTTCGCAGTGAGCCGCGGAGTGCAGGCGATCGCATTTGCGACCATTGGCGACCAGATCCTGGGCAATCCCCCCGTGACCTTGTCGGCCAGCGCCAGTTCAGGACTGCCGGTGGCGTTCCAGGTGATGAGCGGACCGGCGACCGTGACCGGCAACCAGCTTGCATTGCTGAACGAGGGCAGCGTGACGGTGCGGGCGCGGCAGGTGGGCAGCCCGCTGTGGCTGGCGGCCCAGGTCGACCAGACGTTCGTCATCCGCAAGCTGACGACGCTGACGCTCAGCCCGGTGACCGGCGGCAGCCTCACGGTGGAGCCAGTGAAGGAACGGTATGAACCCGCCGAGAGCGTGACGGTGACGGCGGTGCCGGCGGCCGGCTACGAGTTCGGCGGGTGGACCGGCGATCTCGCGGGCACGGCCAACCCGACGACATTGCTGATGAGCGCGAACCGGACCGTGGGGGCGAACTTCACGGATGTAGCGGCACCGGTGCTGACGTGGGAACTGCCGGTGGCCGGGGCGACCGGCAACGAGCAGGCGGTGCTGGCGGGTCGGGTGAGCGATAACGCAGCCGGCGTAACCGCCAGTTGGAACCGGGATGGGAGCGCAGCGCAGGCGCTGACCCTAGGAACGGACGGCAGCTTCCGGGTGGAGGGTCTGACCCTGGGAGTGGGCACGAACACCTTCACCGTGACCGTGCGGGATGTGGCCGGGAACCAGACCACGGCCGAGCGGTCTGTCGTGTGGGTGCCGGAACGGGTGCTGCGGGTAGTGGACGTTGCCGAAGTGCAGGAAGGTCAGCGGCTGGTATTCCCGGTGGAACTGCAATGCGATGCCGCCAACGTGGCCGGCATGAGCTTCAAGTTGCGCTACGACCCGGCTCAGTTGGCCGATCCCCAAGTGGAGTGGGGTGCGCTGGTGGGCCAGAGTGTCAACAATCTGAACTTGGGCATCGCCGGGGAGATTGGCGGCTCGTTCGCCTTGGCGGGTGCGGCTTTGCCGGCAGGAACCAACCGGGTGGCGACCGTCAGCTTCCGGGCGCGGAGCGTGCCCTTGCGGCTCGCGACAGAACTGCGACCGGCGCTCCAGAGCCTGAGCAGTCCCAGCGGAGCTGCCTTGCCGACGGGCAACGCGGCGGTGGCAGGCAGCGGCTTCATCAAGCCGCGGCGGCTGAAGGGCGACAACAACGCGAACCAGCGGCTGGACATCGGGGACGCCGTGGTCATCAGCCGACTGGAGGTGGGAATTGAGGAACGGCGGGCCTGGGACGTCGGCCTCAATGACCTGAACACATCTGGGTCCATCGACTCGGGCGACGTGGTGAAGGCCTTGCGGGCGGTGGTGGGGCTTGACCCGCAGCCGACGCCGAACGGGGGAATTGCCCGGGCCGTGGTCGGCCGGCAGCTCTCGCCGTTGCCCTTGGCCAACACGAATGACGTCGTGACGCTGGAATTCCCCGACGGGCCGGTGGCCGAGCTGGGCCAGCCGTGGCGGGTGGTAGTGAAGCTGGTGAAGAGCGCCCAACCTCCGAGCGGGCTGAGCTTCACCCTGCGCTATCCCGCGGGCCTGACGCTGGGCGAGAAGCAGGTCGGTGCCTTGGTGCCGGCGGGAGCCTTGCCCCTGTGGGGCGAAGTGCCCGGCGGGCTGACCTTCGCGGCGGTGAGTCCCAATGCGTGGCCAACCAGCACTGGGGTGGCGGCGGTGCTGACCTTCACGGCCAACGCGGGCCTGGCGGCACAGGCGGAATGGCCGCTGACGCTGGCGCCGGTGGAACTGACGGTGAACGGGTTCGACATCCGGGCGTTGGACGACGTGGCCGGCGTGGTGCGGAGCGCCAGCGTGCCCGCCGAACCGCCGGTGGTGGTGCTGCCGCCGCCCGGCGCGGACGGGAAGCTGGCGTTGTAGGTCACGGCTGGCGCGGGGCAGGAAGTGATCGTGGAAACGACTACGGACCTGAACGCGTGGACGTAAACCCAGCGGGTGACGGGGCAGGGCACCGGCACGCCGGTCAAGGTCACTATCACCCCGCAGGTCGGCGTCGAGGCGCGTTTCTGGCGCGTGCGGAGGCCATAGGCTTGGTCGAGGATGGGATGAACAGTTTGCGGGAGAATTTCGGACGGATTGCCAGGGCTTGGTGCCTGGTGGCAGGGGCGCTGTCGGCGTTGGATGGGATGCGGTTGCACGCGGCCAGCCAGACGCTGAGTTGGGCCTCGCCCGCTGAGGATGTGCCCTTGGTGTGGGGGCGGGCGTATCCGCTCATGGTCCGGACGAGCAGCGGTCTGCCGGTGACGTTCCGGGTGGCGAACGGGCCCGCGTTCATCGCCGCGGGTTCGGTCACTGTGACCAATGCGGGCACCATTGTCCTGGTGGCGGAGCAGGCGGGGGACGCGCAGTTCGCCCCGGTCAGCGAGAGCTGGACCTACAACCAGCCGCCCTCCCCCAACGTCGCCGTTTACGATACCGCCTGGTCAGCATGCGGGGTGCAGGTGGTGGGCAATCTCGCCTTTGTGGCCGATGTTGACGCCGGCCTGGAAGTGATTGACGTGAGCGATCCCGCGGCACCCGTGCGCGTCGGCGGTTACAACACCATCGGTCAGGCCTGGGATGTGCACGTGGCGGGCAATCTTGCCGGCGTAGCCGACGGGTATTACGGCCTGCAGTTGATCGACGTGAGCAACCCGGCGGCCCCCCGGCGCCTTGGCGGCTGCGACACCAGCGGCACCGCGGAGGCGGTGCGGATAGTGGGCGACCTCGCCTATGTCGCGGATGGCGAATCCGGCCTTCAGGTGATTGACGTGAGCAACCCCGCGGCCCCGCGGCGGATCGGCGGCTACGACACCGTTGGCCGCGCGAAGGCGGTTCGGGTAGTGGGCAACGTTGCCTACGTTGCGGACTACACGGCCGGGTTGCAGTTGATCGACGTGGGCAACCCGGCCGCGCCCCGTCGCCTGGGGGGCTTCGATACCGTCGGCACCGCTGAGGACCTCGATGTGGCGGGCGATTTGGCCTACATCGCCGATGGGTATTTCGGCCTGCAGGTGATCGATGTCAGCAACCCGGCCGCACCCAAACGTCTCGGCGGCTACGACACCGACGGGTGGAGTTCGGGGGTTCAGGTGGTGGGCAACCTTGCCTACGTGGCGGACTACGGTGGTGGCCTGCAGGTGATTGACGTGAGCGACCCGGCTGCGCCGATGCGGGTCAATGGATTGTATTACGGAGTGCAGGCACAGTCGGTTCAGGTGGTGGACCACCTCGCCTACGTAGCCGATGGCAACGCCGGCCTGCGTGTGCTCCACGTCTCCAGCAAGCTGAACCAGGCGCTGAATTTCTCGGTGCCGGTCCAGATTCACCGGACGAACGTGTCAGTGGCCCTGGGAGGGGCGGCAAGCAGCGGGCTTCCGGTGAGCTACACCGTTGTCTCCGGGCCGGCGACGATCAGCGGTGACCGGTTCGCGCCGGTTGGTGTTGGCCCGGTGACCATCCGTGCGGAGCAGGCAGGCAATGCCCAATTCCTGCCCGCCCTGCCGGTGACGCGGACGATCACGGTCATCGCGGACTCCCAGACCCTGGCCTTCTCGCTGCCCTCGGTGCTGCACCGGACCAATTCGCCGCTGACGCTGGAGGCAGTGTCGTCGTCCGGTTTGCCGGTGAGTTACACGGTGGAGTCCGGACCCGCCACGGTGAACGGCGACCGCCTCACGCTGATCGGCCCGGGTGTTGTGACCATCCGTGCGGAGCAGGAGGGAAATGTCCAGTTCCTGCCCGCCCTGCCGGTGACGCGGACAATCACGGTCATCGCGGACTCCCAGACCCTGACCTTCTCGCTGCCCCCGGTGCTGCACCGGACCAATTCGCCGCTGACGCTCGAGGCTGCGGCGTCGTCCGGTTTGCCGGTGTCCTACACGGTGGTGTCCGGTCCCGCCACGGTGAGCGGCGACCGCCTCACGCTGACCGGCACGGGTGCGGTGACGGTCCGCGCGGAGCAGGGTGGCAACGACCAGTTCTTGCCGGCAACGCCGGTGGAACGCTCCGTCACGGTTTTCGCCGACCCGCAGTCCATCACATGGGCATCTCCGGCGGCCGACACACCTCTCGTCTGGGGCAAAGCCCACTCATTGGCCGCAGCCGCGAGCAGCGGATTGCCGGTGACCTTCCGGGTGGAAAGCGGTCCGGCCTTCATCGCCGACGGAACGGTCACCGTGACCAACGCGGGTATCGTCAGGCTGGTGACGGAGCAGGCGGGCGACGATCGGTTCGCTCCCGCCAGTCTTGGCCGGGTTTTCAACCGTCCCAAGGGTGCCGTGATCACCCGCCTCGGCGGCTACGATACGAGCGGCCAGGCGGTGGCCGTGCAGGTGGTGGGCGGCTTGGCCTACGTCGCGGACGGGGCCGCTGGCCTGCAGGTGATCGACGTAAGCAGCCCGTCGGCGCCCGCGCACCTGGGCAGCTACGACACCAGCGGCGCCGCTTATGGCGTTCAGCTGGTGGGTAATGTTGCCTACGTTGCGGACTATGGCCTGGGCCTCCAGGCCATCGACGTGAGCAACCCGGCCGCGCCGGTGCGCGTGGGCGGATACGACACCGGTGGCCTCGCCTCCGGGGTGCAGGTAATTGGCGACCTGGCCTATGTTGCGGATGGGGATGCCGGACTACAGGTGATCGACGTCAGCGACCCGGCTGCGTCCGTGAAAATGGGAGCCTACAATACCCCCGGCTGGGCCCAAGACGTGCGGGTGGTGGGCAAATTGGCCTACGTGGCGGATGGCGCTGCCGGCCTGCAGATGTTCGACGTGAGCAATCCGGCGGCGCCCGCGCGCGTGGGCGGTCACGACACCAGCGGCACTGCCACAGGCGTGCAGGTGGTGGGGGGGCTCGCCTTTGCAGCGGACTTGGATGCCGGCCTGCAGGTCATCGACGTGAGCAATCCGGCCGCGCCTGTGCGCCTGGGCGGCTATGACACCAGCGGCTGGGCCCTAGGCGTGCAGGTGGTGGGCAACCTCGCCTACGTCGCGGACAGTGAAGGGGGACTGCAACTGCTCGACGTCAGCGACCCGGCCAATCCCGTGCGGCTGGGCGGTTACGACACGGGCGGCACTGCCTTTGGCGTTCAGGTGGTGGGCGATCTCGCCTATGTCGCGGACGGCGCAGCCGGCCTGCAGGTGCTGCAGGTCACCACCAAACTGGGCCAAACGCTGGATTTCACGCTGCCGGAGTCGGTCCACCGGACGAACCTGGTGCTGACGCTCGGCGCGGCGGCGAGCAGCGGACTGCCGGTGAGCTACACCGTGGTATCAGGTCCGGCGACAGTGAGTGGCGACCAGTTGAGGTTTGCCGGCACGGGCCCTGTGCAGGTCAGGGCGGAGCAGGCTGGCAACGATCAGTTCCTGGCGGCGACCACCCAGGAGCGGACGCTTACCGTGTTCGCGGATCCCCAGAGCTTCGCGTGGACCTCACCAGTGGCAGGTGTGCCCCTGGTGTGGGGCCAGGCCTATCCGCTGGCCGCGACGGCAAGCAGCGGTCTGCCGGTGACGTTCCGGGTGGAGAGCGGACCGGCGTTCATCGCCGACGGCACGGTCACCGTGACCAACGTCGGCCTGGTCACGCTGGTGGCGGCGCAGGCGGGTGACGTGCAGTTCGCCGCCGTCAGTCTCATCCGGACCTTCAATCGGCCGCCGCCGCTCCAGCGCCTCGGCGCCCTCGACACCAGCGGCAATGCGCGAGCGGTGAACCTGGTGGGCAACTTGGCCTACGTGGCGGACGGAGGTGCGGGCCTGCAAGTGGTCGATGTCAGTAACCCGGCGGCGCCCAAGCGTCTTGGCGGCTACGATACCAGTGGCAGTGCCAATGGCCTGCAGGTGGTGGGACACCTTGTCTACGTGGCGGACGATACGGGCGGCCTGCAGGTGATCGACGTGAGCAACCCGGCGGTGCCGGTGCGCCTGGGCGGCTACGACACCGCTGGCCTGGCGATGGCGGTTCAGGTGGTGGGCAACCTGGCCTACGTCGCGGACTTCACCTCCGGCCTGCAGGTGATCGACGTGAGCAACCCGGCGTCACCCGTGCGTTTGGGTGGCCATGACACCACCGGCCAAGCGTGGGCCGTGCACGTGGTTGGCAGCCTAGCCTATGTCGCGGATGGCGATGCCGGCCTGCAAGTGATCAGCGTCGCCAACCCCGCGGTGCCCAAGCGCCTGGGCGGCTACAACACGAGCGGCATCGCCGACGGCGTGCGCGTGGCCGGAAACCTCGCCCATGTTGCGGATGGACCTTCCGGCCTGCAGGTGATCGATGTCAGCAATCCTGCTGCTCCCCGGCGCGTGGGCGGCTACGACACCGGCGGCAACGCCAACGGCCTGCAGTTGGTGGGCAACACGGCCTACTTGGCGGATGGAAGTGCCGGTATCCAGGTGATTGACGCAAGCAACCCGGCCGCGCCCGTGCGCCTCGGCGGCTTTGACACCACCGGCCAGACCTGGGCTGTGCACGTGGTTGGAAACCTTGCGTATGTCGCGGATGGCGGCGCCGGCCTGCAGGTGATCAAGGTGCCTCTCGGCCTCGAACAGTCGCTGTCCTGGACCTCACCGGCGGCGGGCGCTCCCCTCGTGTGGGGCCGGGCGTATCCGCTGACCGCGACGGTGAGCAGCGGCCTGCCGGTGACGTTCCGGGTGGCGAACGGACCCGCGTTCATCGCGGAGGGCGCGGTGATCGCGACCAACGCGGGGACCATCACCCTCGTGGCCGAGCAGACGGGGGATGCGCAATTCGCTGCGGTCAGTGTCAGCCGGCGCCTGAATGAACCGGCATTCACGGGCACAGGTGTCGCGGGCTTGGGGGCCGGAGGGTGGACCCATGGCGTGGCGGTGGCAGGGACGCTGGCCGTGGTGGCGGATGAAATGGCCGGGCTCCAAGTCCTCGATCTCACGGATCCGCGGCAGCCCGTGCGCCGGGGTGGACTCTCCACGGTCGGCAAAGCGGCCGGAGCGGTGGAATTGAAGGGCACAACCTGTCTGGTGGCCGACGGGCCTGAGGGCTTGCAGGTGATCGATGTGGCGAACCCGTCCGGGCCCGTTCGGGTGGGCGTTTACGATACCCCGGGGTCGGCTCGTGGGGTGCGGTTGGTGGGGGACCGGGCATTTGTGGCCGACGGCCTGGCCGGTTTGCTGATCCTCGACCTGCGCGATCCGGCGTCACCGGTCCGGTTGGGTTCGATAGACACGCCCGGTTGGGCGGAATCGGTGGACGTGGAGGGCGATTTCGCGTTCGTTGCCGATGGGGCCACGGGCTTGCAGGTGATTGAGGTGAGCAACCCAGCGGCGCCGCTCCGCGTGGGTGGCTACGACACCAGCGGCAATGCCAACGGGGTGCAGGTGGTTGGCCATCTCGCCTACGTCGCGGATGACACCGCCGGCCTGCAGTTGATCGACGTGAGCAACCCGGCCGCGCCCGTCCGCCTCGGGGGCTACGATACCAGCGGAGCCGCCGCCGCGGTGCAGGTGCGCGGCGGCATCGCCTACGTGGCGGACTGGGAGGCAGGCCTGCAGGTGATCGATGTGGGCGATCCCGCCGCGCCGGTGCGTCTCGGCGCCTACGACACCGCCGGCGTCGCCATTCGGCTTCGAGTGGCGGGCGAGTTCGCCTACCTCGCCGACGGAGCCGGTGGTCTGCAAGTGCTGGAGCTTTCGTTCAGGATTCCCCCAACGCTGTTCTTCACGTTGCCTTCGACGCTACTCCGCACGAGTTCGCCGGTCGCGCTTTCGGCCAGGACCAGCAGCGGTCTCCCGGTCAGCTTTACGGTGGTGTCGGGCCCGGCGACAGTGACGGAAAACCTGCTCACGCTGACTGGATCGGGCCGCGTGCTGGTCCGGGCGGAACAGGCCGGCAATGCCCAGTTCCTGCCGGCCGGAGCAGAGGTGTCGGTCAACGTGGTTGAGCCGGAGGAGCCGCCGGTGATCGAGCTGCCCCCGCCCGGCGCGGACGGGAAGCTGACACTGGAAGTGACCGCGGGTGCCGGCCAGGAAGTGATCGTGGAAACGACGCCGGACCTGAACACGTGGACCGAAGCCCAGCGGGTGACGGGGCAGGGCAGCGGCACGCCAGTGCGCGTGACCATCACCCCGCAGGCCGGCGTCGAGGCCCGCTTCTGGCGCGTGCGAAGGCCGTAGGGCCGGCCAAGGGCAGGGAGCCGGGAGCGGGGAGCAGGGCGGCAAGCGGGAAAGGGGCAAGGGCCGGGAGCCGGGAGCCGGGAGCCGGGAGTAAGGCGTCAGAGGTAAGGGCAGGTAGCGGGGAGCAAGAAGTGAAAACGAGCGGTGATTAAGAAACGGAAACGTATGAAACGGACTGTAGTGGCAATCGTGAGCGGTTGGCTGGGATTGATGGCGATCGGACCGCGAATGGCCGCCGCGCCGGTGACGATCACCAACGCGGTGAGCGGCCAAGGTATCGTGCTGGGCACTGGCACCTACGAAACCGGCAGCACCGTGCCGCTGCGCGCTGTGCCCCAGTTGGATTGGAAGTTCGACCGCTGGGAAGGCGTGCCGCCGGACCTGGCCACAAACAACCCCGTGACCGTCGAAGTGACGGTTGGGCTGCAGCCGAAGGCGGTGTTCGCCGCGGCTGCGGGGAGTGGGCGGTTCAGCGGCGGACGCGTGCTGGCGTGGGGGGATAACACTTCCCTCCAGGCGACGGTGCCGGCGGATCTGGGCCCGGTTTTGAAAGTGGCCGCCGGTTGGGCCCACAGTTTGGCACTGCTGCCCGACGGGACGGTGCGCGGCTGGGGCGACAACGCGTCCCGGCAACGCAACCCGCCAGCGGGCTTGAGCAATGTGGTGGACATCACCGCGAGCCGTGAATGGTCCTTCGCGGTGACCGCCTCCGGCCGGGTGGCATCGTGGGGGAACGGGGCGCCGGACTTCAGCGCGCTGACCGATGCCGTGACCGTGGCGTCCCAAAACTACACCGCCGTGGTGCTGCGGCGTAATGGACAGGTGGCGGCGGCCGGGGCCGGCACCGAGGGCATGGTCCAAGCCATCACCAATGCCGTAGGCGTGGGCACGGCCATCAATGCCGCCTACGCCGTGCTGGCAGACGGCACGGTGCGGGGCTTCGGCGATTTGGGCCAGGCCGGGGATTATCTGCCCACCGTCCGCGGGGTCGCGGCAGTGACCGGTTCGGACAAGTCCACGGCGCTGCTGTTCCGGGACGGCCGCGTGGTCGTCACGACCAACTGCTGCAGCCAAGATGTGACTGCGGTCGCTGCCGGATTGCGCAACGTGCGGCAGATCCAGGTGGGTGCCCTTAACCCGGAACCGCGCATGCTGGCGGTCGACGCGGCCGGCGTGCTGACGCCCTTGGGAAGGTCGGCTGAGGTGGTGCCCGCGCGGGTGCCGGGGATCGTTTTCGCATCTGCCGGACCGAGCCACTTTCTGGCGGTCACCCCGCCGCAGCCGACCGACGTGGTGGTGCTGGAGTCGCCCACCGAGCCCGTGCTGGCCGGTGTCGGGGAGACTGTGGAACTGCGCGCGTCGGTGGTGAATGCGGCGCGCGTCCAGTGGCTGCGGGACGGGCAGGCGTTGCCTAGCCAGACCAACCTCGTCCTGACCTTGCCGGGGATCGCACTGGCGGATGCGGGCACCTACCGGCTGCTCGCCGAGAACGACACCGAGGGTTGGCTGACGCCGCCGGTGCTGGTGGGTGTGCATGACCGGGAAACGGCCGGTGGCGGCCGGATCGCCGTCGCGACCACGGGCGCGGCGACCGTGCGGTTCACCGCCGAAGCGGCGCCCGGCTTCAAGCTGGACCAGTGGGAGGGCGATGTCGCGGGCACGGCCTTGCAGCAGACGGTGACGTTCACCGAGGCGAAACCGGCGTGGCGGCTGAAGGCCGTGTTTGTTCCCGCCCAATCGGTCGCCGTCGCACCTGCCGTCGAAGGGGCCGGCCTCGTGCTAGGCGGCGGCACCTACGATG
>JBEISV010000522.1:0-3255 GCA_040375265.1 Verrucomicrobiales bacterium
ACCGAGGGCATCAACACGAAGATGGCGAAGCGCGGCAACGACTTCGGCGTGCGGTTCAGCGGAGTGATCGAGATCCCGGACGACGGCGAGTATACCTTCTGGCTCAACTCGGACGACGGGTCCCAGCTCTTCCTCGACGGCCAACGCCTGATCAACAACGACGGCACGCACCCCCCGGCCGAGAAATCCGGCAAGGCTACGCTCAAAGCCGGTCCGCACAGTTTCACGCTGCTCTTTTTCCAGGGCGGCGGCGGACTTGAGCTCGACCTGCGCTGGGCCGGACCGGAAATCACCCGGCGTCACGTTCCGAACGAAGCCTTCAAGCACTATGCCCAACCGATGCAGCCGGTCGGTCACACCGAATTTACCGTGGACCCGGCCAAGTCGAAGAAAGGCCGGGAACTGTTTGCGTCGCCGTCGCTGAACTGCGTGGCCTGCCATTCGACGGACGGCCTCGCGTCGATTCCGGTCAAACCGCTGCTGGATCTCGCCGCCCGCAGTTCCGCCGGCTGCCTCGCCGACAACGTTCCGGCGGGCGCGCCCAAGTTTGACCTGTCCCCGGCCCAGCGCGCGGCCCTGCGCAAGACCGTCGCGGCCGCCGCGAAACTGACCCAACCGCTCGCCCCCGGCCTGCGCGTCGCCCAGACGATGGCCCGCCTGAATTGCTACGCCTGCCATTCGCGTGAGGGACTCGGCGGTCCGTTCGAAGCCGGACGTTCGGATTGGTTCAAGGTTCACGGCGAAGCCGACCTCGGCGACGAGGGTCGCGTGCCGCCGCACCTCAGCCTCGTGGGCATGAAGCTGAAGCCAGCTTGGCTCACGAAGGTCATCGCCGAAGGCCCCAAGGTTCGCCCCTACATGGCCACGCGGATGCCGCAGTTCGGCGCCGCCCAAGCCGCGAAGCTCGCCCCTGCATTCGTCGAGGCGGATAAGTTCGACGATGCCCAGCCCGAGCCCGCCATTACCGAGCGCGACGCCAAGTTCGGCTGGAAGCTCGTCGGGCGCGACGGCCTGAGCTGCATCGCCTGCCATACCTTCACGACCTACGGCTCCATGGGTATTCCGGCCCTCGCGTTGGAGGAAATGGCCGGCCGCGTCACCTGGGATTGGTTCCGCCGTTACCTGCCCGATCCGGCCTCGCTGCGTCCGGGCACGCGCATGCCCACCTTCTGGCCCGAAGGCAAGGCGGTGAACACCGCGATCCTCGGCGGCCAGACGGACCCGCAGATCAAGGCCATCTGGGCTTGGCTCAACGATGGAGCCAAAGCGGAAGTGCCGTCCGGGCTCGTCCGCGGGCGCAAGGAAATCGTCGCCGACAAGGAAGCGGTCATCTACCGCCATTTCATCGAGGGCGCCGGCTCCCGCGCCATCGCCGTCGGTTATCCGGAGAAGGCGAACCTCGCCTTCGACGCCAATGAACTGCGCCTCGCGCTTGTGTGGCAAGGCAGCTTCATCGACATGTCCCGCCACAGCACCGACCGCGGCACGGGCTACGAACCGCCGCTTGGTGATCATGTCCTGAAGTTTCCGTCGGGACCGGGTTTCGCCTCGCTGTCCGACGCCACTGCCCCCTGGCCGGCCGCCCCCGACCGCTTGTCCGGCCCCAACCACTTCCTCGGCTACCGGCTCGACGCCAAACAGCAGCCGACTTTCCGCTATCGCGTCGGCGGCGTGACCATCGAGGAATTCCCGCAGCCCAAGGCCGGCGAGGTGGACATGACCTTCATCCGTAGCTTCAAGCTGGCCGGCAGCGGTCCGCTGTGGTTCCGCGCCGCCACCGGCGACATCAAGGCGAACGGCGATGGAACCTTCAGCGTGGACGGCAAATTCAAGGTCCGCCTCCGGGGTGGGGGCGAACCGAAGATCGGCGGCAATGAACTCCGCGTGCCTGTCACCGCACCGGGCGAATTCACCGTGGAGATGACGTGGTGATGGAATGACCAAGGCCCAATGTCCAATGTCCAATTCTCAATTTCTCAACCTCCAGCGATGAAATTTTCCACCATCGTCCAACGCTCCGTGACCGTGGCCCTGTCCGCTTGGTCATTGGTTATCGGTCATTGGTCATTTAGGGCCGCCGCCGCCACCCCGGCCGAGCGCCAGCCCGAGTTCTACCCACTCATCACAGTGCCGATCCCCGAGGGCATCGTGCTGGAAGCCGGCGCCATCGCGGCGTTGCCGAAACAGCGGATCGCCGTCACCACGCGGCTCGGCGACATCTACTTCGTGGACGGCGCCTACCAGAACCCGCCGACCGGCGCCAAGTTCACCAAGTTCGCCTCCGGCCTGCATGAGGTGCTCGGCATTTTCCAAGGCAAGGACGGCTGGTTCTACGCCACGCAGCGCGGTGAGATCACCCGCCTGCGCGACACCAACGGCGACGACCGCGCCGATGAGTTCGAGACCTTTGCCGACGGCTGGGGCATCGGCGGCGACTACCACGAATACGCCTTCGGCTCGAAGCCTGACCGCGACGGCAACATCTGGCTCGTGCTCTGCCTCACCGGCTCCTTCACCAGCGAAAATGAGTTCCGCGGCTGGGGCCTGCGCGTGACGCCCGAGGGCAAGGTCATCCCGACCACCAGCGGCATCCGCTCCCCGGGCGGCATCGCCACCAACCACCTCGGTGACATGTTCTACACGGACAACCAGGGCCCGTGGAACGGCACCTGTTGGCTCAAGCATCTCAAGCCCGGCGGCTTCGTGGGCAATCCCTCGGGCTTCAAGTGGTATTCGCTCGCCACGAACCTCGGCGTTGCCCCCAAGGAACCCGCCAGCAACAGCCGCATCGCCACCGAGCGCGCCAAGATGAAGGAGTTCGTCCCGCCCGCGATCGGCTTTCCCTACAACAAGATGGGCCAGAGCGCGTCCGGCATCGCCAACGACTTCACGGCCGGCAAGTTCGGCCCGTTCGCCAACCAGCTCTTCGTCGGCGACCAGACGTGGAGCACCGTCATGCGCGTCTACCTGGAGCAGGTGAACGGCGTCTATCAGGGCGCATGCTTCCCGTTCCGCGAGGGACTCGACTCCGGCACGCTGAGCCTGGAATTCGCGGCCGACGGTTCACTCTTCGCCGGCGGGACAGACCGCGGCTGGGGCGCCCGCGGCGGCAAGCCCTTCGCGCTGCAACGCCTCGTCTGGAGCGGCAAGACGCCGTTCGAGATCCACGAGATGCACGCGAAGCCCGACGGCTTCGAACTCACCTTCACCGAACCCGTGGACCCGAAGACCGCCGGTGATGTCGCGGCCTATACG
>JBEISV010000053.1:0-16762 GCA_040375265.1 Verrucomicrobiales bacterium
CAGCCACGATTTCGGAGTGCGCCCGAAGTCCTTCGTCCATCGGCTTTGCGCTTTCCTCGGGTCCGAGGCCCTACCAAAGTGGACGCATGAATCGAATTCTGGGAGTGCTCTTCGCATCGGTGACCGTCCTGTTCGGTGGGCTACCATCGGCCGGGGCGGCTGATGCCGACGCGGAGGGACCGGCCGAGGTTCGGCGGGCGCTTACCCTGCTCCAGGAGGGGAAGTCCGACGAGGCTCTCGCGACCTTGGATGCGGCCCTCAAGGCGGAACCGAAAAACTTGGCCTTCCGCTACTCCAAGGCCGTGGCCCTGCTCAACCTTGGTCGGGCGGAGCAGGCCCTGCCGCTCGCGCGCGAATTGGTGAAGGACGAACCCAGAAACAAGCGGGCCCTCGCCCTCCTGGGGCGCGTGCTGTTGGCCGCCGGACAGCCTGTTGAGGCGATCCGGCAACTGGCCCCGGAGGCCGAAGGGTTCTTCCCGGACGGGGATGTCCTGGAAGTATTTGCCCTCGCCTGCATGAAAGCGAAGCAACCCGTTCGTGCCCAGCGGGCTTGGCTCGAATGCCTGACGGCCCGTGCCGGTGCGGGTGAGGGCGGGCTGATGGCGAGGAACTTTCGGTCCGCCGGCGTGCTGGAGGACATGCGGAAATTCCGCCCGGAACGGCTGCGCTTGATCGTCGCCTACGCCCTGCAGGACAACGAATTGGGCATCGGGCTCTGCCGGGAATTAGCCAAGGCGGGTGACGATGAATTTCGTCAGGTCATGGTCAAGGCGCTGGCTGAGCCGCTAGGTTCGAGCGACGGCTACGTGGCCAAGGCGGTGTTGGCGACCGCCCGCGGCGAGGAATTGCCCGCCGAATCGGCCGATGACGCCCACGTGCGGCGGCTGAAGACAGCCGTCGGGCAGGTGATCGTGACGGTCGGCTGTGAGGAATCCAACCGGCCGGCGGTCGCCCGAAAACGGCAAGAATTGGGCAAGTCCGCCAAGCAAAGCCGCACCGAAGTGGACGGCCAAAGCGTGCTGGTGGTCGAGTTGAAGGCGGAGGTGGATTCGACCCTGACCTTGGATCCGAAGGGCCCGGTCGCGGTGGCCGACCTCCAGGCCAGCACCGCTGCCGTGGCCTCAATCGCGCTCGAGGTGCAAAGTCAGCAATCGCCGGAACGCCGCAAGCAACAGCAATTGAAGGTCATTGCCGAAACGGGGACCTACGAGTTTGAGGTGGTCAGCGAGGCCGGCCGGCTGGAATTGACCCGCAAGGCAGGAACTTGGGGCGAAGAGTATCAACAGGAATTCGACTTGGACGGCTTGCCCGACGGGGCCCACCGGCCGTTCTGACGGCGCGGTCTCGCGGACGTTGCCCTGGGCCGATCATTCCACGGCGTAGGCGGCGTTTCCGGTCGGCGAGGTAATCCACAGCCGGGTCTCCGCGGCGTCGTAGCGCCAATCGGTTCCCTCCGCCAGCACCTGACCGTCGCGCCGCACTACGCGGGGCCGCTCGGGCCAAAGAATGCGCAGGCGGTGCGGTTTCGCGACGCCCGCCAGCGTAAGGCTCAGGCCGGTGCCCGCCTCAACGCGTAGGGTCGTGGTGCCGCTCCGGTCGGGATGCGTCACGGTGAACTCGTTAGTGCCGTGGGGCCAGATGGCCCAGGTCAGCAGGTTCGCGGAATTGGTGTTGCCGAAACCCGTGTAGGCGCGCGTGACGTTCAGCGGGAGGTTGGCGCCGTCGCGGACATAGGCCGGGAAATCGTCTAGGGCGAACGCCCGGGTAAAATTGGTCGGCCCGGTCAGGACTTCGCCGTCATGGAACAGGTGCCGCCAACGCCCGGCGGGCAGATGGACGGCATTCGTCAGTTGGTCGCGGTAGATCGGCGCGATCAGCAGGTCGTCACCGAGCCGGTAGTGGTAGGGGCCGGCGACCGGGCGGATCAGGGGCAACCCGCCTTCGTGGTGGCGCGCGACAAGGGTGTAAAGGTAGGGCACCAGTTCGGTGTGCAGCCACGCATACCGCCGGATGATCGCCAGTTCGTCCGCTGTGCGTTGCCAGAGCCGGCGTTCGCCGTGCCCGCCATTGAGGAACAAGCCGGTGAACGCGGCGAATTGCGCCCAGCGGATGTAGAGCCGGGGCGGGATGGGTTCCTTGCCGTGGTAACCCGCGACGTCGTCGCCCACCACGCCGTAGCCCTTCGCGGCGCTGGCCAGGATGTCCCGGAGGGCGCCCTCGAATCCCCGGTCCCGCAACGAGGCGGTCGTGCGCACGGCATCCGCGTCCGCGCCGCCGCCCGTCTGGGATGACCATTCGTGCGTCCGGTCGCCCACCCACGTGACCGGGGCGGCATCCAGCGGCGCGAAGCCTTCCGGATGGCTGAGCGGGAAGTAGCGGTCGTCAATGGCGCGGGTGAGCACGATGAACTCGGAATTCTGCGTGAGGCCGTGACGGTATTCCTCGCGGTTGTAACGGTCCATGTAACCGCGCGTGCTCAGCCAACCCGTGTGGGTGCGCTGATACGGCAGGAATCCCGGGCCGCTGAACAGCGTGTCCGTGCCGTCGAGCTTCCAGCCATCGAGGCCGAGGTCGAAGAGCGGTTGCTGGAGGCCGTGCCACCACCGGAGCGCGTCGGGATGGGTGTAGTCCAGGAAGCCGCCGCGGCCCTTCCACCAGCTGACCTCGTGACCGCCGCCGGCAAGGAATCTATTCGTGCGGGCGTGTTCGAAAAAATCCGACGCGGCGCGCACCGCCGTGTCCTTGTTCCGCGAGTTGACCATGCAGGTCATCCACAGCACCACGCGGTAGCCGTTGGTCTGAAGGTCGCCGAAGAACTTCGCCGGGTCGGGGTAACGGTTGGTGTCGACCGTGAAGTCGTTGTAGCGGGTGCTCCATGGGCTATCCAGCAGCACGGTGCGCACTGGCAGGTCGTGCGCCGCGTAGCCGGCGAGCAGCTCCCGGACCGCTTCGGCGGTGTTGGCGTCGTCCTCCCACAGCCAGCATTCCAACGACCACGCCGGCGTGAGTGGCGGCCGCGTGTGCCGCTGGGCATTGAAGGGCCAACCCCAGAACGGGAGCACCCACAGGAAGTAGCAGGCGCCGGCCAGCGGCAGTCCCAGGCCCGCCACCCAGCGCCACCACCGGAAACGACGGCGCGACCGCGCGCGGCGGGGACCGAGGTCCAGCTGGAGATTCACCGGCATGAAGCGCCGCAGCGTGACGGGTTGCCGCGGACCGGCGCAATGGACCGTTTGCGCAACGCCTCCCGAGGGCGCATGCCGTCGGAATAAGGGCAGGGGAGGAACTAGACGTGTGCCGCGCTCCGGGCTGGCCGTGGCGCTTCCACCCACTAGCCTGCGGCCACGCGCATGGTTTCCGCCGAAACGTCCGATCCGTCTCCCGCCGCCGCTCTCCCGCAGCCGCGGCGAAGCGGTGCCCTGGTTTGGTGGCGCTGGTTGCTGGCCGGGTTCGGCGGCCTGTTGCTGGGGCTTTCGTTTCCCACGCCGGGTTGGTCGGGCCTGGCCTGGCTGGGTCCCGGGGTGCTGCTCGCGGGGGCGATGGGTTTGCCGGCGGGCGCCGCGTTCCGCTACGGCTGGTTGGCCGGTGCCGTCCAATACCTCGTGGCGCTGCGTTGGCTACTACACATTCCGTTCCCCGCGGGCGCGGTGGCCGGGTGGCTCGCCTTGTCGGCGTATTGTGCGGTGTATCCGGGCCTGTGGATTTGGCTAAGCCTGCGCGTGCTCCGCCTGTTGGGCAGCGCTCCGGCAACAGCATCGGCGCCCGTGCCGGCGTGGCACGCGGCGGCCGCGAGCTTTACCGCCCGGCCTTGGCTGACACGCCTCGCGCAACTGTTCTGGACCGCGGCGCTGTGGGTCGCCTTGGAGATGCTGCTGGCGCGCTTCCTGACCGGGTTTCCGTGGAGTCTCCTCGGCCTGTCCCAGTGGCATAACGCGCCGCTGATCCAACTCGCCAGCGTGGCCGGCGTCTATGGCGTCTCGTTCCTGCTGGTCTGGTTTTCCGTGTCGCTCGCGGCGGCAATCCTCGGCGTGGCGCAACGCCCGACCAACCGCTTCGGCTGGACCGCCGACCTGCGCGTGCCGCTGTTCACCCTGCTCGTCGTCGTCGGACTCGGCTTCACCCGTATCGTGAAACACCCCGCGACCGAACCGGAACGGGTCTCCCTCGCGTTGGTGCAGCCGAGCATCCCGCAGCAGGTGATCTGGGATTCCGATGCCAATCCGGCCCGGTTCGAGAAGGTTTTCCAGCTTTCCCGCCAGGCCCTCGCGACCCGGCCCGACGTGCTCTTATGGCCCGAAGGCTCGCTGCCCGACATGACCGAGGACCAGCTCAACGCGATGACCCGCCTGCTCGCCGGCACCGGCGCGTGGTGGATTTTCGGCTCGGCCGATGCCGCCCCGGCGCCGCCGGAGGACGGCGTGAAGTGGCGCCATTTCAACGCGGCCTTCCTGCTGTCGCCCGAAGGCCGGATCGCTGACCGCTACCACAAGCGCCGCCTCGTCATCTTCGGCGAATATATCCCGTTCGAACGCGGCTTGCCGTTCATGAAGTGGCTCACGCCGATCGGCGCCAGCTTCACGCCGGGACCGGGGCCGGGCGTGTTCCGCGTCGGCCTGGGCACGAACCGGACACTGAACATTTCGCCGATGATCTGCTTCGAGGATGTGTTCCCGCACCACACGCGCCCGCACGTCACGCCCGAGACCGACTTTGTGCTCGAGCTCACCAACAATGGCTGGTTTGGCGAGAGCGGGGCGCAATGGCAGCACGCGGCGAGCGCGGTCTTCCGGGCCGTGGAAAACGGGGTGCCGCTCGTGCGCTGCACGAACAACGGGCTGACGTGCTGGCTCGATGAATTCGGCCGGATGCACGACCTGTTCCGGTCGGCCAGCGGCAGTGTCTATGAGGCCGGTTTCCTGCTGACATCGGTGCCCTTGCGCCCGGGCGGCGAGCCCCGGGAACTCACTTGGTATCACGAACACGGTGACACCTTCGGCTGGATTTGCGCGACGCTCGCGCTGGGCGGAGTGCTGAGGACGGTGCGGGGGCAGCGGCCGGCTCGCCTCGGGGCGTCGTAGGCAGGCCGATGCTCCGGGAAGGGGGATCGCTTTCGCGAGGTGGTTGCCAGGGTTCCAATCCTGGCTTGGGCGGCGATACGAACCGTGGTCGCAGGCTTGCCGGTTCGCATCGGCCTGAAGGTGGGCTGGTCCCGTCCGCGGACGGTCAGGCCGTTCGGTTCGGAATGGGGAGGAGAGGTTTCCCGGATCAAGCGGCTTCAGTCTATGCCGCGTTTGCCGGGCGCCCGGAGCGGGGGCGCCAAGACCCTTTGCCGCGTCGCGCCGACGCTCGGTCCCGAGCAAAATGAAACTCCAGCGTGTGCAGGTGGTGGATTCCCATACGGGCGGCGAACCGACCCGGGTTGTCGTCGCGGGCGGACCGGACTTTGGCGGCGGTTCCGTGGCCGAACAGCTCGCCGTCTTTCGCGAACGCCACGACGGGTTTCGTTCCGCCGTGGTGAACGAGCCGCGCGGTTCCGACGTGCTGGTGGGCGCCATTCTGGTCCCTTCTCCTGACCCAGCCTGCGCGACCGGAGTCATCTTCTTCAATAACGTCGGTTACCTCGGCATGTGCGGGCACGGCACCATCGGCCTCGTCGCCACGCTGGCCCACCTCGGTCGCATCCGGCCCGGCGAATTGCACCTCGATACCTGCGTCGGCCGGGTCTCCGCGCGATTGGCCGACGGCGGCACGGTCACGCTCACCAACGTCGCCAGCTACCGCGCCCGGAAAGCGGTCACGGTGGACGTTCCCGGCCTCGGCCCGGTGACCGGCGACGTGGCGTGGGGCGGCAACTGGTTCTTTCTCGTCGGCGAACACCCGTGGGCGCTCGACCTCCGGAACGTCGAGCTGCTCACCGACGTGACTTGGCGTATCCGGCAGGCCGTGAACAAGCAGGGTTTCCCTGAGGTGGACCACGTCGAACTCTTCGGCCTGCCCGGCGCCGGCGGCGATTCGCGGAACTTCGTCCTGTGCCCCGGCAAGGCCTACGACCGTTCCCCCTGCGGCACCGGCACGAGCGCCAAACTCGCCTGCCTGGCCGCAGACGGAAAACTGGCTGAGGGCGAAGACTGGATCCAGGAGAGCATCCTCGGTAGCACCTTCACCGGCCGCTTCCGCTGGCGGGACCGCACCAAGGGCGAGATCGAACCCATCATCGCGGGCACCGCCCATGTGAATAGCGAAGCGACGCTGCTGCTGGATGAGCGGGACCCGTTTTGCTGGGGTATCCGCTAAGCCACCCTGAGGTGCCGCCGGTTTCCGGCCGGGGGAATCCCAGGGCCTTGGTTCGGGCTAAAGTCCGAAGCCTGCTGCCGGTCGCAGACCGAGGGCGAGGATTACACCCCGTGCGACACGGCGCCTTCGCGGTCTGCCCTCAGTGAGGGCACACGTCCGCAGGCGCTACCCGACTGTGGTGCCGGATTCGCTGCGGGCGAATCTGCGCTCCTGCGCCTTGTCCGCCCGCAGTTGCCCGCAACCCGCGGCAACATCAATTCCGCGGCGCTGACGGATGGTGCTGGGAAATCCCGCCTGCCTGAGCACCTGCTGAAACGCCTTGGCGGCGTTCGTCTGGGTCGCCGTGCCGGCAAAGCCGCCGGTGGGATTCAGCGGGATCAGGTTCACGTGCGCCGCGAGGCCGTGGAGGAGTTTTCCCAGGCGTTCGGCCTGCCCTGGCGAATCGTTCTGGCCGGCGATCAGGGTCCACTCGAAAAAGATGCGGCGGCCCGTTTGGGCGAAGTAGGCGCGGCAGGCATCCATGAGCTCCGCCAGCGGCCAGCGCCGGCTGGCCGGCACGAGGGCGGAGCGTTCCTCCTCGGTCGCGCCGTGCAGGCTGACCGCGAGGTGATACGGCCGCTGCTCCGCCGCGAGGCGCAGAATGCCCGGCACCACGCCCACGGTGCTGATCGTGATCTTGCTCGGGCCGAGGTTCAGCCCGCTCCGGTCGGTGATGATCTCCAGGGCCGTCATCACGTGGTCGTAGTTGTGCAACGGTTCGCCCATGCCCATCAGCACCAAGTTGCGTAGGCCTTCCTGTCCGACTACGCGCAAGGCCCGCTGCGCGTGGCGAACTTGGGCGACGATTTCCGCAGGCCGGAGATGCCGCACGAAGCCCATTTGCCCGGTGGCGCAGAAGACGCAGCCCATCGCACAACCCGCCTGGGTGCTCAGGCAGGCGGTATGCCGCCCCTTGAAGCCCATCACGACGGTCTCGATGGTCTGGCCGTCGGCCAGGCGGAGCAGGAATTTCCGCGTCAGGCCGTCACTGCTGGCGACCGCGTCGGCTTCGTTGGGGAATTCCAGGGAAAACCTTCGGCCGGCGCCGACGTGTTCCGCCAACCAGCGGCGCAAGGGCGGCAGGAATTCGTCCCGCTCCGCCAGTTCGGCAGCCAAGTGGTGATGCAACGCGCGCCACAGGGTCCGGGCGTGGGTCGCCGGCACCCCATCCGCGACTAGGATGCGTTCCAACTCCTGCCGGGTGAGGTCAGGGAGCGGACGGGGCGCCGCGGCGGCGGGGTCGGGCATCATGGCGGGCTAAGTTTGGCGATGACTAGGCGCCCGCAACACTGATTTCCCGCCCGAAACACTGCTTCCGTCGGTCGCCTCCGTGACCCGAACCGCAAAGCGGACAAAATTTGTCGTCCTTGGGCTAAAGTCCATCGGCTGGATGCCGATGCGCTGGTGGAAAAACCATGGCCTAACCCGATGCAAGTTCAGTGCGAAACCACTACCGATGACGCTGTCCCCGCAGTGGTGGTGGCGGTTTCGACCACGGACGTTGCCCGACCGGTGGTCACGCCCACCCGTTCGGTCGCTGCCGTCTTCACGCCTTTGGCTAAGCAAGGCGAAGGCGCCCCGGTCCGGGTTGAGGCACCTCCGCCCCGGCCAGCCGCGCCGCCGCCGGTGCGGGAACCCAATCTGGTGGAAACCATCGTCGGACTGCTGCGGCTGCTGCCCGGCAAGACGGTTGCCACCGGTTTTGCGGACAACCAGCTCGGGCTAACCCTCCGGCTGGATGCCGAGACCATGGCCAAGCTGGAGCCTTACCTCCAAGTCGGCAGCGACTACACGCCGTTTGCCCGACCGGTGGCCGCCTCGCCCACGGAAACGCCGATCAACGCCCACATCCTGATCGTGGAGGACACGTTGGTCTCCCGGCTGATGCTGCGGCGCACCTTGGAGCAAATCCCCGGCTGCACCGTCAGCGAAACCAGCACCGGGCGCGAAGCCCTGGCCTTCATGCAGAAGAACGGGCCGCCCGACCTCTGCATTTCCGACATCGCGATGCCCGATATGGATGGGCTCACATTGCTGAAGGAGATCCGGGCCAATCCCAGCCTCAGCCACCTCGAAGTGATGCTCTGCACCGCGAGCACCGAGCGTGAAACCATCCTGCGGGCGGTCGAACTCAACGTCAGCCGTTATCTCGTCAAGCCCTTCGAGCCTGCCCAGGTCAAGACCCAGGTCCGGGAGACCCTGGTCCAGGCGGCGGCGCGGGAGTTTCGCAAACTGGAGGAGTTACAACAGCGCGTCGGCCTCGATCCGGCCGGCACGGTGGAAGTGCTCCGGGGCCTGAGCCAGCAATTGGGCAAGGACGTCTCGGCGGTCCGGAATGCGCTGGCCAGCGGCAAACGCCACGGGGCCAATATGATTCTCCAAGGCCTCCGGGGCTCCTGTTCCTCCATCAAGGAAAACGCGCTGGTCACCCGGATTGACCATCTACTCGTCGAATTGGAGCGTGGCGACCTGACCGCGACGCTTGACGGTCTGGATCTCCTGAGTTCCGAGGGCAAACGGGTCGGCCAGATGGCGGACAAATTCGCCCTCTTGCTCAACAGCCAGGCCCTGGCCCGCTCCGTCGGCCACAGTTAACGCGCCACCTGACGGCAAAAACGATGTCCTGGCGTGCCCGCTGCGCCGCAGATTTCCATCCCGGATTCACCGTCCCGCCTCAAGTCCGCCGCCGACTAGGCCGAAGCTTTCTTGTCGGCACTTCGAATCACTCAACCGGTTCAATTTCATGGAACTCCAAACCGAGTTTAAGCCCTCGCCCAGCCGTTCGACCGCGGTGGCCAAAGGCACTGGCGACGTCCGGCCCGATTGGACCCAGAAGGAGACCCGCGCCGTTCGCACCGGCAATCCGCTGGTGGAAGTCCCGCCCATGCGGCCCGTTGGCCCGGCGGCGGGCAATCCCGCCGAGCCGACCTTGGTTCCGGCCGCCGCGCAACTGTCCGTCCCGGTTGCCGAGCCTCCCAGCGCGCCACCGCCACCAGCGCCCGTGCCCACCGATGAAATCGTCCAGGCCATCAAGGACTTGGTCAATTTGCTGCCCGGCAAGCCGGCGGCCGTGGGCTTGGAGAACGGCTTGATTGGCATCGTCATGTGCCTTGATCCCGCCACCAAGAAGCTGGCGGTTCCCTTCCTCGAGGAGCATTGCGGCTACCAGCCCTACGATCCGGCCCAGGTGGAACCGGTCGGTCCGGCGCTGAACGCTCACATCCTTGTCGTCGAGGACGCTTACATCAGCCGGTTGGTGCTCCGCAGGGTGATCGAGCAGTTGCCCGGTTGCACCGTCACCGAAGCGGTCAACGGAGCGGAGGCCCTCAGCTTGCTGAAAAAGGGCCTCAATCCGGACCTGATGATCACCGACGTCTGCATGCCGGAAATGGACGGCTTGCAGCTGCTCTTCCAAATCCGCTCCACGCCCTACCTCGCCGAGCTCGACGTGATGATGTGCACCTCGACCACGGACCGGGAAACCGTCCTCCGGGCCGCGGAGCTCAACGTGAACAAGTATCTGGTCAAACCCTTCCAGCCGGACCAGATCCGTGACCAGATCCGGGAGGTGCTGACCCAGTCGATGGTCAAATCCACCGAACGGGTGCAGGCGCTCAAGGATCGCCTCGGCTTGAATACCGCCGCCTGCGGCGAACTGTTGCACCAACTGGCGGAGCAGGTCCGGGACGAGGTGAAGACCGTCCGCAATGAACTCGGGGCCGGCAAAGCCCACGCGGCCATCATGACCCTGCAACGGCTCCGGGGTTCCTGCGCCCTGATCCGGGATAACGATCTCGTCGGGCGCGTGCAGACGGTCATCAACGCTGCCAATTCGAACGACCTGTTCGCCATCGTGAAAGGCTTGGAATTGCTCGAAGCCGAAGGCAAGCGCCTGGGCGCCTTGTCCGAGAAACTTCGGCGCAGTGAAGCCCCGGCCCAGAACCAACGGCGCGATCCACTTTCCCTCGCGGCTTCCCGGACCCAGCAGCTCCTTTAGTCAGCTCAACGATCCGCCGGCCGGATTGCGACCAGCTCCACTTCCCGCAAGGGGCGGAGCAACACCAGCGCGCGCCGGAGCAGCCGGAATCCGGCTTCACCCAAGTGCCAGCGGGCCGCGGAATTGGCCGTAAATCGGTCATAGCCGTAGGCCCGGACGCCGAGGCGTTCGATGCGCCAACCCAGCACCGTGACTAGGTTGCCGAGGTTCTGTGCGTTCCAATGGTAGAGGTGATGGTTCGGTTCCGCCGGATTGTAGCGGCGATACCGACGTTCCACCTCCCATGGCACATGCAGGACCAACCGGCCGGTGGGCTTGAGCACTCGCGCCAGTTCCCGCAGCGCGGCGGCGGGCTCCAGCAGGTGTTCGAGCGTCTGATGGCAGATCGCCACGTCGGCCACGCCGGCCGGGACCGCGGAAAGGTCCTGGAAAAACTCGATGCCCAAGGCTGCCAGTTCCGGCCTTAGGAAGTCCGCCGCGTCGCAACCAATCTTCCGGGCGCAGCCAAGGCGGGCCAGGTTCCAGCCGGCGCCGACGCCGAGTTCGACCACCGTATCGGTCGGCCGCACCCACGGCTGGAACTTGCCGGCGCGCAGTCGCCAGACCCATTCCTGCGCCTCGGGTCGCAGCGCCCGCTTTCCCTGATGGTAGGCCTGCCCGGACTCGCCCTGATAAAGGCGGGCCGCGCCATCCGGGCCGGAAGCGGGCGAAGTGGGTTCAGGCATGCGCCGGAGAACCAGGCTAACGGCTCAATTGCCGTGCCGCCGCCGTCCGCAGGCGTTCGTCCTTCGCGGCGACGAGTTCACCCACGAACGCCTCGGTCGGCTTCTCGAAGGCCTCATAGATCCACATGGCTTCGAGCTTGGCGCGCGGGTCGGTCTGCTTGGCCAGCCACGGTTTCACGGCCGGCAAGACCTTGTCGGCGCTGCGCTGGCGGAGCACGACTCGGGACTGTTCCTGTTCCCAGCCGGACTTCGACAGCGTCCGGTCAAGCAGCGCGACCGTGTCCAACTTCGCGAGGTCCTGCTTCTGGCCGAGCGCACCGCCTTTGGCGGTCACGCGCCAGATGCGGCCGTGTTCCTTGTCGCGGCGCGGATCGCGGAAATCCACCTCGCCATGCTGGATGATCGGGTTGCTCCAGTCGGCGACGTAGAGCGCGCCGTCGGGGCCGAAGCGCAGGTCGATTGGCCGGAAGGTGACGTTGGTCGAGCGCAGCACGTCGGGCATTTCCTTGGTTTGGAAGGTCGAGCCGTTGTCGGTCAGGCCGAACCGCACGACGCGATGGGCGCGGAAGTCGCAGGTGATCACGCTGCCCTGCCAGTCGGCGGGGAGGTTCGGGCTGTGGACCACTTCGACGCTGGCGAACTTCGGATAGCTGCCCGGGCTGATGCTGTCGGCCTCGCGCCGCATGTCGGCGTAGGTGAAGTAGGTGGCGCCTTCCATCGCGTGGTAGATGCCCTTGCCACCGGCGCCGTCGGTGAAGAACGAGTTGCCGTATTGGTCCCAGTGGTGGCCCCACGGGTTGCAACCGCCCTTGGTGAAGACGTCGAGCCGCCACGTGTCGGGATTGAACCGCCAGATGCCGGCGCTGTTCAGCCGGCGCACGCCCCACGGCGTCTCGATGTGCGTGTGGGTGTAGATGGACTGGTTCATGTAGAGGTGCCCGTCGTAACCCCAGCGCAGCGTGTGGAGGTTGTGATGGGTGTCCTCAGTGCCGAAGCTGGTGAGCACGATCGTCTTCTTGTCCCCCACGCCGTCGCCGTTCGTGTCGGCGAAGTGCAGCAACTGGCTGCTGGCCGCCACATAGACGCCGCCCTTGTCGTCGGGCAGCACGCCGGTGGGGATCAGCAGGCCGTCGGCAAAGGTGGTCGAAGTCTCCGCCACGCCGTCGCCGTTGGTGTCTTCGAGCACCACCACGGAATCGGTCGCGGGCTGGCCCGGCTGGATCTGCGGATAGACCTCGGACGAAGCGACCCAGAGGCGGCCCTGCGCGTCCCAGTTCATCTGGATGGGTTTGTGGAGCTTGGGATTCTCGGCCCACAGGTTGACCTCGAAGCCTTCGGCCACGGTGAAGGTCGGGACCGGTTGGGGTTTCTGGATCTTGGGCACCGCCTTGTGCGCGAGTTCCTCGGCGGCGAGCAGATCCTGGACTTCCTTCACCATCGCGGGGTCCTGATGTTTCAGGTCGCGCAGCTTGGCGATGCGGGCGTCCCACTGGGCGATGAGCGGATCAAACCGGGGAATCTCGACGCCGTTCTGGCCCTGCTCGCCTTTGCGGAAGCCGAAGAGGTAAGTCCAGTTCTCCGGACGCCAGCGGTGGAAGAAGAGCTCGTTCTTTTTGCGGATGGCGGAGCGGAGAACCTCTTCGGCTTGCTGCGGTCCGACAGAAAGCGAGCCGCCGTTAATCGAGCGAACAATTTGCTGAGCTGCAAAATCATTTCCCCAACTGCTGGGCGTGATGCCGTCTACAGTTCGGGCAGGAGCATTTGGGTTGATGTCCCATCTTCCCACGTCAGCAAGCACTCCAAAGCCCGTAAAGAACTGCTTCCGAGCCTCGGCCAGTTCCCGGGTTGCCGTCTGAAAACGAAACAGGCTGCGGTTGTTGTCCCGAACCTCAGGATGCTCGCCTGAGTTGGACGGCTGGTGTGGAAACGGCCCCACCAACACAAACCTCACCTTCTGCCCGCTGACTTCGTCGATGGCGTCCATCAGCGTGCCGAGGTCGGCCTTGAACTTCTCCAGCTTTGCCGGCTGTTCCTCGGCCTTCGTCTCCGCCAGTTCCAGCGCCGCCGTCATGCCGTAGCTCAGGAACGCCACCGTCGGCTTCACGAGCGCGACCTGTTCCTTCACGCGCTTCAGCCATTCGGTTTCCGGCTTGTTCCAGTCGAAGCTCGCGCGCGCCCGGCCCAGCGGGGTGTCGCCGGCCCAGGCGAGGTTGCGGAAGGTGACGTTGCGGTCGGGAAACGCCGCCGTGAGCCGTGTCTCGATGTGCCCGTAGTCGCCCTCGCGCTCAAAGAACGTGTCGCCGATGAACAGCACGCGGTCGCCGTCCTTGAGCTCGAACTTCGGCGCGTCGGCCGCCGAAGCGGAAGGTCCAATGGCCAAGGACCAATGAACCAGAGACAGCAGGGCGAACCAGCGGCAGAAATGGTGGCGCATAAGCGTGACGGTGAAGACGCCGGCAAGCCTTGCGGCATTCGCGGTGGTAGGCAAGTCGCCGGGAAGGGTGGGGCGAAGCCAGCGCATTTGCCCCCTGCTCGGGAGCCGCCCACAAAGTGCTGCCGGCATCTTGCCGGCAGGGCGGCGACACGAGCGCTGCGTTGGAAACAGAGCTTCAGGCGCTTCCCGGTGCCGAAACCTTGCGAAGGGGGCCCCGCTGCCCTTGGCGAGGGAGCCTGACGTGACGGTGTAGGTCAGCCCCATGCGTCGCATCTCTGCCGGCAGGATACCGGCAGCACCTTGGACTGGTGGCGTGGCTTCAGTTGCGCCGGGGGGGCAGTCGCCAGCCGGGCAAACAAAAAGGCCGCCGGGGTTGCCGGCGGCCTGACGGAACGAAACGGGGAAACCGTTCAGTAGTTGTATTGGCGGGTGCCGTTGAGCAGCACGTAACCGGTGCGTTCCTTATACCAGTTGAAATCGCCCCGGCCATTGGCGTCGAAGTTGACGATGGTCGGGTAGGCATACTTGACCGCGGTGTATTTGGAGGAGCGGCTGAGCCACTTCTTGATCTCCGAATGACCGTCGGCAAACGAGAAACCGCACGCGCCGTTGTGATACGAGGCAGGGATGTCCTGCCAAGCGCCGGCGTCGGGATTGTTGATGAAGTAGCCGTCGTTAATGGAGTCAGGGTGTTCGTCCAGCACCAGCCAGGTTTTGCCGGGCGCGGGCACGCTGCTCTGCTTGAGGAACTGCATGCGGTCCGAGAAACCCCAGTTCTTGCCCTGGGCGGTGGGATCGTTGCCAATGCTGAAGCGGCCGAAGAAGGAGTTCATCGCCAGGCTGCGATTACGGCGGGCCCAGTTGGCCTTTCGCTGGGCCGGTGCGAGGTAGATGTCGGCGGGGCATTTGTAGACCCCGACGGCGCCGCCCGTGTATTTGCCGAGCACCCCGTTGGCGACCCAAGCCAGGTTGGTGACGCTCTTGTCGGCAGTGCCGGAACCCGCGCCCCAAGTCATCACGTTGTTCACCCAGTTATCGAACTTGTTCTGGTCGATGGCCTGGATGGTTTCGGAAACGCCGTAATTGTTGGCCACGGCATCGTTGAAATCGGTGGAATACAGGTGCCAGCCCAGCGTGAGCTGCTTGGTATTGCTCAGGCAGGCAATGCCCTGGGCCTTGGTTTTCGCCTTCGACAGCGCCGGCAGAAGCATGCCGGCTAGAATGGCGATGATGGCAATGACGACGAGCAGCTCGATCAGGGTGAAACCCTGACGGATGCGGGAGGAAGGACCGGTAACTCGCATGGGATGTGTATGGTTTGCCCCAAACAGATGTCCCTTCGGCCCGAGTTTGGCAAGCGTCAGTTGGTCCTCCGCCAAAATGAAGGCAGATCGAACCGCCGCAGGCCGCCCCTGGCAAAGTGCTGCCGGCATCTTGCCCGCAGGGCGGCGACACGAGCGCAGCTTTGAAAAGAGCGGTCTAGGCGCTTCCCGGTGCCGAAACCTCCCGAAGGCGTTCCCGCTGCCGCTGGCAAGAGAGCCCGACGTGTGGATGCGGACCTGCCCGGTGCATCGCCACCAAGCCGGGGTGGACTTCACACCCGGGTTCGCGGCCAGCCGTGTCCTCTGCCGCCAGGATGCCGGCAGCACCTTGGGCCGCCGGTCACTCCCACTCGATCGTGCCAGGTGGCTTGCTGGTCAGGTCGAGCACCACGCGGTTGATGCCGCGGACCTCATTGGTGATGCGGGTCGAAATCTTCTCCAGCAGGTCGTAGGGCACGCGGACCCAGTCGGCGGTCATGCCGTCCTGCGATTCCACGGCGCGGATGGCGACGGTGAAGTCGTAGGTCCGCTCGTCGCCCTGCACGCCCACGCTGCGCACGGGCAGCAGCACGGCGAATGTCTGCCACGTCTTGTAGTAGAGGTCGGCCGCCTTCATCTCCTCGACCACGATGGCATCGGCCGCGCGGAGGAGTTCGCACTTGGCCTTGGTGACCTCGCCGAGCACGCGGACGCCGAGGCCAGGTCCGGGGAACGGCTGCCGGAAGACGATTTCCTTGGGCAGGCCGAGTTCGAGCCCGAGCTGGCGAACCTCGTCCTTGAACAGGCAGCGCAGCGGCTCGACCAGCTTGAACTTCATGTTTTTCGGCAGGCCGCCCACGTTGTGGTGCGACTTGATCATCGCCGCCGGGTTGCCGGCGATGGGCACGGACTCGATCACGTCCGGATACAGCGTGCCCTGCGCGAGGAACTTGGCCTTGCCGGCCCTCTTGGTCGCAGCCTGGAAGACGTCGATGAAGGCCTTGCCGATGGCTTTCCGCTTCTTCTCGGGATCGGTGACGCCCTTGAGCTTGCGGAGGAACAACGGAGTAGCGTCCTCGTATTGCAGCTTCACCTTGAAGTTGCGCCCGAAAACCTCCTGCACGACCTCGGCCTCGCGGGCACGCAGCAGGCCGTTGTTCACGAAGATGCAGGTGAGCTGGTCGCCGATCGCCTTGTGAATGAGCGCGGCGGCTACGCTGGAATCCACCCCGCCGGACAGACCCAAGATGACGCGTTCCTTGCCGACCTGGGCGCGGATCTCCTCGACGGCCTGCTCGACGTAATTCCGCATCGTCCAGCCCTTGCCACAACCGCAGACGGTGTGGACGAAGTTGGCCAGAACCTCCTTGCCGCGGGGACTATGGGCGACCTCGGGATGGAACTGGATGCCGAAGAACTTCTTGTGCGGGTTTTCGATGGCCGCGTAGTCGGAATTCTCCGTCGTGCCGACGACGGTGAAGTCCTTGGGCAGCCGGGTGAGCTTGTCGCCGTGGCTGTTCCAGACCTGGAGCTGCTCCGGCAGGCCCGCAAACAGAGCGCAGGCGGGATCCGCCACGGACAAGGTGCCCTTGCCGTATTCGCGCTTCTGGCCTTTCTCGACCTTGCCGCCGAGGAAATGCGCGAAGATTTGCACCCCGTAACAGATGCCCAGCACCGGCACGCCCAGCTTGAAGATGGCCTTGTCGGGCAGCGGCGACCCCTTGGCGTAAACCGAGCTCGGACCGCCGGACAGGATGATGCCCTTCGGTGCGAGCTTAGCGATTTCCGCCGCCGGTGTGTCGTAGCGGAGGATGGTGGAATAGACGCTGCATTCGCGGATTCGGCGGGCAATCACCTGGGTGTATTGCGAACCGAAATCAAGGATGACGATCTGCTCGTTCATGCGGCCAATTTCAAAGCGCAGGTTATCGGGCCAGCCGGCCGGCGTTGGCGAGAGATTTTTTGGCGCCCG
>JBEISV010000140.1:0-10080 GCA_040375265.1 Verrucomicrobiales bacterium
GCGTCGTCGGCGGGGACTTCCCGGTGAAATACGTGAAGCTCTACGAGAAGCACGGCATTTGCCTCGCCGGCCTCGAAAAGGTGAAGGGCGGCCAGACCTTCCATTGGTCCGGCGAATACGAGGTGAACATGAACAACCGCCGCACGCTGAACACCGTTCTCGGCGTCATCGACGGCTGGTCGCCCAAGCTGCCCGGCGACTACGAGACCACGCCCTACGTGCTGCTCGCCAACATTTCCCCGGCCGTCCAGCACACTGTGCTCGACCAGATTTCCAAGGCCAAGTTCGTCATCGCCGACACGATGGACCTCTGGATGAACATCGCCCTGCCCGACCTGCTCCGCCTGCTCAAGCGCGTGGACTGCCTCGTGCTGAACGACGGCGAAGCCCGCCAACTGGTGAAGGAAGACAACGTGCCCGCCGCGCTCGCCAAGATCCACAAGCTGGGACCGCGCTACGTCATCATCAAGAAGGGCGAACATGGCTCCCTGTTGTCCGGGCCGAAGGGCCTGTTCGTCGCCCCGGCCTATCCGCTCAAGAAGGTCGTGGACCCGACCGGCGCGGGCGATTCCTTCGTCGGCGGCCTCATCGGTTACCTCGCCGCGCAGAAGGGCGGTTCCGTGGACGCGCACCTGCGCCGCGCCATCGTCCATGGCGCCGTCGTGGCGTCATTCTGCTGCGAAGGCTTCGGCCTCGCCCGCACGACCAAGGCGACCAAGGCCGAGATTGCCGGCCGCGTGCGGGAGCTGGAAAAGCTGGTGAAGTTCTAGGCCTGTGGATCCTGTCCGAGCGACGCTCGAACACATCCCATTTTTAGGAGTCGAAAGCTCGATGAAGACGCCAACAGGGCGAATAGCGTCACAGTTTGGCCTATCGCTAGTGCTTTGCCTTGGTTCCTCATCGTTGCTGTGGGAATCCGCCGTCGCGGAACGACTTTATGACTGCACTGACTCGACGGGAATGGGGTTCTTCAGGCCTGGCAATTGGATTCACAATCCTGTCTCGGTTCCACATATCGTCACGAACCGATCCATGTCAGAACCGGACACCATTAAGACAGGATGGAGTGACGTAGGCTTGTGGGGTGTCTGGCTATCCCTTGTTACAATTTCAGTGGTGTTCAGCGGCCTGCTTTCCAGAACGCGTTCGCTTGATTCTTCTGGATGTGCCGAAGCGCTATATGAGCGGTCTGGCAAAACCTGAATAAACCGTAGTCATCACCGGCAACTCGGCTCGATGGACTAAGGTCTGATGCCTGTTCCCAATCCCACGTTGTCGGTGGTCATCCCCGCGCTGAACGAAGCGGCGGAGCTACCCGAAGCCCTGCGGCGGGTGCGGCAAGTTCCCGAGGTCACGGAAGTCATCATCTCCGACGGCGGCAGCACCGACGCCACGGACACGATCGCACGGCAGACGGGCGCCCGCTTCCTCACGGGCCCGCTCGGTCGCGGCGGCCAGCTCCGGCGCGGCGCCCAACTCGCCACGGGTGACGTCCTGGTGTTCGTCCACGCCGACACCTGGTTGCCAGAGAACGCCGGCGCCGCCATCGCCAACGCGCTCGCGAATCCCACCGTCGTGGGCGGAGCGTTCCGCAAGGCCTTCCGCGACCCACACTGGCTGATGGCCGGTTCCGAATTCCGCTGTCGCCTGCGGATGCGCTGCCTCCAGTTCGCCTACGCGGACCAGGCCATCTTCGTCCGCCGCGAGGTCCTGGAACGTATCGGCGGTGTGCCCGACGTGCCGCTCATGGAGGAACACCTGCTCTGCCGCGCCCTCCGCCGCGATGGCCGTCTGGCGCTCGCCGACGCCACGGTCACCACCTCCGCCCGCCGCTTCCGCGAACGCGGCGTGCTGCGAACCTATTGGCGCATGTTCACCGTGAACCTCCGCTGGCACCTCGGCGCGTCTCCGGAAGAACTCGCCCGGCTTTACGCCCGCCGCTGAGCAGCCAATTGTCGACGGTGAACAACTTCAAAGGGGCGCGGACGGCCACGTCCGCAAGTAGCGTCCCACCGAGCCGAGCCGCCGGCGGCTTGGGTGTTCACGCGGACGAAGACCGTCCGCACCCCGGAAGGCCTTCCCTGCTACCGCATCACCTCCACGCGAACCGGTTCCGCCATATCCCGCCAGCACTGCTCAATCAGTTCGCGATCCGGCTCGCCGTCCGTGATCAGGAGGCGATACCGCGCCACGTAGTGCTTGCCGGGCTCGATGGCCCAGTCGCCCAACTGCGAGGGCGCGAAACAGAAAAACGGTTCGGTCGGGTTCACCCGCATCGGCTGCGGGGCGCGGAAATTCTCCGGGGCACCCAAGACGGTCAGCCCGGCCAATTGACCGTCCACCAAGCCGCCCAACCAGCACCAACGGCCGCGGGTTTCGTTGGCGGTGAGCCGATTGGTGAGTCCTTCCGAAGTCAGCCACCGGGTCGCGTCGACGCCATTCCACGCCCAGTTACCGCGCACACCCAAGCCACCGTAGTGATACTTCGGAAGTTCCAGCGCGGACGCGGTAGCACAGGTCTGGGTCATCGTGATTTCCAGCACGTGGCCGCGCCGGTTCATCGCTTCGCCGAGGTTGAACAGCTTCACTTCCCAGGCTTCGTCGAGGGCCGTCTTCTCGGGCTGGGACAGCATATCCACCATCCGGTGTCGCGCCCGGAAGCCGGCATGGACCACGCCGCTCCAATGGCCGTCCAGCGCCACGAAGTCCACGCGCCCCTTGCGGTCGCCCATGTTCCAGAAATCCGGGGTGCGGCCCTCGAACTTCGTCTTGGTCCACGGCGACCAGACGCCGTGATGATGCAGGTGGTTCGCCGGATAATCGTCGGTCACTTGCCGCCCCGACGGGGTCAGCAGCGGATGCAGGTAACCCCCGCGGCGAAACTTCTCCGGGATGTCGGCGCGCGGCAATTCGCCGGCGCCCATCTGATAGTTGCCGACCAAACCCTCGGGCAGGCGCAGCTCCAGCCGGGCGCCATTGGTCTTCGCTTCGGCCTGCGGCCGCCGGATTCGGGCAGTCGCCGCCGTAAGTTGCCCTTCCACCGTTTGGCCGGCACCGAGCGCCGGCAAGACCACCCAAGCGCGCCCACCATCTCCCGCTTGGACCGCAATTCGTTGGCCGGCCACCAGTAGTTCCCACGCGCGTCCGGCCGAGCCGTCGGCTGGCAGCCTGAACTCGGCGACGGCAAACGGGCGGCTCACCGGTCCGCCGTGGAAACGAAGCCGGAGGCCCGCGTCCGCGAACAGGTTCCCCACGACAAATTGGATCGCAGTGACCAAACCGATCCAGGCGGGAAAGCGGGAGTTCATGCGGCGACGCTAACGGCCGGCCGGAAAAGAGAAAAGCCACGCCGGAAGGCGTGGCTTTGCGGAAAACGTTCGTCGGGACCGACTATTCGGCGGGCGGCGCCGCGGGCTCGCCCACGGATCCGGAATCTGCAACGACCCGAACCGGCTTCGCGGCGGGAGCCGGGGCAGCCGCAGGCGCGGCCTCGGCCACTTCCTTGGGGTTCTTGGCGCGCTTCTGCTTGGGCAGCGGGCTGATCATCACGTTGATTGAACGCCCGATCAGCTTCGGATGATTGTCCGGTTGGCCCCAGCCGGCCACGTCTTTCAGGAACCTCTGAACCACTCCCATGCCCACCTCCGTGTGGGCCATCTGGCGACCACGGAAGCGCAGGGAAATCTTCACCTTCAGGTCCTCGCACAGGAACCCGATGGCGTGGTCCAGCTTGATGCCAAGATCGTGCGGATCAATCGTCGGCGAGAGCTGGATCTCCTTCACGTCGTTGGAGTGCTGGTGCTTCTTGCCCTCCTTCTCCTTCTTCGACAGCTCGTATTTGAACTTGCCGTAATCGACGATGCGGCAGACCGGCGGCATGGCCGTGGCCGCAATCTCAACCAAGTCGAGGCCCGAATTCTGGGCCATGACGATGGCCTGCCCCAGCGGGATTACGCCCACCTGCTGGCCGTCGGGACCGATGACTCGGACTTCACGCGCCCGGATCTTGCCGTTGATCCGATGAAGCGGGGGTGGAGGTGCGTTACGAGAGGGAAATGGGCGGCTCAAGAGACCCTCTCCGGTTGAAGTTGAAGCGTGATGGAAACCATTACTGTCAGTGACAGACCGCGACGGTATAGTGACGTCAGCGATGACTGGGCAAGCCGATTTTCTGACGAAGGGCGAAATACTTCGCCGCGGCCTGCTGCGTTGGGCCGCCGTTTGGGCGTTGCTGGCCTTGGCGGGAGGTGCCCACCTGCGCGGCGAAACCACCAATTCGCGCCCGCACGCGGAACGCCTGACGGAGGCCCGCCGCGAACTGGCCGCGGGTCCCACCAATCTCGTCCACCTTGTCTCCCTCGCTCGACTGGCGTTCGAGGCGACCAAGTCCGCCACGAACACCGGCGCCAAGGCGAAGCTCGCCGAGGAAGGCATCGCCACCGGCCGCACCGGCCTGCAACTGCACCCGCAGGCAGCGGGCCTCGAATACTACCTCGGTCTGAATCTCGGCCAACTCGCCAGCACGCGGGGCATGAGCGCGCTCAAGCTGGTCCGGGAAATGGAAACCCACCTGCTCACCGCCCGCGCCCTGGAACCCGGCATCGGCGACGCCGGTCCCGACCGTTCGCTCGGTTACCTTTACCTCAACGCGCCCGGTTGGCCGCTGAGCATCGGTGACAACGACAAGGCCCGCCGCCACTTCGAACAGGCGCTCAAGCTGGCCCCGCACCGGCCGGAACACCCGCTAGCCTTCGCCGAAGCCTGCCTGCGCTGGAAGAAACGCGACGAAGCCCGCCGCCTATTCGCAGCCGCCGAGGCTGCCCTCACCAGGGCCAATGAATTGTATCCCGGCCCGGAATGGGCCGCCGACTGGGCCGACTGGAATTCCCGCCTGGCCGTCCTCCGGGAAAAGCTTGCCGCGAAGTAGCCCCGCCCACAACCCCGCCCCGGGCACGGCGCCCGCCCCAAAGCCGCTCGACCCCGTGGCGGCGCCCGCCTACCTTCGGCCCACAATTATGGCCGATCCGCGCTACGCAAAACTCGCCGACTTGCTCATCAACTACTCCTGCGACCTCCAGCCGGGTGAGCACATCCTGCTCGACATGGTGGACGTGCCCGACGAGATGACCGTCGCCCTGATCCGCGCCGCCCGCGCCGCCAAGGCCACGCCGTTGGTCGAGTGCCGGCACTCCCGGGTCACCCGCGAACTGCTCCGCGGTTCCGACGAAAACTACGCCGGTCTCGTGAAGGGCATCGAGCTGGCCCGCATGAAGAAGGTGCAGGCCTACGTCGCCATCCGCGGCGCCCACAACGCCTCCGAGTCCAGCGACGTGCCGAGCGACCGGCTCCAGCAGTATTCCAAGACGCTCCGCCCGGTCCTCGACTACCGGGTGAACAAGACCAAGTGGTGCGTCCTCCGCTGGCCCACGCCCTCCATGGCCCAGGCCGCCAACATGAGCACCGAGGCGTTCGAAGACTTCTATTTCAACGTCTGCACCATGGACTATCGCAAGATGGCCAAGGCGATGGAACCGCTGACCAAACGCATGAAGGCTGCGGACAAAGTCCGCCTCGTCGCGCCCGGCACGGACCTCAGCTTCAGCATCAAGGGCATCGGAGCGCGGCCCTGCGAAGGCCTCCGCAACATCCCCGACGGCGAGGTCTTCTCCTGCCCGGTGAAGGATTCCGTGAACGGCGTCATCCAGTTCAACACGCCCACGATCTACGCCGGCACCAAGTTCGAAGGCATCCGGCTCGAGTTCAAGGACGGCAAGATTGTGAAGGCCACCGGCTCGAACGAGAAAAAGCTCAACTAGATCCTCGATACCGACGCCGGCGCCCGTTACATCGGCGAATTCAGCCTCGGCTTCCACCCGCACATCATGAACCCGATGTGCGACATCCTCTTCGACGAGAAAATCGCCGGCTCGCTCCACTTCACGCCCGGCCAGGCCTACGAGGACTGCGACAACGGCAACCGCTCCGCCGTCCACTGGGACATGGTGCTCATCCAGCGTCCCGAATGGGGCGGCGGCGAGGTGTGGTTCGACGGCGAATGCATCCGCCGCGACGGCAAGTTCCTGCCGAAGGACCTCCAGCCGCTGAACCCGGAGAAGCTGAAGTAGGAAATTAGCGCCGGAGGCGCGACAGAAAGTAGCCCCAGGCGTGAGCCCGGGGTGAACCGGAGGAACGACACAGCCCCGGAGGGGCGAAAGAACCTGCTGCGAGCAGGGTCAAATCAACGAGGCCGACAGGAACCTACGACAAAAGCGTGAACAAAACACTGCGTCTAGCTTGTCTCGGAGTGAGCGTTCCGTTGGCTCTGTATTTCCTCACCGCCTCATTCGTCATCGATCAAACCTACAAGAGTCGTTGGTCAGATCTGCTGTATGCGCCTGTTTATTTGGCGATCCAAGAGGACTGGTTCGGTCGCGACCTTGCTCACTGGTATTACTATCGCGTCTGTCGCATGCAGTTGTTGCTACCCATCACGGTCGACGTCGAAAGGTTGTGAACCGGTAAATCGGCAGAGCCCCGGAGAAGCGAAAGAACCTCGGACAGACAACTGAAACTACGCGCCGCCAATATGATCAATTCCGAAGACAACTTTGTTGAGTGGGCCTTGCTCTCGTATCAGTTGGAGGACGCCCGCGAGCACTTGGTCACACTGCTCGCCGCCACGAATGCTCCCGACTTCGACGAAACCGAGTTCGGCATCCAACTCGCCCACATCTATTCCCATCTCAACCGGGCCTGGAACAG
Source organism: Verrucomicrobiales bacterium (assembly GCA_040375265.1). Classification (GTDB taxonomy): domain Bacteria; phylum Verrucomicrobiota; class Verrucomicrobiia; order Limisphaerales; family UBA9464; genus CAIWAH01. Next base: position 6,763 of record JBEISV010000140.1, read on the forward strand.
CCGCGCTCACGTGGGCGAGCAATCCGACGCCGACTTTCAGCGCTTCTCCGAATTTCCCAAGGATCTCCACCCACTTCGTGGACGGATTTCGCCGTCCGCTCCTGAATCCCAATAACGGTTCCGTGTTCCGCCCATGATCCGCTCCGCCATCACCGTCTGCCTCGTCCCCGAATCCCGCTCCGGCCCGTTCGTGTTCCACGACGGCCTTGAAGCCGGCCTCGCCCAGGCTAAGGAACACGGCTTCGACGCCGTGGAAATCTTCCCGCCGCACGCCGACGACCTCGACGGTCTCGCGCTCCGGAACCAGCTCCGCGCGCACCGGCTTCAGCTCGCCGCGGTGGGCACCGGCGCCGGCTGGGTCCGCCGCAAGCTCACCCTCACCGACCCCGACCCGCACGTCCGCATGTGCGCCCGCGACTTCATCGGCGCGGTCATTGATTTCGCCGGCGGATTTGGCGCACCAGCCATCATCGGCTCCATGCAGGGACGCTGGGGCGGCGACGTCTCTAAGGAACAGGCGCTCGCGTGGCTGCGGGAGGAACTCGACCAACTCGGCCCGCGTGCCCACGCGCTGGAATCAACGCTGCTGCTCGAACCGTTGAACCGTTACGAGTCGAACCTCTTCAACACCGTCGCCGAGACGCTGGCCTTCCTCGACACGCTGCGGACGAAGAACGTGAAGCTGCTCTGCGACCTGTTTCACATGAATATCGAGGAGGCCGACATCCCCGCCGCACTGCGCCTCGCCGGCCCGCGCCTTGGCCATGTCCACTTCGCCGACTCGAACCGCCGCGCCATCGGCCTCGGCCACGCCGACGTCGCCCCCATCGCCGCCGCGCTCAAGGACATCGGCTACGCCGGCTACGTCTCCGCCGAAGTGCTCCCCCTGCCCGACGCCGCCATCGCCGCCCGCCAGACGATGGCCAGCTTCCGGCAGTGGTTCCGATGAATTGGTCCGGCCCACGGAAGAACGATATACAGTCCTCGTCAGCCGTGTTTGTGGAGTGACTACGTCCAGTCGGGCGGTCCCCTCTCCCCGGGGGAGAGGGAAAGGGTGAGGGCGGGACAGGTTGCAGCCGACACCAGGAGGCTCACTTTGCCTTCGGCGGGCAGAAGCCCGGCCCGCTGACTCGACCGAAGATTCCCGCTAAGAAATCTCCGGCCCAAGCGTCATTCCCTTGCCGGGGCGTCTTCCCGCTCGGCAAGCGCCCATGAACGTGCCCCTATTCCGTCCGTCGAACTTCCGGTTTCCCATGACTGCGCCCCGCCTTCTCCCGTTCTTCTGCCTCCTGCTGTTCCTCGTCCGCGCGGCGGCCGCCGACTTCGCCGCGGTCCGGCAACAGGGAGAGCGTCTCTTCGCCGAAGGTTCCTACGCCCAAGCCCGGGACGCCTACCTGCGTGCCGACACCAACTCGCTGGCCGCCGCCGACCGTCGCTGGGTCGACTTCCGCCTCGCCGACACGCTGTGGCGCGCGCAGGCGAACCAGCTTCGCAATGAGGCGACCGAACAGGCCATCCGGGCGCTGGATCAACTCGCCCCGCAGGAAGCCCAGCCAGTGGAACGCGACCAGGTCTGGGCCGAGGTGCAGCAATCGCTGGGCGAAGTCCATGCGCGCCGCGGTGACGACGGCAACTGGGTGAACACCCGCTACCAGCTCGCGCTCGACTGGTGGGCCGGCCAAGCCGACGTGGACTTGGCCCGGCGGCGATACCTGAATCTGGTCTGGCGCTGGCAGAAGCCGCAGGCCAACTGGCCATGGGCCCGCGTGCAATGGGGCGCCATCCCGCTGGACGTGCTGAACAACTGCGTCCGCATCGCCACCGATCCCAATGACCTCGCCCGCGCCCGCTACTCCCGCGCCGTCACCATGCAGCAGATGGGCGGCGGCCCCGATCCCACCCAGCAACTGGTCGAGGACGACTTCAAGGCCGCACTCGCCCCCGGCAAGACGACCGACTGGTATGACGACGCCCTGTTCCGCTACGGCCAGTGGCTGGAGCAGGCCGGCAAACTCGTCGTGCAGCCCGAAGGCGGCTGGAACCGTGAACCCGACCTTGCCCGGGCCTTGGAAGTCTATCGTCGGTTCGTCGAGGAATTCAAAGCCGGCCAAAGCCGCTGGACCGCCGCCGCCCAGCAACGCATCCGCGAAATCACCTCGCCTTCGCTGAGCGTCAACGAGGACCAGATCTACCTGCCTGGTTCCGAGAACCAGTTCTTCCTCCAGACCCGTAATGTGAATTCAGTGGACCTCACGATCACGCCGGTTGAGCTGACCCGCGACGTCCGCTTCACCGATCCCAAACAGCATACCCAGCAATGGCTCCAGCAACTGGACCGCGGTTCCGCCAAGCCCGTTCGTTCTTGGAAGGAAGACACCGGCGACACCGGCGATCATGCTCAACGTTCCAAAACGATTCGCCTGCCTGAGAAACTTCCCGCCGGCGCCTACCTACTCGAAGCCCGCGCCGGCGAACTCACCGCGCGAGAACTCATCCTCGTCTCCGACGCCACACTCGTCCTGAAGACCAGCGGCAAGACCACGCTCGCGTGGTTCGTGGATGCCACCACCGGCAAGCCGATTGCCGAGGCGCAGGTGAAACTCTGGCTGCACTACGGCGACGGCAGCGGCCAGCAGAAGTGGATCAGCGCCGAGAAATCCGCCGACGCCAATGGCCTCGCCCAGTTCGATCTCCAGGGCCACAACGGCGATCTCTTCGTCGCGGCGAAACTCGGCGACCGACAGGCCTTCTGCCAGTCGTGGGCGAATGCCTGGTATGCGCGCCCCGACGGCTGGCAGATCTACGCCTTCACCGACCGACCGGCCTACCGGCCTGGTGATCCGGTTCACTGGAAGCTCACCGCGCGACAGTTCGCCGACAACGCCTACCGCACGCCCAGCGGCGCCAAGGTGAAGTTCACGATCAACGATCCGCAGGGCGCCGAACTCACCAACGGTGTCGTCACGCTGAACTCGTTCGGGTCCGCGTGGGGCGAACTCAGCGTCCCGACCAACCGTCCGCTCGGCGAATACCACCTCACGCTGGCTATAGCCGACAAACCCAACGAGCCTATCGGCGCCGCCACGCTCTTCCGGTTGGAGGAATACAAGCTGCCCGAGTTCGAGGTGAAGGTGCAGTTGCCCGAGGAGAAGCTCGCCGACGGCACTACGCGCCGGAAGACGTTCCGCCTCGGCGAACCGGTCGAGATCGCCGTCCAGTCCGACTACTATTTCGGCGGCCCCGTCGCCAACGCCACCGTCGAACTCGTCGTGCGACAGGCCGGCTTCTCCTGGTTCTGGCCCGTGCCGCGGGACTTCC